>DASZCH010000001.1:0-12887 GCA_035943235.1 Candidatus Acidiferrales bacterium
ACTGGGGACTCCACATTAGCGGCCATCCCACAAAATGTAAATGGTACTTCGACAAAAAGCACGCGCTCGGTCCGTCCCGAGCGGAACATGCATTTGTAGTTTTTGCTGCTGAGAAGTGGACGGATGCCCTTAGATACTGTCGCGCACGTCACCCGCGAAGGCGTCGCGTCGAATGTGATTGTAAAGCTGCGCGCCGTTCACTATGATGCGGGCCTTCGCGTCCACTGACGATGTGCGCCGCCAAATCCAACGATAAACGTCCGGCGGCAGTCGCGCCCGGTTATATTCCCCCGCCAACAGCAAAGAGCGCGATTCGCCAGATTGGTTTTCTTCCGCTGCTCGCCGTTTTTTACGGCTACACATGCGGCGGCCCGTTCGGCTATGAGGAAATTTTCAAAGGCTCCGGCCCCGGCATGGCCGTGCTGTTTCTGGTTTTCGTGCCGTTCTTCTGGAGCATTCCCATTTCGCTCGCGTCCGCCGAACTGAACAGCATCATGCCCGTGCAGGGCGGTTTTTATCGTTGGAGCCGCACCGCGTTTGGAGACTTCTGGGGATTTCAATGCGGCTGGTGGAACTGGAGCGGCACTTTTCTGCTCAACAGCACTTATGGCGTGCTGCTGATGGATTATCTCAGCGATTACATTCCGGGACTGACCGGCAACAGAAAATGGGCGGGCGCGTGCCTGATTCTTCTGTTGCTTGCGTACGTCAATGCGCGCGGCATCAAACCGGCGGGCTGGTTCGCCGTCGTTTTACAGGCCGCGGTTTTCGTTCCCGTGATTTGGCTTTGCGTGGTCGCACTTTTCCATTGGCATCACGATCCAATGGTTCCGCTCGTGCCTCCGGGAAAACCGCTCGGCGAAGTTTTTGGCGCGGGCCTCGCGCTCGCCATGTGGAATTACGCGGGTTATGAGCAGCTTTCGAGCGTCACCGGCGAAATGAAAGATCCGCAACGCACATTCATACGCCTGATTGTGTGGAATACGCCGCTGACGATTCTCACTTACACGCTGCCGGCGACGCTGGCAATCGCGGTGCTCGGCAATTGGCAGCAATGGAACACAGGATACATCGTGACCGCGTCGCGCATGGTTGGAGGAGAATCGCTCGGCGTCGCGATGCTCGTCGCGTCGATCATTGGCACCCTCGCGCTGTCGAACAGCACGATTCTCTACACCACGCGAATTCCCGCCGCAATGGCCGAAGATGGGTTTCTGCCAGCGTGGCTCGGAAAAATTCATCCGCGCTTCGGAACGCCGACGCGCGCGATTGCCGTTTCCGTCGTCGTTTATTGTTTGCTCGCCAGACTCGACGTGGTATCGCTGGTCGACATTTACATTTGGACGCGCATCGCGACTTCGCTGATGACGCTGGTCGCCGCGTGGCGCATGCGGCAGAAAGCGCCGGACGCGTCGCGGCGTTTCCGTATGCCCGGCGGACGAATCGGAATCGCCGCAATTATCATTTTGCCCGCGATTTTGTGCGCCGTGAAAATTTTCTACAGCGAGCCATTTGTGATGCGCTACTCGCCGCTGCTGCTCGCCACCGGCCCCGTAGCGTATTTGATTCTGCGCTTCGCCTTCCGCCTTACCCCCGGGCCCGCGACGGAACCCATCGAGGGCATCGCACAGAAGTAGCCGCACGACCCTTTTCGCAAATTCGCTATGGCAAACCTCGGCGGCTAAAGCCGCATTGAGAACCCGTGCGTTGCGGCACGCCTGAAGGCGTGCCCTAACAAAGAAACCAGTTCTCGGACGTGCCATCACGCCCGTTATTTCGCGGAGAGGTTTTCGGCGATGACTTTGGCCTGCAAAAACAAAAGCAAATAATCCTGGCCGCCGGCTTTTGAATCGGTGCCGGACATGTTGAATCCGCCAAAGGGATGGACGCCGACTTTCGCGCCGGTACACTTGCGGTTCAAATATAAGTTGCCGACGTGAAATTCCTCGCTCGCGCGCTCGAGTTTCTTCGGATTCTTGGTGTAGACCGCGCCGGTCAAGCCGTACTCAGTGCCATTCGCGATTTCGAGCGCGTGGTCGAAATCTTTTGCAGGCATCACGGCAAGGACCGGGCCGAAAATTTCTTCCTGCGCGATTTTTGCGTTCGGCTTGACGTCCGCGATCACGGTCGGCTCGATGAAATATCCGTCGCTGCCGGCTGCGCCGCCGCCGGTGAGGAGACGCCCTTCCTTTTTTCCGGCTTCGATATACTCCAAAATCGTCTTCATGGCGGATTTGTTGATCACCGGGCCCATGAAATTATTTCCATCTTCGGCTGGGCCGACTTTCATGGCTTTGACGCGCGGAATCAGCTTCTCGATGAATTTGTCGTAAATCTTCTCGGACACGATGGCGCGCGAACACGCGGAACATTTTTGTCCCTGATAGCCGAACGCCGATTGCGCGACGCCTTCGGCGGCTGCGTCGAGATCGGCTTCGTCATCGACAATAATGGCGTCCTTGCCACCCATTTCGAGAACGGTGCGCTTGATCCAGATTTGTCCGGGCTGCTTTTTCGCGGCCATTTCACCAATGCGCAAACCAACTTCCATCGAGCCGGTGAAGGCGATGAAGCGCGTCTTCGGATTCGACACGAGCGCGTCACCCGCCGTGCTTCCCGGACCCGTGAAGAAATTCACGACGCCTTTCGGCACGCCGGCTTCGTTCAGAATTTCCATGAAAAATGCGGCGACGGTTGGGGAATCGCTCGACGGCTTCACGACCACCGTGTTTCCCGTGACAATCGCGGCCAGCGTCATCCCGCCCATAATTGCGGCCGCGAAATTCCACGGTGGAATCACGATGCCAACGCCCAGCGGAATGTAAACGAGGTGGTTTTTCTCTCCTGCATTCGGAACAAGTTTTTGCGGACCGCCGAGGCGCAGCATTTCGCGCGCGTAAAATTCGCAGAAGTCGATCAGTTCCGCTGTGTCCGCGTCGGCTTCGGTCCATGTTTTTCCCGTTTCGTAGCAGAGCCACGCGTTCATTTCGAACCGGCGCTTCCTGAGAACTTCCGCGACTTCGAAGCAATACCAGGCGCGTTTCGCGGCCGGGACCATTTTCCAGTGCGCGAACGCTTTGTCCGCGGCTTCGATCGCCTGATTCGCAAGCTCGATGGTGCCCTTCTGAAAAATCCCGACGATTTGGCTGGGATGGGAAGGATTCATCGACTGCGTTTTTTCCGGGGTGGAGATTTTCTCGCCACCGATGATCAGCGGATATTCCCGGCCGAGTTCGGCGCCGACTTTGTGGAGCGCCGCTTCCATGGCCGAGCGGTTTTCGGACTTCGAGAAATCGCGAATGGGCTCGTTCTTGAATTCGCCGGGGTCGAGCGTTCTTGCCGGGGATGTCATAGTGCTAGTGCCTCCTAAGAGCGGTTTGCGGGACTGGCGAAGTGGCAATTATAGCCCAGTATGGATCGAGATGCGCGGCAGACGGCGTTGTACGAGGCCGTGTCCGGAAATGAACATTGAACAAGAAAAAGCGTCGAAAAAACTCGATTAGACCTGGCGTCCGATCTTTATTTTCAGTGAGTTGGCTCAATTTCTAATTCCCCATAGAAACTCGATTAAAAAATAATGACGGGCAAGCAGGTGACGAGCAGACGGATATTGGAAGCAGATCGCAGCGAGCCAAGTTTCAGGTGAGCGGAAAAGTCGCATTCTAGTCCCGATTAGAAACTCTCACGTGATTTATTTTCAGCGAGTTGAATTCGCGCGACTTGTGTTTTGTGTACGGATTGTTCCCCTTGGCCGCGGGAAGGACTGGGGTTTGTGATGCTTGCGATGATCGCGAGTGGTTTCGTTGCCACGTGTTATTTATGCAGTCGCTCTCTGCCGTCCTTTCCTCAGCACTTCTGCCAAAAAAGCGAAAAAGCCACCGCGAGGTGGCTTTAAAAGGCAAAACGTCCATTCATGTGTACTATATTATAACTACATTGTCAAGGAAAAAACGGGAAGACTGGCAGGTAGATTCTCGCTGGTGCGTGGCTTTTTGTAGCGGCGGGTTTTATTCCGCAACGGTTTATTACAGGAAGGCACGTGCGGAAGTAATTGACCGTCCGGTGGCGTACCCTTCGCATACGACGCAAATGATGGGCAACCACAAACACAAGGCAACGAAAGACCTCACGTCAGCCCGGCGAAAAGCGCAGGGCGGGACGTGAGCTACATCTGACGGGAGGCGTTGCGAAAAGCGCCGGGCGGGGCAAGCCCCGCCCCTACGAAAGGCTCGCGACTATTTGCGGAGGGACTTGATAATTTGGCGGGAGGCGTTGAGGGCGGAGGCGGCGGTGAGGCCGGCACCGGGGTGCGTGCCGGGGCCGCAGAGGAAGAGGCCGCGAATGGGGGTGCTATAACGCGCCCAGCCGATGAGTGGGCGCATGGTGAAGAGTTGATCGAGGGCGAGTTCACCGTGGGAAATGTGGCCGCCGGTGAGGCCGTAGGTTTCCTCGAGGTCGAGCGGCGTGATGACGCGCGCGGCGATGATTTTCGACGGAAAATCGGGCGCGTATTCGGCGAGGGTCTTGATGACGGCGTCGGCGAGAGCGTCGCGTTGAGAGGGCCAATTCGAGGGAGATGCAGCCGAGGAAACAGCAGGTCCCTCACACCGCTCGCCAGAGGCGCGAGCGGGTTCCCTTCGTTCCTCAGGGCGGGCGGGATGACACGCGTTAATTTTATAGGGGGCGTATTGCATGTGCACGGACATCACATGCTTGCCGTTTGGAGCGAGTGACGGGTCGAGGAGCGAGGGGATGGTGGCTTCGAGAAATGGAGCGCGGGAAAAGTTGCCGTACTTCGAGTCGTCGAACGCGCGTTCGAGGTAATCGATTTCGGGGCCGATGTGAATGCGGCCGGTGAGCGCGGCGTTTTCGTCACGTTCATTTTTGAGCGCGGTGAAAGCCGGGAGGCCGTCGAGCGCGAATAGAATCCGCGCGACAGTTCCCTGGCAGCGGTAGTGCTGCATCTGTCCGAGGAAGCTCGGCGCGAGATGGACAGGCTCGATTAATTTTAGAAATGTGCGTTTGGGATCGGCAGCGGAAACGACGGCCGTGGCGGAAATTTCTTCGCCGCTTTTCAGCGCGACTCCCGTGACGGCGCCATCTTTGATGAGGATGCGCGCGACTTCGGCGGAGGTGCGAATCTCGGCGCCAGCTTGCTTCGCGGCTGCGGCCATCGCTCCGGAGAGCGCGCCCATTCCGCCGCGGACATAGATTGGGCCGCCGTCGGGCAGCCCGCCTGCGGCGACGCGCAACAGAAGAAGAGCCGTCGTGCCCGCGGACCATGGACCCGCGGCGGCGCCGAAAATTCCTCGCGCGGCGATGACGGCGCGCAATAATTCCGTCTCGAAAAATTCCGCGACGAAATCGGCGACGGCCATCGGGCCCCATCGCAGCAAACGCTGCATGTTGCGTTTGCCGAGCTTGCGGAATGCTCTTCCCGCTCCGAGCAAATTCCAAATGTCGGCGGAAGTGGGACGGTCGATTTCCGGCGGAGGCATGGTCAGCAGGCCAGAGATGAATTTTTGCGCGCCGGCTAAAATGTTGGCCAGCTCGAGATATTTTGAAGAGTCATTTCGCGAGAACGCGGCGATACGCGAGAGTGTGCGATACGTGCTCGAATGTAAAATCAGCGCGCGGCCATCGGGTGACGGGGCAAAGACGCGGCATTTCGGATCGAGCCATTGCGCGCCGTGACGCTCGAGTTGCATGTCCTTCGCGATTGCGGGCGCGATTGGGCCCGACACGCCATCGAGCACAGACGCGCGAAATTCAGGATGAAATTCCTCCGTGGTTGCGGCGCCGCCGACGACCGGGCGCGCTTCGAGAACGAGCGGCTTGAATCCGGCGCGCGCCAAATAAAACGCGGCGACGAGGCCGTTGTGGCCGGCTCCGATGATGACGACTTTATGCGAACCCATAAATGAAACGGCCCTCAGCGGCTGAAGCCGCATTTAAGTTGGCGACGAAACGGCACGGGTGAAGTCATGCCCTGACGAAGCCAAAAGCAGATCCCTCACACCGTTCGCGAAGGCAGCGAACGGGTTCGGGATGACAAGTTTGTAGGTTCCCGGTCGTCTCGCGGCGCAAACCAAAACAACAGCAGGTTCCTCACCGACGTTCGCCAAAAGCAGGCGACCGGGTTCGGAATGACAAAGTAAAAGAAAAATCGTCACGGGCTAGCGCGCTCCCATGTCTTTCAAGATTTCGACTGCCGCCAGGCGGCCCGGCGCGCCCATGATTCCGCCGCCGGGATGCGTCGCGGAGCCGCACATATAAAGGTTGTCGACCGGCGTGCGGTAACGCGCCCAGCCCGCGACAGGACGCAAGAAGAAAAGCTGTTCAAGCGACAGTTCGCCCTGAAAAATATTTCCTTCGGTGAGGCCGATCTGCTCTTCGATGTCGTAAGGCGTGAGAACCTGGCGGCCGATGATGATGTTTTTCAAATTGGGCGCGAATTCGGCGATGGTGTTGATGACCGCGTCGCCAAAGTTTTCGCGGCGCGCGGGCCAATCGCCATTTTTCAATTTGTAAGGAGCGTATTGCACGAAGCAGGACATCACGTGTTTGCCGGGCGGCGCGACGGAAGGATCGGTGAGGCTGGGAATCACAATGTCGATATACGGATGATGCGAAAATTCGCCGTATTTCGCCTGATCGTAGGCGCGCTCCATGTATTCGACCGAGGGCGAAATGGAAATCGCGCCGCGAAGATGGCGTCCGGGGCCCGGCAAGCATTTGAAATCGGGAAGCGCATCAAGGGCGAGATTCACTTTGCCGGACGAGCCGCGATATTTGTAGCGCCGCACTTCTTCGACAAATTCGTCAGGCAGGGCGCGGGGATCCATCATTTTCAGGAACGTGAGATTGGGGTCGACGCTGGACGAGACAATCTTCGCTTGAATCTCCTCGCCGCTTTGCAGCACGACGCCGGTGGCGCGTCCGGCACGCATGGTGATTTGCGCGACGGGGGCTTCCGTGCGAATTTCCGCGCCGGCTTCGCGGGCAGCGTCAGCGATGGCGTTGGAAATCGCGCCGGTGCCGCCGCGACTGAATCCCCAAGCGCGAAAGGCTCCGTCAATTTCGCCCATGTAATGATGAAGGAGAACGTAGGCGGTGCCGGGCGAGCGCACGCCGAGAAATGTGCCGATGATTCCGGAGGCGGACATGGTGGCTTTGAGGACGTCCGTCTCAAACCACTGATCGAGGAAATCGGCGGCGGACATGGTCATGAGCTGGACGAGATTGTATTTGTCTTCCGCGGCGAGGGACTGAAAGCGTTTTGCGAGAAACATTAATTTTTTCAGGCCGGCGGGATTAAGTGAAGTGGGGTCGGGAGGAACCATGCCGAGGAGCGGTTTGACGAAGCGGCACATCTGCAGCATTTGCTTACCGAATTCGTCGTAGGCTTCGGCGTCGCGGCGAGAATGGCGGACGAGTTCGCGACGGGTTTTCGCGTGGTCGTTGACGCGCCAGAGATGGTCGCCGTTGGGCATCGGGGTGAAAGTGCCGTCGAGCGGGAGGATTTCGAGGCCGTGGCGCGGGAGGTCGAGGTCGCGAATGATTTCAGGGCGAAGCAGCGAAACAACGTAAGAGCAGACGGAGAATTTGAAGCCGGGGATGATTTCTTCGGTGACGGCGGCGCCGCCGAGGACGTAGCGGCGTTCGAGGACGAGCACTTTTTTGCCGGCACGGGCGAGATACGCCGCGTTTACCAGGCCGTTGTGGCCTCCGCCGATGATGATTGCGTCGTAGGATTTGGGCATGGTGCTACGCGTTACGAACTTACCTTCAGGGGCTAAAGCCCCTCAACAGCAAGAACGTTTATGTCGGAGCTGAAGCTCCGACCCCCTGAAAAACCGTCGCGGTAACCCGCTAAGAAAGCGCCGCCGTTAATGCCCGCAGCGAGCGGCCGCAGCAGGTGGCATTGGCGCGCACGAAAAGAACGGACATTTTACAGGCGGAGAGTGGACGCGACAAGGACTCAAGCGGCCCGCCAAAGAGAAGGGGCCATCACTTTGTTATTTCGATTGTGATTTTGTTGGACACAATCGTGCCGCGTTCACGCGACCACAACGCCAGATGTGGAAGATGGAGGTATTCCTGAGCCCATTCTTTTGACACGGGGCTCCTGTACGTTACGAAAATAATGTATGGACCAGGTGTGTTGACCAAGTCTGTCGCGACATCGCTAAACTCAACCGCAAGGGACTTGCCGGGATTGAGGGCTACAAAGTCATTGTCTCCTGGCGGTGGTGGGACTTCATCCGGGAAAAAGTTCGTGTGGACATCCTCGCCATTGCTGCTAACCACTCGTAGTTCCGTATGCCCGGGGGCCCATCCCAAGTAGCGGCATACAAGCAGAGGTTTTTTTCCTGTGTTTTTAAGCTGAATTTCGAGACCGATACTCTCCTTAATGCTGTATGCGAACCTCGCGCTTTGGATCACTACCGCCAGCTTCGGTTTGACGGTCTTGCTTTTCGCCTGTGCCGATGAAGCGCATGTATTGGCAACAGTTGCCAAGAAAACGATCGAGATTACTGCCTTCAGCATGCCTCCACTTTATACCAGTTCGAGTTGGCATGCATGTTCACACACCACGATAGACGGTTGTCCTGCGAAGCGCGGGCGAGATACGCCGCGTTCACCAGGCCGTTGTGGCCGCCGCCGATGATGATTGCGTCGTAGGATTTGGGCATGGTGCTATGCGAACTTTTATGCGCGAGATCGCTACCTATTTGCGTACCTCGGTGGCGCGCTGGAGTATATGGGGAGTACGGAAACTAATGCTACTGAAAATCGCAGCTGGTTTTTGCTTGGACCTCAACCGGCTTATCAAGCACGAAATAGGGTTCCCACAGTGATTTCCGCACCGAGTTTTCGCATGCCTTTTGGCCTTCTTTCGGTCCGCTAATTGCGTGGGCACTTATGACGTGACCGTTTGTCCCGATCACGAACTCTACTTCCACAGAAACGCGCTGCCCACGGAGCGAATCCGGAATTTGAGCGGGCGGCCATTTTATCAGCGCTGGAACAACGCCAGATATTCTCCCGCCGATTGGCCCAACTGCATCCGGCGGGGGAGTAAAATCCGCTTCAGTGGCATTTGAAAGTGGCTCTATTGTTTTCACATGTAACTTGAGATACGGCTTTCCACCATCGGTCACTTCAACATCCTGCGCGACGTTTCTGCCTTGAAATAACACAATTCGGTTATATGTGGTCTGGAACCAGCCCCAACCGCGACTGTAACGAAGCACAGAACCGTCGGGCTCAAAGCAGTATTGGGTCGGATCACTGAGCCTCATTGAGTTCTTTTCGATCAAGACACATACAAGGTTGTATCCGCTGAAGGTTCGCTCTTCCCGTGCCGCGCGAACATCTCTTAGAGTGGTCGCGTAAGAAAACGGAGCAATGATCTCGTCCCGGACCTGCAATTCAAACCGGTTGGGCCAGCGCTGATCTCCGGTGCGAAACAACCCGCGATCGGTCGCGTAGTCGATGTGGTTGAAATCATCGCTCCTATAGATTCGCTTGTACTCCTTTGGTCCGGCCCAGAATTCCTCGTACGTACCGCTGTGCACATTGTCGCCGTCTTCGTCAAACTGGTCGTAGGTGATGATGATGTGCCAAGGATGCGCATCTGTTGATTGTAAACCGTTGAGTGCCGCCTCCGTTTCAAGCCAAGCTTGCAGGTTGACGCTCACGCCTGTTGGATGTTTTCTGCCGAACATCTGTGAGGTGGCCGGGGGTACGGCGACCACATCGTCCGAGCCCGGCTCGGAAGTTACGACCAGCGTCCTCAATTTCGTGAGGTTCGCGGGAGAGGCATCTTGAGCTTGGGCCATCATAATCGGGCTAATTAGTAGCATCGATATCCACACTATGTGGGATCCTTTTGACACGCTTGCACCTCGTGACTGCCTTGTGCGATTGGGCATTCTATTACGATTCTGTCGCCTCGCAAACGCGCGCACGACTTGAAGCGGTCGAGGGCGGGCACTATAATCTGGGCGCAAAATCACGCTGGATCGGAGAAACAACGTGCCCATAGGGACGGCGGTACATGAGAGGACGTTCAAGCTTTGCGAGAGCTTGAATTATCGCGAATGGTCCGGCTACTACACGGTGAGCGCGTATGAAGCGCATCACGAGCACGAATATAACGCGATACGGAACGCGGCGGCGCTGATTGACGTGACGCCACTCTACAAATATTGGATCACGGGCAAGGACGCGACGACGTTTGTGAATCGCGTGATTACGCGCGACATTCGGAAAGTGGCCGTGGGCCAAGTGATTTACTGCTGCTGGTGCGATGAGCAAGGCAAAGTGGTGGACGACGGGACGATTTCGCGGCTCGACGAAAATACGTACCGGTGGACGGCGGCGGATCCGAGTTTGCGGTGGTTCGAGCAGAATGCGCTGGGGCTCGACGTGAAAATTGAGGATATTTCGGAAAAGATAGCGGCGCTGGCGCTGCAAGGTCCGACGTCCGCGCGGCTGCTGCGCCAAATTGCGGAAGCGGACATTGCGAACCTGAAATATTTTCGCGTGACGCATGGGAAAATTGCAGGCGTGTCCGTGGATATTTCGCGAACGGGCTACACGGGCGATCTGGGTTACGAAATCTGGATGCCGTGGAACGAAGCGCCGAAAGTCTGGGATGAACTGACTGCGAAGGGCGGGCAATTCGATTTGCATCCCACTGGAATGCTGGCACTGGATGTGGCGCGCATCGAAGCGGGCCTGCTGCTGATTGAAGTGGATTACACGAGCAGCAAGAAGGCGCTGATCGAGTCGCAGAAATATTCGCCGTACGAAATCGGGCTGGGCCGCATGGTGAATCTGGAGAAGGAGCACTTCGTGGGGCGCGAGGCGCTGATTGAAGAGCAGAAACGCGGCCCGAAACGGCAGTTCATTGGGCTGGATATTAACTGGGACGAAGTGGAGGCGCTCTACGACAAGATCGGACTTGCGCCGCAAGTGCAAAGCACGGCGTCGCGCGTTGCTGTGCCGGTTTACGATGCGGGCGGAATGCACATCGGAAAAGCTACTTCGACAACGTGGTCGCCTACGTTGAAGAGGATGATTGCGCTCGCGAGCGTTGCCACCGAGTATTCGAAGCCGGGGGCGAGACTGAAAATGGAGTTCACGGTGGAAGCGGTGCGGCATCGCGTGGCTGTGACCGTTGCAAATTTGCCGTTTTTCAATCCGGCGAGGAAGATGGCAACGCCGGCGGCATGAAGGCAGGGAAAGCGGATCGGCCACGGACCGATTTTGTTTCGAGCTGTCTTGTAAATACTGTACCGAAGACACAACGCTGGCTTCAGGGGCTAAAGCCCATTTTTTAGGCCATTGACGGCGGGGCTAAAGCCCCGCCCTCCTATGGCAATCATTTATGGACCGGCTCTTCGGGCTGGCAAGCGAGTAAGCGCTTACAAAGGAGAATCATGTTCGAGGGGTCAGAGGGAAGGCGCAGGACTGCGGCTTTTCTGGGAATCTTTGCATTGACGTGCGGGCTTTCATGCAGCCGGCGAGCCGCGGGGCAAAGCGCGCCGGGAGCAATTCGTCTGGCCGTGGATGCGACGCACGCGCCGCAGAAAATTCTGCATGCCACCGAAGAGATTCCCGTTCATCCAGGCCCGCTGACGCTTTTTTATCCCGCATGGATTCCCGGTGAGCATGCGCCGGACGGCCCGATCACAGATGTGGCGGGCATGGAATTCACTGCGAACGGCAAGCGCATCGCGTGGCGGCGGGACCTGGTGGATATGTTCACGATTCACGTCGATATTCCCGCAGGTGCCGATTCGCTGCACGTCGCGCTGGACTTTCTGCTCACCGCGCCCGCTTCCGGATTTTCCGCCGGAGCGTCGGCCACGGCGCAGCTCGACGTGCTGAGTTGGAATCAGGTGCTCTATCCGAAAGGCCGGCCGGTGCGCGAATTGACTTTCGACGCGAGTCTTCGCCTGCCCGAAGGCTGGAAATTCGGCACGGCGTTGCCCGTTGAAAAAGAGTCCGGCAACGAAATTATTTTCAAGCCTGCGCCGCTCAACACACTGGTCGATTCACCTGTGCTTTCGGGGCGTTATTTTCGCGTCATTCAACTGACGCCGGGCCAAACGCCGTCGCATGAAATCGACATGGCGGCTGACAGCCCAGAAGCGCTCGAAATGCCCGCGGAGACGCAACTCAACTATAAGAGGCTGGTTGCGGAGACGGGCGCACTTTTCGGCTCGCGGCATTATCGCGATTACCATTTTCTGCTGACGCTGAGCGACAACGTGGCGCACTTCGGCCTGGAGCATCATGAATCGAGCGATGATCGCGTGGATGAGCGGACGATGATCGATCCAACGTTGCGAATCACAAACGCCGATTTATTGCCGCACGAGTTCACGCATTCATGGAACGGCAAATTCCGTCGTCCGGCGGGACTGGCGACGACCGATTACAACACGCCGATGAAGGGCGACCTGCTGTGGGTTTACGAGGGCCTGACGCAATACTGGGGCGAAATGCTTTCAGCGCGCAGCGGCCTGTGGACTTCGGAGCAGCTTCGCGAACATCTCGCGGACGTTGCGGCGAACCTCGATCATCGTCCGGGACGCGAATGGCGGTCGCTGCAGGATACGGCGGACGCGGCGCAGCTCCTTTATTTCGCGGCTCCGCAGTGGGCGAATTGGCGGCGCAGCACGGATTATTATGATGAAGGCACGCTGATCTGGCTGGACGTGGACACGACGCTGCGCAAATTGACCAACGATCGGAAATCGCTCGATGATTTCTGCAGGATTTTTCACGGGGGTCCCGGCGGCCAACCTGCGTTGAAGACTTACACCTTCGATGACGTTGTTGCGACGCTTAACGAACTGGCTCCTTATGAT
>DASZCH010000002.1:0-19343 GCA_035943235.1 Candidatus Acidiferrales bacterium
GGTGAGAACAGTTTCGCATCTTCTATCGACTTGCTGGCGGATGCGAATCCGAAGTCGCTTGCTCTGGCGGAATTCTCGGCGAAGCTATACGACTCCATGAATCGCGAAGTCAAGTATTTCGACTCGCTGGTCCGATTGTTCGACTTGGATCTGGAGAGTAACAAGATTCCAGCGGCCTGCGAAGCGATTGACCGTCTGGTTGAGATCGATCCCTATGACTATCGCATCCACGAACGCATTTCGAAGCTCGAAGGGAAGGCCAGCGCGTCATTTCTGCGCTCCATCAATGCGCGCGCGGCAAAAGCTTCCGGCAATGCGCAGACGGCTTCGCTCGGAACTGGCGGGGTTGGCGACGTGGCGCGCGCTCCTGCAACGGACGAAGAAAAATCGCAGCGCGCCCTGGACGACTTGATCGTTCAAGCTGAGATTTTTCTCCAGTACTCATTGCAGAACAAGGCGACGGAACGTCTCCAGCGCATTGCGGAACTGTTTCCTGGCCACGAGGATCGCAACGAGCGTCTGCGAATGCTTTACGAACGGGCAAACTGGTGGCCGAAAGGAGGCCACGGCCGGACAAAGCCGGTGGCCCCAGCTGTAGCGCAAGCCCCGGCAAGTATTACTTCCTCGGCGGCGGATACGCACCGTGATTTGGCGGAGATAGCAGAAGTCACGCGTTTAATGTATCGGGAAGTGACTCCGCGCGAAGTGCTCGGCACGGCCGTGCGCGAAATCGGCAAATACCTCACCGTGCGGCGCTGTGTGGCAGTGATCAGCGCGCCAGGCGAAACGCCGCAGATGACGACGGAATACGCATTCCCCGGATTAAAACCGGCAAGCGTCAATGCGCTGGCGAAGATTGCCGTTGGGCTGGCGAATTCGTCCAAGGACTCAATCGGCGGGATCTCGACCACCTCTGAGCATCTGCACGATTTGAAGGAACTCGATGTGGACACGGTGCTGGGCGTCGCTCTGACGGACAAAGATACGCAAGAAGCGGCGGGCGTGCTGTTCGTTGGCGACAACTCTCCGCGCCAATGGAAGCCAAATGAAAGCTATTTTCTTCAAGCTGTCGGCGACCAGGTAATGATCTCCGTGAACCACACGCGGCTGCGCTCGCTTGTCCGCACGCTTGCCGTGGCCGACGAGAAAACGGGATTGCTTGGGCGCGGGGCGTACATCGATTGCTTGCTCGCGGAATCAAAACGCTCGCGCGTGCAGGGTACGGCGCTAACCCTTGTCATCCTGCAACTGGATCGCGGCGCGGAAATACTCAGGCAGGAGGGTGATACTGCCTTGGAAGCTTACATGAATCAGGTGGCTCGGGCGCTGGAGCCATTAATTCGTCAGGGAGATCTGGCTGTGAAGTATACCGCTTGGTCTCTCGCTTTCGTGTTGCCGGACACGTCGCGCGAAAAAGGAGAGCCAATCGCGGAGAAATTGCGGCAGGCCGCAGCGCAGGTGCAACCTGCCTGGGCGGGAGCGTCTGTGAGTTTGAGCGCTGTGGTAGCCGATGCCGGCGCCCGTCCGGCGGACGAAAACGAAGATCGCGTTACGGAATGGATCAACCGCGCAGAAGTTGGATTGGACGAGGTAAAACATCGTGGCGGCAATGCGGTAGTCATCCTGGCCGCGCCGCAATCGAATTAATTCATACAGAAGATCCATAAATTTAGGAGGAACCATGTTTCCCACGGATGTGGTGATTCTCGCCGGAGCGCGCACGCCGATGACGCGTTACAACGGCGAATTTGCAGGCGTCACTGCCATTGATTTGGGCGTTGCCGCCGCGAAGGAAGCGGTGAAGCGCTCCAACGTCGATCCCAGCGAGATCGAGCACGTCGTATTCGGCAATGTGATGCAGACGAGCTCAGACGCAATTTACGGCGCGCGTCACGTGGGATTGAAAACAGGCCTGAAAATCGAAACTCCGGCCGTGACGGTGAATCGGCTCTGCGGCTCAGGCGTCGAATCGATCAGTCAAGCTGCACAACGAATTCTTCTTGGCGAAGCGAAGACGGTTCTCGCCGGAGGAATGGAAAATATGACGCAGTGCCCGCACGTGATTCGCGGGGCGCGCAGCGGTTTCCGGCTTGGCGAAGGCAAGCTCGAAGACTCTCTGATGTCCGGGCTCTACGATCCGATCAGCGGCTGTACGATGTCCGATACAGCGGAAAATCTCGCCGTCGAGCACGGCATTACGCGGCAGGCGGCTGACGAATACGCTTTGCGCAGCCAGCAAGCGGCAGAAGCGGCGTTCCGCGCGTGCCGCATGAAAGAGGAAATCGTGCCCGTCGAAGTGGGCAAGGGCAAGAAAGCTCACATGGTCTCGCAGGACGATCATCGCCGCCCTGAGACGACGATGGAGATTCTTTCGGCTCTACCTCCGGCATTTCGCAAAGATGGAATCGTCACCGCCGGAAACGCCAGCGGAATTGTCGATGGCGCCGCCGCCGTCGTCTTGACGCATGCAAAAGTCGCCAAGGATCGCGGATGGAAAGCGCTTGGCAGGATTGTTTCGTGGGCCACCGCCGGAGTTGAACCGAAACTGATGGGCATCGGCCCCGTGCCATCTACGCGCAAGGCTCTCGAACTGGCGGGCCTAACGCTCGATCAAATCGATTTGATCGAAGTGAACGAGGCATTTTCGCCGCAATATCTCGCTGTCGAAAAGGTGCTGGGTCTCAATCGCGATAAGACGAACGTAAATGGCGGCGCAATCGCTCTCGGACATCCTCTCGGAGCCACGGGCACGCGGCTGGTTTTCACGCTACTGCTTGAATTGCGGCGGCGAAACCAGCGCTACGGCCTCGCGACTGCCTGCATTGGCGGAGGGCAGGGAATAGCGATGATCGTCGAATCGATGTCATAGTCTTCTTGGTATACGAATTCATAATTCTAGAGAGCGATTGAAAGAGGAGAACGAATGGCAATTGAAAAAGTGGGGGTCGTAGGCTGCGGCTTGATGGGCTCTGGAATCGCCCAAATTGCGGCGCAGTCTGGGTGCACGGTGGTGGTCCGCGAAGTGAGCGAGGAGCGCCTTACTAAAGGTCTCGCATCCATTGATAAGAGCCTGAATAAATTCGTCGAAAAGGGAACACTATCGGCCGTGGATCGCGACGCGACGCGAGGGCGTCTGCGCGGCACGACTGAACTCGAAGACTTGAAAGACGCCGACTTGGTTGTCGAAGCGATCATTGAGCAGTTACCGGATAAGCGCGAGCTGTATTCCGCTCTCGACAAAATTTGTTCGAAAAACACGATTTTCGCGAGCAACACGTCGTCGCTCTCGATTACCGAGATGGCATTTATGACGGGCCGTCCGGATCGTTTCATCGGGTTGCACTTTTTTAATCCTGTACCGTTGATGAAGCTGGTTGAAGTGATTCGCACCATCGCCACGGATGCAAAAGTTTTCGAAGATGCAATCGCTTTCGCGGGCCGCGTGGGAAAAGTGCCTGTGCGCACCTCCGACCGCACGGGCTTCATCGTGAATCGCTTGCTGGTGCCGTATCTTCTCGATGCGGTGCGTGTGCTGGAACAGGGCGTTGCGTCCATCGAAGACATAGACAATTCCATGAAGCTCGGCTGCGGTTATCCCATGGGCCCGTTGACGCTGCTCGATTTCGTCGGCAACGACACCACCTATTACATCGCAAATATTATGTTCGACGAATTCAAGGAAGCGCGTTTCGCGCCGCCGCCGCTGCTCAAGCGCATGGTTCTCGCCGGATGGAATGGGCGCAAGGCGGGCCGCGGATTTTACGATTATTCGGACCCGGCAAAGCCGAAAGCGATACAACTCACATAATGTACCCATTCGAGCGACGGAGCAGCGCCCATGCCCTATGAAAATCTTCTGTTCGAAATAAAAGACCAGATTGCCTACATCACGTTCAATCGTCCAAAGGTATTGAACGCGCTCAATCGCAAGACGGTCGAGGAATTGGGCGACGCATTGAATCATGCGCGCGACGATTCGTCGGTGCGCGTGCTGATCTTGACAGGTGTAGGCGAAAAATCGTTCGTCGCGGGCGCGGACATCAACGAACTCGCCCAGCGTACGCCCGTCGACGGGAAGGATTTCTCGCTTTTCGGGCAGGAAATTTTTCACCGTCTCGAAACCATGGGTAAACCTTCGATTGCGGCGATCAATGGATTCGCGTTGGGAGGGGGCTGCGAGCTTGCGCTCTCTTGCACGATGCGCATTGCGAGCAAAAATGCGCGGCTTGGCCAGCCTGAAGTGAAACTCGGCATCATTCCAGGCTATGGAGGCTCGCAACGGCTCGCACGTCTGTGCGGCAAAGGGACCGCGCACGAGTTGATTCTTTCCGGAGAAATGATTTCCGCCGATGAAGCGCTTCGCGTCGGCTTAGTCAATCGTGTAGTCGAGCAGGCGGAATTGATTCCCACTGCGGAATCGATCGCCAAAAAAATCGCCGCAAACGCGCCGCTCGCGGTCAAGTTCGCGATGGAAGCTATCGAGCACGGGATGGAAATGCCGCAGGAAGAGGGCCTTTTCCTCGAAGCCACGCTGTTCGGCCTTTGCTGCGCCACCGAAGACATGCGCGAAGGCACGCGCGCGTTCATCGAAAAGCGTCCCGCGCAGTTCAAGGGAAAATAGGCCATGGCGGACAAGAGGCCTGAAAAAAGGCCGCGGAAACTTCGACCCCGACAAATTCAGGGCGAACTTTACGCCGTTGGACGCCATTTCGGAATTGTCGTCAGCCGCTTCAATAGCTTCATTACCGAACGCCTTCTGACTGGGGCACTGGATGCGCTGCAACGCGCGGGCGCCACGGAAAATCAAATTGAACTGGTTCGCGTTCCCGGTTCGTTCGAGATTCCCGTCGCCGCGAAAAAATTGGGGAAATCCGGCCATTGCGACGCTATCATTTGTATCGGATGCGTGCTTCGCGGTGAGACCGCGCATTTCGAGCATGTCTGCGCAGAAGTTGCGCGCGGCGTGCAAATCGCGCAGCTGGACACGGGCGTGCCCATGGCATTCTGCGTCCTCACGTGCGATACGCTCGAACAGGCCATCGATCGCGCGGGGCTGAAAAGCGGCAATAAAGGGTTCGACGCGGGCCTCGCAGCAATCGAAATGGCGAATCTGCTCTCGAAACTCGCGCCCAATCCTGCACTTGCATCGAGCGGCTCGCGCAAATCGAAGCCGCGCGCGCCACGCCATGGATCACGCCACGGAAAACGCCACAAGAAATGACTCTTCGACGCAAATCCCGCGAATGCGCGCTGCAAATGCTCTTTCAGTGGGACATGAACCATAAGTCGCCGGCGCGTGTTGAAGAATCCTTCTGGAAGTCCGCACGCGCGGCGGAATCGACGCGGCGTTTCGCCAATCAGCTTTTTGAGGGCGCTGTGGCGCAGGCCGAAGCCAACGATACCACCATCGAAATGCTCTCAAAGAATTGGCGCATCGAACGCATGCCGGAAATTGACCGCGGCATTTTGCGGCTGGCGATTTACGAGCTTCGTTCCGGCACAGCACCCATAAAAGTCGTGATCGTCGAGGCCCTCGAGCTCGCCAAAAAATTCTCCACCGCCGAATCCGCGCGCTTTCTCAATGGGATTCTCGACGCCGCATCCAAATCCCTCGATCAAGATAATAAGAATAAAAAATAGAAGTCCGGCGAACACATGGGAGATCATTTTCCGCGACCCATTTCCAAACGTTCGCGAATTACCCTGTTCCCGCATATCGCTATTTTTATTGACCTTAGGATGTTTTCTTGCGAATGGAATAAATAAAAAATACAGACGCTCTGCAACTTTTCGGATTTCGCCGTGTTCAACGGAGTGCAAGCGATATTCACCTAGCCCCGAGGAGAGAACGACATGAAGATCGAACGAGTTATTCGACGAAGTTTTTTCGGAATTGCCGCTGCGGCCCTGCTTTCGGCTGGCGCATGGGCTCAATCTTCGGCCGTTCCGCCGCCAGCTACCGCAACTACCGCGCAGTCCGGGGATATCCACAATGACCGCAAGGACATTCACCAGGACAGGCGGGATGTTCGAAACGACAGAACCGATATTCGCAAGGATCGACGTGACCGCAACGCCGACCAGCGCGACATCAACAAGGACAAGCGCCAGCTCGCCAGGTCCAACGCCCGCAATGGGGTCGATAGCAGGCGTTCCAGGGCCTTGCGACACGACATTCGCGGCGACCGTAGGGATCGCAACGCGGACACTCGCGATATTCGTCGCGATAAACGTGATGCTCGCGCGGATCGCCGCGACATTCGTCACGATCGTCGCGATGTCCGCCACGACCGTCGCGGCCACTAAGCAATAGCGCAAATGGGGCCGGCTTGCTATCCGCCGGCCTTTTTTGTTTGGACTTTGTGGTTTAGCGGAACGAGAACCGGGAAACAATCAAAAATCGATGTGGCCTTCGAAGATGCGCACGGCTGAACCGCTCACTCGCGGCACGAGCTTTCCTTTTTTATTCGCGACCTCGACGTGAATTTCGCTCGGGCGTCCCATCTCGACGCCTTGCGTGATCGACAGGTGCTCGCCGATTTTCAGTTTGTTGTACCGCACCAAATACGCGCCCAGCGAGCCGCCCGCCGATCCCGTCGCCGGGTCCTCGAAGATTTCCCACGGCAGCATGCCGCGCGCGAAGGCTTTCCCTCGCCCTCCAAGGGCGAAGCAATACGCCATCGTGCTGTTGCCATTGAGCGCGTGAAACAGCGCGCGCATGTTCATGTGAATGCGCTTCAGCGTCGCTCTGCCGCGCAACGGAACCATCAAATTAAAAATTCCCGTGGAAACGGATTCGATTGGCAAATCTGAATCAATGTCATCGGCCCGCAAGCCGAGGGCTTCAGCCAGAGTTTCGCGCGAAAGCTTCAGAGTTTTGAACCGCGCGTCTTTCTGCGTCATCGTCACGCGAACCGGCCTTCCGTTGCGAAACGTAATTTCGACCGGCAGGATTCCCGCGCCTGTCTGCTGCTGTATCTGCACCTGGCCTTCCGAGGCCGGCACTACGCCAAGTTCGGCGAGCAGAAACCACGTGCCAATCACGGGATGTCCGGCGAGCGGGAGCTCGCGAGTGGTCGTAAAAATTCGCAGTCGCGCGAGCGCGCGATTGCCGGTTGGCCGCTGCACGAATACGGTCTCTGCCAGATTCATTTCTCGCGCAATGGCCTGCATCTGCCGGCTGGACAGGCCGTCGCCGTCGGTGATGACGGCGAGCGCATTTCCTTCAAACGGTTTCGAAGTGAAAACGTCCATCTGGTACAGGCGTCGTTTCAATTGAATCTCCGCGAGGCCCCTAAAGGCTCGCTCGATGCAGTCCAATTCTGCCACTGTTCTCTGATTTTGCGCATTTTGGTTTTTATTTACCTTTACAGCGAGGCCGTGCAATTTGGCCTGTGGAGATAGCCGGTACTACAGCCGCTTCACCGTCGCGCACACGTCATCGAGCACGCGTTTCGTCGTTTCCGCCCGCGTTGTCTCAGCGTAGACGCGCAACATTTCTTCCGTGCCGGAAACGCGCACCAGCAGCCAGCCGGCTTCGCCGAGGAATAATTTTTCGCCGTCGAGGTTTTCACGGCGTACCACGGGCCAATCGAGCAGCTTCGTCATTTTGCGGGAACCGAAATGCGCAATCGCTTTTTCCTTCTGCCCGGGATGCAACTCCAGATCCACGCGTCCATAGTGATGCTCGCCGAATTCCTTTTCGAGCATGCGCACCAGTTCGCCAAGCCGTTTGCCATGCCACGCCATCACCTCGGCGAGCAATAGCGCGCTCACCGTGGCGTCGCGCTCCGGCAAATACAATTTCGTGCCGATGCCGCCGCTCTCTTCTCCGCCGATCAAGATGTCGCGCGCAAGCATCAACTCACAGACGTACTTGAAGCCGATGGGCGTCTCGTAAACTTTCCGTTCGAATTTCCTGGCGATCGCGTCAATCATCGTCGTCGTCGAAAATGTCTTCACTACGTCGCCAGCGAGTTTCCTTGTGCCAGCCAGATGCCAGAAGAGAATCGAGAAAATCTGGTGTGGCGTGATGAACGTTCCATCCGCGTCGACCGCCCCAATGCGATCACCATCGCCGTCAGCGGCAAACCCAGCATCGTAGCCTCCCTTTGATACTGCTTCTTGCAGTGCCGCGATGTGCGGTGAGATCGGCTCAGGATTCACGCCGCCAAAAAGCGGATCGCACGTCCCGCGAATTTCGTCGCACGCAATTCCATGCCGTCGGAAAAGCTCGCGCAGCAGCCCCGCCGCCGCACCGTGCATCGGATCGGCCACGAATCGGAATTTCGTCCCACGCAACCGCTCCCAATCGACCAGTTTATCGAGCGTTTCCAAATATGGCTCGCGCACGTTCAGCGATTGGATCAAATCCTTGCGCGGTGATAGCTCAAGTGTGTCGCCCTTCAGTACAATCTCCAGCTCCTTTTCGATTTGTGCCGTAATTGCAGGGGATCCGGAGCTTCCATAGCTGGCCTTGTACTTCACGCCGTTCCAGCGAAAGGGATTGTGGCTCGCGGTGATCACGATTCCGCCGGCGGCGCCCAACTGCCGAACCAGCAGAGAAATCGCGGGCGTGGGACATGGAGTATTGGCCAGCCAGACAGGCGTCCCTGTGGTTGCGACGGCTTCCGCGGCCGCTTGCGCGAACAGCGGTCCGCCAAATCGCGTATCGTAGCCGATCAGTACGCCACTCTTCGGATTCCCGGCGCGAACCACGTATCGCGCAACCGCTGTGGCGACTTTGCGCACGTTCGCAACCGTAAAATCCTCGGCCATCACGCCGCGCCAGCCGTCGGTTCCGAAGTGGATTTGTGTCACGGTTGAAAAGTATATGCGGTTGGATAGTTCAGAGTAAATCTCGCCGGCGCTTCTCTTCCAGCCATTTCACCACTTTGCCGACGTCTTGCGCCCTTTCGCGCGGGCAAATCAGCAAAGCATCGTCCGTCTCAATGATCATCAGATTCCGCACGCCGATCGCCGCCACGAATTTCCTGGGACTCCACAGAAAATTGCCGCTCGCGTCCAGCGCCAATGAGGCGCCCGCCGACACATTCTCTTCCTGGTTACGCGCCAGCAGTTCGTAAACCGCGGCCCACGAACCAATGTCACTCCAACCTATTTGTGCGGGCAGAACGAAAACCCGCTCCGTTCCACGCTTCTCGGATTTGTCTCGAACACTGCGCGGACGAGTCGCCGGCTCCATAATCGCGTAATCCACGGAAATGTTCTCGAGTTTTGGATAAATCCTGCGCAGAGCCTCTGCATACTCGCGGGTCCCAATGAACTGTTGCAGTTCGCCGAGCGCATGCCACGTTTTCGGTAGATATTTTCGCAGGCATTCCAGGAAGGTCGAAACGCGCCAGAAGAACATTCCCGAATTCCAGAAATATTGTCCTGACCGCACATATTTCCGCGCGACACGCAGTTCCGGCTTTTCCGTGAAATGCCGCACCGCGTATGCGGGCGTTCCGTTGATCCGTGCTGCCACGCCGGCGTGCGCGATGTATCCGAATCCTGTCTCCGGACGCGATGGCGGGATTCCCAGCACCACAAGATTTCCCGGACGGCCGGCGATCTTCATTGCCGCGCGAACAACTTTGCGATACCGCGCCGCATTCGCAATGCGATGATCCGCCGGCAGCACCGCCATCAACGCGTCGCCATGCTCCTGCGCCAAATGAATCGCCGCGAGTCCGATGGCTGCGGCCGTGTTTCGTCCAACGGGCTCGGCTAAAATTTGCTGGCGCGGCACGCGCGGCAACTCGCGCCGCACACCCGCCGCCTGCTCGTCATTGGTGACCACCCACAGCCGATTCTCCGGAAATAGCGGAGCCAGGCGGTCTGCCGTTTCGCGCAACATGCTTTTCGAACTCACAATGTCGAGAAGCTGCTTTGGAGTGCGCGTCCGGCTACGCGGCCAGAAGCGCGTGCCGCGTCCACCCGCCAGCAGCACAGCGCACGCCGTGATTGTTTTGGAACTCCTCATGCCGGAAAGCCGTCCGGCACGTGAGCGTGCAACATTGTAGTTCGCGTCGCGGGCACTACTCGGTAACCGCGCATCACCGCCGGGACTATCCATGCTTGTGCGCTTGCATATTCTATTTCGGCCTCCGGGATTTCAATTCTTCCCGCGCCTTCGATAACGATGAGGACCTCCATCAAAGCCGCGGGCCTCGCCCGGTACTCCGGCGCGGCGAAAACTGACTTCGCCACGGTGAAATGGGAACATTCCACCAGAATTTTAGTTCCATTGCGCGCTTCATTGATCTCCGCTGGTGCCAATTTTCCGCCATGCTGCTCGCCGAAGCGAACCGCATCCATGGACTTTTGAACGTGCAGCTCGCGCAGCTTGCCTTCGGAAGTCAACCGATTGAAGTCGAAAACTCGATACGTGATATCTGAATTCTGTTGGATCTCGCAAATCGTCATGCCCGGGCCAATCGTGTGAACCGTACCAGCGGGAACGAAAATGGCATCTCCGGCCTTTACTGGAACGCGCTCGACGCATTCTTCCGCGCTTCCGTCGGCGATAGCCCGACGAAAACTGTCGCGGTCCACGCCGGGCCTCAGTCCAACACGTACTTCCGCGCCCTTACGCGCGGAGATGACGTACCACATCTCCGTTTTCCCCATGCCCCCGGCGGCGGCCTCGTTTTTTCGTGCGTACTCGTCGTCGGGATGCACTTGCACGGAAAGTTTTTCTTCGGGGAAAATGAATTTGGCCAGCAAGGGAAACGGTTCTTGACGTGAGACGTTGCGTCCTGACCAGTCCGGTCCCATGAGCGGCCACGCGTCGCCAAGTTTTTCGCCAGCGAACGGTCCGTCAGCGAATCGGCAGTCATTCCCTGTGAGCCATACCTCGCCAATCGGCTCCGGTAACGATTGCTTGTCGGGAAAAAGTGGCACGAGACTTCGCGCACCCCAAATGCGCGGCACGAATTGCGGTTCCAACCGTACGGGCCGCGGTTTCACAACCTATCCGCGAGTTGCGGCCGAGCTCACGGCCGTCTCGGCGCGAAAAAAACTGGACATCCGACGTAAGCCTTCTTCGATACGTTCCATCGACGTTGCGTAGGAGAGACGCAAATAACCCGGTGCGCCGAAGGACTCGCCGGGGATGACGACCACGTGCTCGCGTTCCAGCAAATCCTTCGCGACCTTCACCGTATCGCAGCGTCCCGTACCGCCAGTATTTCCCATCGCCGCGCCCGAGACATTGGGGAAAACGTAGAAACTTCCTTCCGGCTCGTGGCAGCTCACGCCTGGAATTTCGCGCAAGCCTGCGATGATTTGCGCGCGCCGCTTCGCGAATTCCGCGACCATCATGTTCACGGAGTCCATGCCGCCGCGAAGCGCTTCCAACGCTGCGTATTGCGCAATGGAAGTTGGGTTCGAAGTGGATTGGCTCTGCAGTTTCAGCACTGCATCCGCGATCTCCTGCGGTGCGAGCGTGTAGCCCATCCGCCATCCGGTCATGGCGAAAGTTTTTGAAAGCGAGCCGGAAATAATCGCGTGGTCTTTCGCGCCGGGCAAGCTGGCAATTGAAAATGGTTTGGCTTTGCCGTAAACAAAATGCGAATAGCATTCATCGGAAAGCAGCCATACATTGTGTTTTTTGGCGACGTCCAGAATCTTTGCGAACTCGTCTTCAGGAATGACGGCGCCGGTGGGATTCGATGGCGAATTGATAATCAGAATTTTCGTTTTCGGCGTGATTGCCCTTTCGATGACCGCCGCGCGCGGTATGAAGCCCTCCCGCGCATCCGTCTCAACGACGACCGGTGTGCCATCCGCGCATTTCACGATGTCCGGATAACTGACCCAGTACGGCGCGACGATCAACACTTCGTCGCCGGAATTGATCAGCGCTTGCATCACATTGTAGAGAGAATGTTTTCCTCCGGCATTAATGACGCATTCCTTCGCTTCGTAATGTGTGCCGAGATATTTTGCGTGCCATTCCACGGCCGCTTGTCGCAAAGGCATGATCCCGCCCGACGCTGTATATTTTGTCTTGTTCTCATCGAGCGCTTTGACAGCCGCGCGTTTGATATGCTCCGGCGTCGGAAAATCCGGCTCGCCAGGCCCGAAATCGACTACGTCGATTCCGCGTGCCACCAATTTTTCCTTTTCCATCAGCATAGCCAGGGTCGCTGACGGTGCAATGCGCTTCACCCGCTCTGAAAGTTCCATGTTCGTCCACCCCGTGGGTCTGAAGTCAGCCTACTTTTGCTTTCAACCGCTCTTCGACAACTGCCGGGACCAAATCTTTCACTGAGCCGCCCAGCCGTGCGATCTCCCGCACCAAACGCGAGCTAAGATAGCTGTACGCTTCGGCCGGCATCATAAAAACCGTTTCGATTTTTGGCTCGAGCTTGCGGTTCATCAACGCCATTTGCAGCTCGTACTCATAATCGGAAATCGCACGAATACCTCGCAGCACAACTTGCGCATTTTTTTGGCGCGCGTAAGCCATCAGCAGCCCTTCAAAAACATCGACTTCAACGTTGGGCCACGGGCGCGTGACTTCCCGCAGCATCTCCAGGCGCTCGCTCACGGCGAATAGCGGATCTTTTTCCAAATTGTGCAGCACCGCAACAGTCAGCCGGTCAAAAATCTTCGCTCCGCGGCCAATTAGATCGAGATGCCCGTTGGTCACCGGGTCGAACGATCCAGGATAAATCGCCAGAATGGGTGTGGCTCCCACGCTCATCGAGCCGCATTCTAACCTAGAATCTTCAAAGCCGCCGCCAGAATTCCACGAATGCTGCAAACTATAATTTCGTTCGCGCAAATTCCTATGGCCACATTTTGAATCGCTGCCGGCGAGGGCCGTTCTTCGGATACAATCGCGTGGCGCAAATGAATCCGCAGAATGATCGGGCGCTTCTCGAAATCGCTATTGCCGAGGCGCGTCTCGGCTTAAGCGAAGGCGGCATCCCCATAGGCGCGGCGCTTTTCGATCATGACGGAAAAATCCTCGGGCGCGGTCACAATCGCCGCATTCAGGATAAGGATCCTTCCCTGCATGCGGAAACGGATGCCTTTCGCAAAGCCGGCTGTCAGCGCGGTTATCGCGACAAAATCATGGTTACCACGCTTGCGCCGTGCTGGTATTGCAGCGGACTGATTCGCCAGTTTCGCATCGGCAAAGTAATTGTCGGGGAATCGGTGAACTTCAGCGGAGGCGTGGAATGGTTGCGTGAAAATGGCGTCGAAGTGGTCGACCTCGCAAATCAGCAATGCATCAGCATGCTCGCCGATTACATCCAGAAAAACCCCGCCATCTGGCACGAAGATATCGGGGAGGATTAGAAGGTCATTCTGCCCGTAAAGTGACGCATGGATCCACGCGCGCTGCCCGCCACGCAGGAACCCAGCACGCTATTGTGGCAACCGCGGCAAGCAGCACAATTACTCCGGCGTAGGTAATCGCGTCGAGTGGAGACACGCCGAACAGTTGCGAGGCGATCGCCCGACTTGCCGCAAAAGCGCCGCCAAGTCCGATGGCCACTCCGAACGCGGTGAGGGTCATTCCTTGCCGGGCGATGAGCCAAAGTATGTTCGCGCGCGGCGCACCCAGCGCCAGCCTTATGCCGATCTCGCGCGTGCGCTCCGCGACGCTGCCGGAGAGCACGCCGTAAATGCCAATCGCCGAGAGCGCCAGCGCCACAATTCCAAACGCTTCGAACAAAATCAGCGTGAACCGCCGCTGCGCTACTGTGGCGGCGAGCAATACGCTCATCGTGGTGACACGAACAATGGGCTGATTCTTGTCCACACTCCAAATGGCGTTCTTGATTTCGGGAATGAGCGTTGCTGAACTGCCGCGCGCGCTTACCACCAGCGACATCGCTTGATCGGCATACCACGATTGCTCTGGCGTGATGTAAGCGGCGTCGAAGTGCGCTCCCGCCAAAGAATCTTGCCGGACGTCACCCACGACGCCAACGATGGAGTACCACGGCCAATTCGGATGGCCTCCAATTTTCATGCGCTGGCCGAGCGGGTTTTGATTTCCGAATTTTTCCCGGACGAGCGATTCGCTGATGACAGTGACGTACGATGCAGTGGCTGCATCTGTTTGTTCGAGTAAGCGCCCGCGCCGCAGAGGAATGCCCATCGTTTTGAAATAATCCGGCGTGACCACGTAGCGAAAGACGCCGTAGCCGTTGCCGATGGGCGCGCCGTTCTCCTTTTCCAGGAATGCGCCGTAGAGCCCCTGTAACGGATTATCGGCAAGCGGGAGAAGGCTCGTGAACGCTGCCGATTGAACTCCGGGGACGTGCTGTACGTTTTCAAGCGCTTGTTTAAAGAATTGCTCGCGGTTGCCGGTGGGAGAGTCGCTGAGCCGCGCCGAGGTTTGTACTTGCATCGTCAGCACATTCGACGGATTGAATCCAGGACTGACCGCAAAGAGCCGCGTTAGGCTGCGCAGCAACAGTCCTGCACTGACAAGCAGGACGAGTGCCAGCGCCACCTCGGCGACAACCAGCGCGCGGCGCGTGAATTGGTGGCTGCCGCCGATTTGACGTGAGCCTTCCTTCAAACCGGATTGCAAATCGCCGCGCGAAGCGTGAACCGCAGGAATCAATCCGACCAGCAATCCGATAATCGTTGTTGCTCCGAGTGTGAATAAAAACGCATTTTGATCGAGGCCAATGGCGCTAAGCCGCGGCAGATTCCCTGGGCTGAGCGCGATGATGGCTTGCACAAATCCCTGCGCGATGAGCATTCCCAGCGCACCACCAATTAAAGCGAGCATCAGGCTTTCGGTAAGCAATTGCTGCGTGAGGCGTGAGCGTCCCGCGCCCAGCGCCGCGCGCATCGCGAATTCGCCCAGCCGTTGCGCTCCCCGTGCCAGCAGCAAATTCGTAACATTCACGCAGGCGATCAGAAGCACGAGCATCACCGCCCCGAGCACGGCAAGCAGCGCGGGCTTCACTTCGCGCGTGATGTCTGCCTGCAAGGAGTCCACAATAAATCCCAGCCGCAACGAAGCCCAGCGCGGGCGCGGAAAATCCGGCACCGGAATGCGCGCAATTGTGCCGATGTCCGCTCTCGCTTGCGCAAAGGTGACTCCCGGGCGCAGGCGCGCAACGATGCTGAGATGATTTCCCCACTCCCCTGTGTTCGTATCCTGGATGCTCGAAGGATTGTATTGTGACTCCGGCGACCAGATTTCAGCGGTGGGCGACAGCACATTTTCGAAGGCGCCCGGCATAATGCCGATTACTGTGTAACCGGTGCCGTCGAGCGTGATTTGACGGCCCACAATCGAGCGGTCTGCGCCGAAGCGCCGCTGCCACAGTCCGTAACTCAAAATTGCAACCGGCGCGCCCTGATACGTGTCGTCCGCCGGTTGAAAATCGCGGCCAATCGCGGGCTCGGTGCCGAGTGCGCGAAAGTAGCCGTAGCTCACATTCTGTCCTTCAAAGCGCTCGGGCTCCGCCCCTCCGACCATGGTTGGCTCCCACGGTTCGAATATGGCCAGCGCTTCGAAAGAATGGTTGCGCTGCAAAAGTTCGCGGTAATTAAAAAAAGTAACCTGTGATCGCGCGCCTTGAAAAATTCCCCAAATCATCATGATCCGTTCGGGATGTGGGTACGGCAGCGGCTCGAAAAGAATTGGATTCACCGCGCTGAAAATTGCGGTGTTCGCGCCAATGCCGAGGGCTAGAGTGAGCACGGCAACCGCGGTGAATCCCGGCGACTTGCGCAGCATCCGCGCGCCATAGCGAATGTCCTGCCACAGCGTCTCCAAGAAATGTCCCGCTCGAACCTCCCGCGTCTGCTCCTTCACCTGCTCGACGCCGCCCAATTCCATTTTCGCCTCCCGCCGTGCCTCGTTTTGTGTCAGCCCGCGCGTCACTTTTTCGTCTGCGAGCATCTCGACGTACCCGCGCACCTCTTCGTCGAGCAGCGCATCCGCCTGCCGCTTGCGCCACAAATTCCGAATTGAATTCTTCAGCCACATGCTTAACGCCTATTCGTAGCGGAGCGCCGTCATCGGATTCACGCGCGAGGCGCGAACGGCTGGAACCAACGACGCAACTGCCGCAAGGGCTAGCACCATGACGACGACCGCGGACAGGGTAAGGACGTCGGTGGGAGACACGCCATAAAGCATTCCCGCGAGCAGGCGCGAGAACCCAATGGCCAAAGCCAATCCCGCAGCGCAGCCCAACGCGCATACGCCGAGGCCTTTGAAAAGAAACAGCGTGGCGATTTGCCCGCGCATCGCGCCCAGCGCGATGCGCAGCCCGATCTCGCGCTTGCGCACCGCCACAGAATAGCTGAGCGTTCCATACAGGCCGATGCAAGCGAGAGCAATCGCGGTCGCCGCGAAAAAGGCGAGCAGGAACATGCGCAGCCGGTTTTCGGAGAATGACTCGCTCAGGTGATCGCTGAGCGGCGAAATACCGAAGACGGAGCGCCCGGGCTCGAGCTGCGCGAGTCGCTTGCGGACTGTTTCCGCCATGGTCATCGGCAGATTATGCGTGCGCACCAAATAATAGGGATCCGGCATCGGGGCACTGAAGCAGAAGTAGACCGTTGGTTCGGGCGCATGATTGAGACCCTCTTCTCGCGCATCACCAACAATTCCACGTATCATGGCCGTTGGATAAAATTTGGCAAGAGCACCGAGAACCTGCAAATGGTGTCCAACAGCCGAGGACTGCGGAAAATAAGTATTCGCGAAGCTGCGATTGACCATCACGTCCAGGCCACCGGTTTGTTCGCGGCACACTTCGCCGTCGAGCAGCGGAATTTGCATCGTTGCAAAATAATCCGGGGAAACGGAGCGGCTGTCCGCGGTGATTTTATGATTTGGGTCGATCGGGCCTTCGACAATTTTCAATTCCTGTGCGTATTCGCTAGGAACTCCGGGCAGCGTTGCGCTCGTGGCAGTTTCGCTGATCCCCGGCAATGCGCGGAGGGAATCGAGGATGCCATCAATCCGGTGCGTGAGCCCCTTCATATCCGCTGTTTCCGCATATGACGCACTGATATGGAAAGTAAGGATGTGTGTTGGTTCGAATCCGGGCGAGACGCGGGCAAGCTCTTCAAAACTGCGCACAAGCAGCCCGGCTCCGGCGAGCAGCATGACCGCGAGAGCCACCTGTACACCGACCAGCAACCACTGCAAACGATGGCGCGAGGAAACTTGAACGGCGCTCGTCTGCGCCAGGGAAGCGGATATGCCTTCGCGGGTCGCTCGCAACGCTGGGAAAAACCCGCAGAGGAGCGTTACAACTACAGAACAAACAAGCGTATACAGGACGATCGTCGCGTCGAGGTGGATCTCTCCGACGCGAGGCAAGTCTGCCGCGAGCCTCTGGAAAATCTTCGCGCCCGCGTCGGCCATTACCAGACCCAGAGCTGCGCCGACAAGCGCCAGCAAGAATGTCTCAGTCAAAAGTTGCCGGAGAATCGCCCTCTGCGATGCGCCAAGCGCGAAGCGGATCGAAATTTCATGCCGGCGATGGGAGGAACGAGCGAGCAACAGCGCGGCGATATTCGTGCACGCGATCAGCAGTAACAATGAAACGGCGCCAAAAAGCATCCAGAACGAACGTCCGACATCGCCGACAATTGTGTTCTTGAGAGGCTGAATATTTACGGCGATGTCCGCATCTGGTTTGGGGTACTGCTTGCCCAGTTGCAACTGAACTGTCCCCAGGTTGGCGCGCGCCTGCGCCAGTGTTACTCCCTTTTTTAGTCGTCCGACGACCGTATACCATGTGTTATCTCTGCTCTCGGTGTATGGCGCCCCGATAGGGACGGTAAGCCAAACGTCTACATCATGGTCGGGGAATAGAAACGAAGACGGCATGATGCCGACAATCGGGATGCCCGCTTTTCCGATTCGCAGTTGCTTTCCGAGCGCCTTTGGATTTTCCCCGAACCGCCGGCGCCAATAGCGATTGCTGATTAAAGCCGCCGGAGCTCCGCCAACGCGTTCTTCTTCAGGCGAGAAATCGCGCCCGAGCTCTGGAGCAACTCCCCACACCTGCAAAAACCGCGGCGACACAAACGCAATCGTGATTTTCTCGGGAAGCGCCCCGGAGGTCTCCGAATCGTCCTCCGCGTAATATCCGGTGAGCGCCTGAAAGGTGGAATTCATGCGGTTCCAGTCTTCCAATCGAATCGGAGCCACGAATGGATTCGGACTTTTAACCTTTGGATTGTATTGGGAGACTTGCATCAATTGATCGCCGTCGGGAAACGGCAAGGGACGAAGCAGAATCGCATCAATTGCGGAAAACACCGCGGTATTGGCGCCGATGCCGAGAGCGAGGGTGAGCACCGCGACAATCGTGAACCCAGGATTCTTGCGCAGCATGCGCGCGGCGTATTGCAAATCGCGCCACAGCGTCTCAACGAAATGCCCCGCGCGCACTTCGCGCGTTTGCTCTTTCACCTGCTCGACGCCGCCCAATTCCATTTTCGCCTCTCGCCGCGCCTCATTTTGTGTCAGCCCGCGGGTCATTTTTTCGTCTGCCAGCATCTCGACGTATCCGCGCACTTCTTCATCGAGCTCCGCATCCACCTGCGGTCTGCGCAACAAATTCCGTACGGCGCTAGCCATCCGCTCGACCATTCGTTCGAGCCGCATAATTGTTTACCTCTGTTCCTGCTCGTCACTGACCACTGACCACGCTTCTACGCTTCCAGTGCATTCGCAATCGCCAGCGAAATTCGTCCCCATCGTTGCGTTTCCGTTTCAAGTTGCCGCCGCCCCGTCTTTGTGAGTTGATAATATTTCGCGCGCCGATTGTTTTCAGACTCGCCCCACGATGCGCTCAGCCATCCTTCCTCTTCCATGCGGTGCAGGGCGGGGAACAGCGATCCCGGCTTGACCTGAAATGTGCCTTTGGTGATTTGCTCGATGCGGCGCGAAATCCCGAGCCCGTGCATCTCGCCGAGCGCCAGCGCCTTCATAATCAGCATATCGAGCGTTCCTTGCAGCAGTTCCATTTGGACTCGCGTCATTCTTCGTCTCCTATAGACGTTCTGTAGCGCAAAAGGTTAATCCTGCTCCTATCGAATGTCAACACGTAGGGCCTGGGCGAAAAAGTCTCCGGGAATCTAAGCGAACAAATGGAAATACGTGAATAGCGAATGCGCAGAGTAGGGGGATTGCTCGATCTAGTGTTTGGTCATCAGACGATTGGCTTCGGTGAAAGGCATGGCCTCTCCGAACAGGGCGGTGAAATCACCGTCATCGCGCAGACGTTTCGCGATCCGCGACACAACGGCCATTGTCACGCGCATCGCTCCGCCGCCGATGCTCACGCGCGCCACGCCCATTTTTTCGAGAGCGGACACGGGAGGCG
>DASZCH010000003.1:0-2743 GCA_035943235.1 Candidatus Acidiferrales bacterium
ATCAGCCTGCGCCAAGAGCGCTTCATTCACCTGATACGGCGCAAAAACCTCTGCGCGCTCCGCAACTTCATTTTCCTGGCCCATGCTGGCCCACACGTCCGTATAAATCGCCTGCGCCCCGGCCGCGGCTTCTTCCGGTGAGCGCAGAATTTCGATTTTGCCGCGCGTCTCGCGAGCCGTGCGCCGTGCTTCGGACACCACTTCCGCGCTCGGTTCATAACCGGCAGGCGTTGCGACGCGAACGTGCGCTCCAACGCGCGCCCCGATGCTCAGCAGCGAGTGACAAACATTATTTCCGTCGCCAACGTAAGCGACCTTCACTCCGCGGAACGATCCAAAGCGCTCTTCCATCGTGAAAAAATCGGCCAGTGCCTGGCACGGATGAAAGCCATCCGACAGCGCATTAATCACCGGTATCGACGCGTTTTCCGCCAGCTCGTCCAGCACCTTCTGCTCAAACACGCGCGCAACAATTCCCTGCACCCATCGATCCAGATTTTTTGCTACGTCGGCAACCGTTTCCCGCTCGCCCAATCGCGATTGCGTGTGATCCAGAAAAATCGCTCCTCCGCCCATGCTCGCAATGCCTACTTCGAAAGTGACGCGCGTGCGCAGTGACGGCTTTTCAAAAATCATCGCGAGAAAGCGCCCCGCCAGCGCGCTGCGGTAGCGTTCCGGCCGCGCCTTGATGTCAGCGGCCAGATGATACAGTTCGCGAATCTGCGCCGCGCCCCATTCGGTGCCGGTCAATAGATCGTGCGTCAGCGTCGAAACATTTGCGGTTGCGGCCATCGCGTTCATATTCACCTCGCTACGGCGTGAGCGATTGCTCCAGCTATTTCCTCGGCCTGTGGACTGTGATTCACCCGCGGTACTCCTGCGGGCTTCCACGCTTTTCGTGGCGCCTTTGCCAGCACAACTTCGAGCGTCTCCAGAAATTCCCGAATATCCTGCGCGCGAACAATGAACGGCGGCAGCATGCGCAAGATATGTTCGTGCGTGCAGTTGATGATCAATCGACGTTTTAGAGCCTCTTCGACAATCGGCGCGCCTTCGATCGACAAATCGAGACCCACAATCAATCCTTCTCCGCGCACTTCGCGAACGAAGTCGAATCGCGACTGCAATTTCTCCAAGCCCCGCCGAAGCTCTTCGCCCCGTTCGCGAACATTTTCGAGCAGCTTCTCATCTTCCAGTGTCTCCAAGAATTCCAGCGCCACGGCGCAAACGAACGGCCCGCCGCCAAACGTTGTGCCATGCAAGCCCGGCGTAAACGCAGCAGCAAACGCTTCATTCGCGATAAACGCTCCCAGCGGCAGCCCACCGGCCAGCGGTTTCGCCACCGTCACGATGTCCGGCTTGGCCGCAAACTTCTGATACGCGAACTTCCGTCCCGTGCGTCCCAGCCCGCATTGAATTTCGTCGGCGATCATTGCCGCATCATGTTGCGTGGCAAGTTCGCGCGCGCGCGTCCAAAAACTTCCGCTTACAGGATAAATCCCACCTTCGCCTTGAATCGGTTCGAGCACGATCGCGCAAACGCTGCCGTCAAACTTGCGTTCCAGATCGGCCACGTCGTTGAACTTCACGAATTGCGCATCCGGCACCAGCGGCTCAAACGGTTCACGGTACTTCGCCGGATATGTAATCGAGACAGCCCCGAATGTCCGCCCGTGAAACGAATTTTCCAGCGCCAGAAACCGCGTTTTCGCCGGCGCATCCTCCGCCCGGTTCTTGTTCGAGTACGCGCGCGCCAGCTTCATCGCGCCTTCCATCGCCTCCGTGCCGCTATTCGTGAAAAAAACGCGGTCAAGCCCCGACCATTCCGCGAGCTTTTTCGCGAGCGGTCCCTGGAACGGGTTGTGAAATAAATTCGAAAAATGAACGGCTCGGCCTGCCTCGCGCCGCATTACGCGCACCAGCCGTGGATGTGAATAGCCCAGCGCATTCACCGCAATGCCGCCGAGGAAATCGAGGTAGGCGCGCCCGCGCGTGTCGTAGAGACGGCAACCTTTGCCATGCGTGAAAACAATCGGCGGCCGGCGGTACGTGCCGACCATATACTGATTCGCATCGCGCAGAATCCGCGCATCGTCGGCCTTTTTTGACGGTACGGCTCTCCGCGCTATTTTTCGCGTCATCATTTTTACCGGCCCGCGCGTGCGACGTATTTGGCTTGGAGAGGCAATCGTATCGGCAGGACGCGCGTTCCCGGACCTTTCGCGCCGTTTGTGGCCGAATGCAGCGCGCGCGGACGTGTGCCACCCACGATGCGCACCTGTCGAACGCCTCCGGCCAGCGCGCGTTTCGCTGCTTCGAGCTTCAACACCATTCCTCCAGAAACTTTTTGATGACGGATCAGCTCTTCAATTTCCGTCCCCGTCACTTTATCCAGCACTTTCTCTCCGTCGAGCACACCGGCCACGTCGGTCAAAAAAATCAGCCGCTCGGCCTGGCAATATTCCGCCGCCGCAGCGGCCATGTGATCAGCGTTGATGTTGTAAAGCTCGCCGTCTGACCCAAGCCCGAGGCAACACGCGACCGGCACCACTCCCGCGCGCCACAGGGAACTCAGGAATTCCAGATTCACGCCAGTTAAGTACCCCACGTAGCCAAGTCCGCCAGAATCGCCCTCGTGAAACATCGGCTCAGCCAAAAAACACGCCGCGTCAGACGCACAAATCCCGATGGACGTCTGTCCCGCCAGTGAAATCGCTCCCGCCAGCCGTTTGTTCAGCAACCC
>DASZCH010000004.1:0-11052 GCA_035943235.1 Candidatus Acidiferrales bacterium
AAAAGAATTGTTGGACTCCGTAATAACGATCCGCCGCGAGCAGTTCTTCCGTACGCACCAAACCTAGCGCGTCAAAGTAGTCCGAAGACATAACATTGGCGCCACCTTCACCGCGATTGAGCGTCAACAGGGCGGCTCGCACACCTCGCCCGCGCGACTCGTAGGTCAACATTCCCCCGTCTTCGTCGTCGGGATGCGCGGTGACCATGATCAAGCTGGCACGAGTGTGGAGTTTTAGAAGGCTCTGCCAGAGCGCGGCCGCTCCTCGATCAAAATCCAGCGCTTCTGCTGACGGAATCGGTTTTGAACTGACCGCGTTCGGAGATTGAGCTCTCAGCGGATTCGATCGAAATAGAAAAGCCACTACGCAGGCCAATATAGCGAAAGCTACGGGAAGAATCTTGCCGCATCGCGATGCCATTCTCTCTCCTTTGCTGCGCTCGGCATCCAGCCTCCGTATTTTCCTTCGGAGTAACGGCATTGTACGACCGCAAGGAACGTTGTCAATACAAATGCCAAAACGTTCTGGCATTCTTACGGATCGCTCGCTCCGCGACCATTACGCACTTTAAAGTATGGCAACTTCGCAGCAGAATCCCGGTTTCGGAAAAATTTGACTTGACAACGATTTTTGCGAATGTTACACCCCAAGCATTCGATGACCGAATCGTTTCGGTACTCTGGAGAGGTAGTTCTTTAGAGGGTGGCATTCAACTGATCTTATTCGTTTTTTCCGGCCTTTTCCGCGTCGATTTCGTTGGGGAAAGCGCTCGCGAGAGGGCGCTTCTGGGGCAATCCGTAGAGGGCGCCGATCATTGAGAAGCGATGGGCTCGCCAGCGATGCGGTTTTTGCTTTGCGATCGATGAATTAGGACATTTACGGTTCATGATTTGTTTCCAAACGGGTGGGCGGGTGGGGGGCGGCTGAGCGGATTTGAGTCCAACCGCGTCAAAGGTTGGGAGACCGCTCATCGAATCTGAAAGGTGGAGGCTGCAATGAATCGAGAGATCAAGACTCGGAGATTGCTTGGCTGGGCAATTCTGTTTGCCGTGTTGCTCGGGGTTTCTGCTCTGCCGACGTTTGGCCAAATCGATCGCGGTGCCATCGCCGGAAGGATTGCCGACCCCTCCGGAGCAGTCGTGCCGAACGCTACGGTGACGATCACAAATAAAGCTACGGGAGTCGCAGTGACTACGCCTGTCGACGCCGACGGAGAATATCAGGTCCTGACGTTGATCCCCGGCATCTACTCCGTGAAGGTCAGCGCCGCCGGATTTGACAGCGTCTTGCGCGATAACATTACTTTGCACGTGCAGGATCACGTTTCCCTTAACTTCACTCTGAAGGTGGGGTCAGTGAAAACGGAAATAGTCGTGACGGGTGGCGAGCCAATACTGCAGACGCAGACGGCCGATCTCGGAACTGTCGTGAATGAACAGCGCATCAACGATCTTCCCCTGAACGGTCGCCGTTATGCCGATTTGGCGCTCTTGGAGCCCGGAGTGGACAAGTATTATGGTGCGGCTAACCCCGCGCCCGACCGCTTCAGCGTCAGCGGGAACAGTGAGCTCCAGAACAATTTCTTGCTAAACGGCATCGACAATAATTCCTTCTCAGAAAACCTGCAAGAGTTGTCGGTGCAGGTGGTCCAGCCGCCGCCAGACGCTCTACAGGAGTTCAAAATACAAACCCGCACGTACTCAGCTGAATTCGGCAACTCCGCGGGAGCGGTGGTCAACGCGACCATCAAATCAGGCACCAATGGGTACCACGGAGATCTGTACGAGTTCTTCCGAAATAAAGTCCTGGATGCAAACACGTGGATTAACAATACGACGGGTAATCCGCGCGGCGGCTTCTCCCAGAATCAATTCGGCGGCACAGTGGGCGGGCCGATCAGGAAGGACAAGTTGTTTTTCTTTGGCGATCTGGAGCGGTTTACGAGCCGGGAAGGCACTACCGTTGAAAGCACGGTTCCGACGCCGCTGATGACCCAGGGCAATTTCACGGAATTGCCGTTTGCCTTAACCAACCCGGCCGTCCCTGGCCAATCCGGATGCTACGTGGGAAACGTTATCCAAGCGGGTTGCTTCGATCCGGTTGCTCAGAAACTAATGGGCCTGGTGGCTGGTACGGCGACTCCGAACGTCCCGGCTGCAGTGGCTGTGGAAGGTACTCCTGGAAGTTGGACGGGAGCGCCGAACTACGTATTTGCGACGTCGATTCCCGATGACGTGTATTCCCTGGACGGTCGCGTCGATTACACTCTCAGCCCGAAAGATCAGATATTTGGAAGCTACAGCTACCGGCACGTGAATCGCCAAGACCCCACATGGACCGGCAATCCCTTGATCGGCAATGGCAATTTCGCGACACAGTATCGCTGGCACCAGCAGTCGATCGCGCTGGGCTGGACGCGCACACTTTCAAACTCGCTCGTCAATGATCTACGATTCGGCTTCAGTCGGGACTACGCCCACAGCGATCCGAATGGACTAACTGTTGGCAGTTCCCAAGCCCAATCAGCCATCGGTTTGTCCGGAATCCCAGACGGGCCAGGATCGGCCGGTATACCTCCGTTCTTCATCAGCGGCTTGACGACAGAGGGGTCAGCAGCTTGGCGGCCTCAGTACCAGATTTCGCAAGCGTGGAACCTCGTTGAGAACCTGAACTGGCTGAAAGGCACCCACAGCTTCAAATTCGGGTACCAATACCTCCGGCGGGGCGACAATTTCCTCGACATCGAAGCCCCGGAGGGTCTCATTTTGCAAACCGGAGTTATCACCGGCAGTGAATCGATGGCTCTGCCTGATTTGCTGCTCGGAGACGTCAATTTAGCAATTTTCACAACACCCCACGTCGTCCATTATTTCGCACCGGGACACTCCTTCTATGCCATGGACACTTGGAAGGCGGCTTCGAAACTCACCCTGACTTACGGCCTCCGATACGAACTTTTCGCTCCGCTGATCGATAGGAATAACCAGACCTCGAACTTCACGCCGGCGAACGGCGGAGGACTTGTCACTGCGACGAGCAATGCGTCCGGGTGGTTCGATCGTGCGCTGATTCATCCAGACCTGAACAATTTCGCCCCGCGTTTCGGCTTTGCCTATCAGATGATGCCTCGGCTGGTCTGGCGAGGTGGATATGGAATTTTCTACCAGCACGAAAACCGGATCGGCTCCGAATCGTTGATTCAACTGAATCCACCGCAGTTTGTGGACACTGTGGAAGTTGCCGGCGCAAACAGCGACGTATTTCAGCTTAAGAATGGGTTTCCGGCGTCCATCGTTAATGCCACAGCACCACCGTTGCCTGATCTCCAGATACGGGCGCAGGACCCGAACCAACGGACGTCGTATGTCGAGCAGACCAGCCTCGGACTCGAATATCAAGTCGCCAGTGACACAGTGGTTTCAGCGACCTACGTCGGCAATTGGGGCCGCAAAGAAGAACGCGTGCGCGATTACAACCAGCCGATGGTCACAGGCTTCGATACAGGCTGTCCGATATTGCAGTATCCCTACGCCAACCTGAACACGGTAACGACCGTCGACACGTTTACCGGCACAGGTTGCGCCAGTTCTGGTTCACACGCGTACTTGGAAACCGCCACAAATGACGGAAATTCGGACTACAACGGCCTCGAGCTCGCATTGCGACGCAGAATGTCCAAGGGCTTGAGTTACTCGGTGGGTTACACCTACAGTCACGGCCTGGCCAATTACCGCGACAACTTGACGGCGGGACAGTTACCTCAAAACTCGTACAACTACGGCGCGGAGATGGGCAATTCGGTTTTTGATATTCGTAGCCGTTTTGTCGGGAATTTCCTTTGGGAATTACCGTTCGGACAGGGTAAGCGCTTTTTGTCCAGCGACAACGCGGCAGGCCGCTGGCTGGGTGGATGGCAATTCAACGGAATCGTGACACTCCAAACTGGAACTCCGTTTGCCGTCACTGCAAATAATGATGGCTTGGTGGACGGCAATAATCCGGTGTATGCGAACTGTATCGGGAATCCCTACACCGGCGCGACGACCAATCACAATTTGTACACAACAACGGGGTTCATAATTAATCCGGCGGCGTTTTCGCAACCTGGTCCAGGACAATTCGGGACGTGCGCTCCGTATCAGTTTCATGGTCCCGGAATCCAGATGTGGGACCTGAGCCTGTTCAAGCAATTCAAGTTTACGGAACGATACCAGTTGCAATTTAGAAGCGAATTTTTCAATGCCTTCAACCATCCCAACTTCGGAAATCCCAATACGAATATCGCTTCGCCAGGTTCGTTTGGAAAAGTTTCCAACACGCTTGCGCCGATTTTGGGTACCGATTCGGGGGGACCAGGCGATCCTCGTGAAATCCAATTCGCGCTGAAGTTTTACTTCTAGCGCCGTCGCGGGAGCGGCGCAAGTCACTCCCGCATCTTCTCTCAAGCGTTTCTGATTCCAACACCGGATGGGATCAAACGCCCTTCTAGGAGGCGGGTTTGCCGTTTACGTGTCGAGCGACAGCCGCGCAGGCGACAATCAAATTCCTGAAAAACCAGTATGTCGAGCGAGATGGAGTCGAGCGTCCTTTTTTTGCGGGCTGCTTGGGAATTTTCGGGCACGGGAACGTGGCGGGAATCGGGCAGGCGCTGCAGCAGAACGAGGACTTCCCTTATTACTTGAGCCGCAACGAACAGGCTATGGTTCACACGGCGGTGGCGTTCTCGAAAATGAGCAATCGCCTGCGTGTGTTCGCGTGCACGTCTTCGATTGGCCCCGGAGCAACAAACATGGTGACCGGAGCTGCTACCGCTACGGTGAACCGCATTCCCGTGCTTCTGCTTCCAGGCGATATTTTTGTTCGCCGCAACGTCGCGCCGGTCTTGCAGCAGCTCGAGTCACCGCAGACGCAAGATACTTCTGTCAACGATTGCTTCAAGCCGGTCTCCCGTTATTGGGATCGCATCTCGCGGCCCGAGCAACTTCTGACTGCTTTGCCGGAAGCCATGCGCGTGATGACTTCTCCCGCCGAAACAGGAGCCGTCACACTCAGCATGCCGCAGGACGTGCAGGCGGAAGCCCTGGAATATCCGTCTGCTTTTTTCGAGAAGCGAGTTTGGAGCGTTCCGCGGGCACGAGGAGACGCGCAAGCGATGCGTCGGGCAGCCGAAATGATTCGCGCCGCGCAACAGCCGCTGCTCATTGCCGGCGGAGGCGTGATCTACTCGGAAGCTTCAGGAGCGCTCGCCGAATTTGCCAAACACACGGGAATCGCCGTCGCGGAGACGCAAGCCGGAAAAGGTTCGCTGCCATTTGATCACGCGCAGTGTGTTGGAGCCATGGGCGTGACGGGGACTCCCGGAGCAAATCGATTGGCGCGCGATGCCGACCTGATTATCGGGGTTGGCACGCGCTATACGGATTTCACGACCGCTTCGATGACTGCGTTTCAGAATCGCGTGGTCAAATTCGTCAACATAAACGTAGCGGAGTTCGACGCGGGGAAACACGGCGGCGTGCCTGTGGTGGCGGACGCTCGGACGGCGTTCGAGGAGCTTGCGCAACTCGTCACCGGGTATCAAACGCCGGTCGAGTATCAGAAGCGCGTCCGTAGGTTTCGGGATGATTGGAGTAAGGAAGTAGAGAGGCTTTTTCATCTTCAGCAAGGCCCGCCGGTCAGCCAGAGCGAAGTCATTGGCGTGGTAAGTTCCGTTTCGGAGCCGTGTGATGTTGTAGTCTGCGCGGCAGGTAGCCTGCCGGGAGATCTTCAAAAATTATGGCGGGCTAGAGACCCCAAAGGTTATCACCTGGAGTACGGCTACTCTTGTATGGGTTATGAAATTGCGGGCGGGCTCGGCGTGAAAATGGCCGCGCCGGAACGCGAAGTCTATGTCATGGTCGGCGACGGGTCCTATTTGATGATGGCGCAGGAAATCCACACGGCCATTCAAGAAGGGATCAAATTGAATATCGTGGTGCTCGATAATCATGGATTCAGCAGCATCGGTGCGCTGAGTGAGTCGTGCGGGAGCGGCGGATTCGGCACGGAATACCGGTTCAGGAAGGACGGAAAGCTCCAAGGAAATACGGTAAACGTTGATTTCGTCGCGAATGCGGAGAGTCTCGGCGCCGAGGCTGTCCGTGTTCACACTCTCGATGAATTAAGGCAGGCGCTCGTCGCCGCGCGCGCAAACACGCGAACGACTGTGACGGTGATCGAAGTAGATCGCAACGCGCGCGTACCCGGATACGAATCCTGGTGGGATGTGGCCGTGGCGGAGACCTCGGAAATGGAGAGTGTCCGCGGCGCGCGCGAAGCCTACGAAAAAGGCGTGAAGCGGGAGCGGTATTTTTTCTGAAGCCAGCACTAAACATGGATTCATCAAATAAGCAGGGGTAAAGAGAGATGAGGCAACGGACACCGTTTCCGCAGGTGAGATAGACATGCCAGACGCTTCTTATGCTCAGGATGTACTGATTCACGAAGCTCCTGTCGCACAGGACAAGTCCGGAGTGCTCGTGTCGGTTACGCGAGAGCGTGCAAAATGGAACACGATCAACCTCTCGGTGCGCCGGTTGCTTGCCGGGCAATATTGGCAGAGCAATACGCGGGACGAAGAAGCCGCTCTCGTAGTCCTTGGAGGAAGAGCGACCCTCGACTGGGGCAAAGGCCCGCGCGAAATCGGCGGGCGCAAGGACGTTTTCAGCGGCTTTCCATACGCGGCGTATCTCCCGAGCCGCACGCCTTTTGAAATTTCGGCGATCACAAATTGTGAATTCGCGGACTGCCGTACTCCGTCTTCGGCGCGGCTTAGTCCACGAATCGTTACTCCGGCGGATTGCCATGAGGAAATTCGCGGCGGAGGAAATTGCACCCGCCAGATTGTCGATGTCATTCGCCCGGAGTTCCCTGCCGATAAGCTTTTGATATGCGAGGTTTACACGCCGGGCGGAAATTGGTCGAGTTATCCTCCGCACAAACACGACGTTCACAATCCGCCGGTCGAAGTAGACCTCGACGAAACATACTATTACCGCATTAGCAAGCCGGAAGGATACGCGTTCCAGCGTCTGTACGACGCGGCGGGAACGCGCGACAACACTCTGACTCTCGTCGACGGCGATTTGGTGCTGATCAAAGATGGCTATCATCCCGTGGTCGCGGCGCACGGGTACGACGTGTATTACCTCAACGTGCTTGCAGGCAGCGCGCGTTCGATGGCCGCCAGCGACGATCCGCGCTACGCGCACCTGCGTAGGGCTGGTTTAGAGTGTGATCCTCGCGTGCCTTTGGTTCGCGCCGGCGGAACCGAACGGAATTCGTGAAGCGTTTTCAACGCGGCGGGAGTGCTGCCGGAAATTATCTCAAGGCCGGCTAATGCGCGCCGCAGGCGTGCCGCTGCGAGTGCCTTTCGCTGCGCGATTCGGGGCCAACAAAGGAGACGTCGGTAATGCCATATCAGATTGGAATGGTTGGAGCGGGAGGCGTGGGAAGCATACACGCCGCTATCCTGGCGAAGGATTCGCGCGTGAAGCTTCGTGGCTTTTTTGACGTGGAGACGACGCGCGCGCGAACAATGGCTGCGAGGTTTGGCGGTCAAGCTACCCGGTCGCTCGAGGAACTTTTCCAGGAATGTGACGCCATTTTTGTTTGCACTCCCAATACCACGCATGAAGAAGTCGCCATGCAAATTCTGGAAGCCGGCAAGCATGTCTTTTGCGAAAAACCATTCGCGCTGAATCTGGAGTCGGCCACAAGATTGCGCAATCGCGCGGTCCGCTCGGGGCTTGTCTATCAGCTCGGCCATAACCGCCGTTTTGCGCCAGTCTACAAAATTCTTAAGGGCGCCATCGATAGGAACGAATTGCGGCCGCTTTCCGTGCACGCCAAGATGAACCGTGGAGAGTTGCTGAATCCGTCGTGGGTTTGGAACGCCAGCCTTACCGGAGGCTTTCTGTACGAAACACCGGTGCACATGTTCGATCTGATGACTTTTTTCTTCGGAAAGGTGGATTGGGTGGAGGTAGCGGCGCGCGCTCACGAGCATGACGAACTGGATGATTTTTCCATCCTGCTCAGTTTTCAATCGGGCCTGCAGGCGACAATGAAGACCTTCGCGCATGCCAGCTGGCACTTCCCCTTTGAGCGCTTCGAAGTTTACGGGCTGCACTCGACGTATGAGACGTTCGAGATGGAAAGAATCTCCTTCACGAATGGTCTGGAAACACGCACAACCACTTACGATTTTTCGCTCGCGACCATGCAAGAGAAATGGGGCTACGTCGAAGAAGACCGCCTTTTCGTCGACGCCCTCGAAGGCAAGTCATCTTCCCCTGTCACTGCCGATGAGGGTTATAACGTAATTGAATTGATCGAAGCTTGCTATCAGAGCGCGAGGGAAGGCGTGCGCGTCAATCTAGACGCGCTCGTAAAGAAGCGTTAGGTTGGGCAAATTCTCCGAGCAAATTCAGTTCGCATCTGCGCCTGTCAGTTGGGGCGTGCAGGACGATCGCGGGCCCGCATGGAAGCAACCCTACGAGCAAATTCTCCAAGAAATCGTTTCCGCGGGCTACACGGGTACGGAGTTGGGACCCTACGGATTTTTCCCCACCGATCCAGCGGTTTTGAATAAAACATTGCAGCATTTCGGACTGGCCATGCTTTCTTCTTTCGTTCCCGTTCCGATCGCTGAGCCTTTGCGCGCAGAAAAAGTGATCGAACACGTTCGCCGAGTCGGCGCACTACTCTCCGCATTGGGTGCCCAGTTGCTCGTTCTCGCCGATTGCCAAACACCCCAACGAATAGAAATCGCAGGTCGAGTTCCGGTGGACGGAAGCAAGTCGCTGACACTCGCTCAATGGAAACACGTGGGAGCGGTCATCCGCCAAGTCGAGCAGTCGGCTGCAGAATTCGGTCTCCGCGTTGTTTTCCATCCCCACGTCGCCACTTTCGTGGAGACTCCTATGGAGGTGGAATGTCTTTTCGACGCGCTGGCCGGCTCCGAGGTTGGCCTGTGCCTGGATACGGGGCACTGCGTCTACGGAGGCGGAGATCCGGCAGACGAGGCGCGGAAATACCGTTCCGCGTTGCAGTATGTGCATATTAAGGATATCGATGCGCGCGTTCTGGGCGAGGTTCGTCGGCAGAAACTTAACTTTGCACAGGCGATTGGAGCCGGAGTATTCTCTCGGATCGGAGACGGATGCATCGACTTCTACGGTTTCTTCCGATTCCTGGCCGATAACCAATATTCGGGCTGGGCGGTCGTGGAGCAAGATGTGATCTATGGCAAGACAATCGTTCCGCCCGCCGAGAGCATGCGCGCCAGTCTCAGCTATCTGAAAAATGTAGTGTCCAATCTTTCGTCCGCGCGCCAACCTGCGTAAACGCTGACCGATCCGAAGCAACCGTCAACAGGGTCAGATGGCCTATGCCGCTTGCAGCTTCATCTGCTGTCCAAATGCCTGAAGATATTCCGCCAAGACTTGCCGGGCTACATCGGGATGGCCAACCAGAGGATTTTTTTCGAGGGCCGCAAGCGCCAATTCGCGTGAATGCTCTACCGAAGCACGCACTGTCAGCCGTTCATACTCCTTTACCTGAAGCAGCAAGGGGCGAACAACTTCTGGCGCGCGCCCCACGGCAGGCGCGTGAACACCGCGAGAAGAGACTTCGCACTGCAACTCCACCGCGTCATCGGCATCGAGGTCCTCCAGCGCTTTGCCGTTGCGAACCGTAAGAGGAATTGAGGCGGGCGTTTCTGCATGCAGCGCCTGCAGCACGAGCAGCGCAATTCGCTCGTAACCCGAAAACTCCGAGTAAAGTTTCTGGTTTTCTTTGCGCCTCTCGCCAGCCGTCGCCTCGATGCTGAAATACGAAGCGTTACGCTCGCGCAGGTAATCTTCATAAATTTCGATCAGTTTCGACTCGGGCGCCTGAGCCAGCTTTTGAAACAGCCGCGTGTTCATCGCCTCGATGGCCTGCCCGCGCGATTGGCCGCTTTGTTTCGTGTTCTTGTACGCCGTCTCCGGGAAGTAATAAAAGTAGAGATATTCCGTGGGCAGTAGCCCCAGTTGTTTAATAAACTCTGGGGGAAAAAGTCCGTGCCGATAGCATCTCTGAATGATCTCGGGTGAAGACAGCACCTCCGGGAGCAGTTCCGTGCCTTCTTCATCGCGAATCGACCGCACCCAGCCTAAATGGTTAAGTCCGAGGTAGTCGAAACGCAGTCCAAATGGACTTCGGTCGAGCGCATGGGCAATGGCTTCAAACGTTTCCAAAGGAGTATCACATACGCCGATGAGATCGACTCCCGTATGATTCAGAAGCCCTTGCGAAATGATTCCGACTGGATTTGTGAAGTTGATGACCGTCGCGCGCGGGGTCACGCGTTCAATCAGGTGCGCATATTCCAGCATCACGCTCAAGTTCCGCATGGCGCATGCAAAACCGCCTGCGCCTACCGTTTCCTGGGCGACGAGCCCATGCGCCAGAGCAATCGTTTCGTCTTTGACTCGCGCATCGATACCACCCACGCGAATGCTCGTAATGACGTAGTCCGCTCCTTCGAGGGCGTGCTCGGGATCGGAATAAGTTTTGAGTCGCGCGCGGAGTCCGCTTCGTTTGCCCATCGATTCCGCAACTCTTTCTATGATCTTCACACGTTCAGGATCGGTATCCCAAAACGCCAACTCGTCCAGCCGTACGTTGCCGCCAAGGCCTGCGAGACCGTGGACCAGCAGTGGGGTCCGAATCCCTGCGGCTCCGACCAGAGTGATTTTCATAATGGCGCTATCTCCTCCGTAACCATGCCCCAGCGTGGATTTTCAAACGAGATCGCAATTCGCGTTCTCCTTTCTCAAATCCAGGTCAACGCAGCTTCCTCATCAATTTCTTCAGGCGCTCCTGTGTCGGAATGGCCGAAGATCCTCCGGCACCTGTCGTCGCCAACGCTCCACAAATGTTGCCCGCTCGCAAACACTCCTCCAGTGGCCACCCGGCAAGATAACCATGAAGAAAACCCCCGTTGAAAGCATCGCCTGATCCTGTCG
>DASZCH010000005.1:0-4087 GCA_035943235.1 Candidatus Acidiferrales bacterium
CTGATCCGTATGCAAATCGCTCGACTGCTTCAACAGCCTCAGACGTTCGATCACCCGTTCCGGCCCGATGCACCACCCGACGCGCAAGCCCGGGAAGGCCACTTTCGAGAAACTGTCGATCTGAATCACGATTCCGTTGCGGTCCATCGCTTTCAAGGAAGACACAGGGTTCCCGCGTAACCGCAATCGCGCATAAATATGATCCTCGACAATCGGCACCTTATGCCGCGTCGCAAGCTCCAGCAGTTTCTGCCGTTCGTTTACTGGCAGCGTCGTCCCCGTCGGATTCTGAAAGTCCGGCGTCACCAAAATCATTTTCACGCGATTCTGCTCCAGCACGGCTTCCACGGCCTTCATGTCCAGCCCGGCGTAATTCTGCCGTGACCGGTTCGCTTCCACTGCCGCCGGCAAACACCGCACACGTGAGGCAGACAAAATCGACAGCGCTCCCGGATACGCGGGATTTTCGACCAGCACCGCGTCGCCCGCGCGCAGAAAAGCCTTGGCAAGCAAATCAAGCGACTGCTGGCAGCCGTCGGTGATCAGCAGTTGACGCTCGTGTGCGGCAATCCCCTCGGCGCGCAGAATTTCGAGCAGCACTTGCTTCAGCGGGCCGTAACCATCTGACGCGCCAAGCTGCAAAATGTCGCGCCCTTCGCGTTTCAACACGGCGTTCGCGCAAGTACGTACATCGTCGACGGGAAAAAATTCCTCCGACGGCCGCGCGCTTATGAATGCAATCGTGTCTTCAGGCACTTCCGGCATCAATCGGCTTAGCCCATCGCCCGCGCGCTCATCCGCGAACAATGCCTCCCACCGCAACACTCCTCCCGGCTCTCGCGGCGGCGGCGTGAATTCCCGTGGCGCGGTCGATTCGCTGATATATGTTCCGCGCCCGACAAAACCTTGTATGAGCCCCTCGGATTCGAGCTCCGCGTACGCCGTTGCCACGGTTGTGCGATGAATCTGCAGCTGAGTCGCAAGCTCCCGGCTCGCGGGGATGCGATCGCCGGGCAGCAATTCCCCCGAATGCACCAGCGCGCGCATTTGGTCGCGCAGTTGTGCGTACAGCGGAATGCTGCTTTCAGGCTGCAAATGGAGAGGAATGAATGGCCTGCTCATACAGGCCAATATAGACCCAAAACTAGTCGCCAAAAGAGCCAATTTGGCTCTTTTGAATATTTCTGACTTCTGCGGCTATCCTTCGCTAACTCAAGGACTTGTCGAGCGCAATCGGAACCGCTGAATCTTCCCCGTGGCCGTCTTAGGCAGTTTGTCGACAAATTGGACTGTTCGCGGACACTTGTACGAAACCATTTTTTGTCGCAGCCATTCCCGAATTTCTCCGTCCAACCCTTCCTTCTTTTCCATTTCATTCTTCAACACAACGTAGGCGGCCGGATGAATCAAGCCGTTTTCATTCGCCTGCGCGACCACCGCCGCCTCCGCGACCATCGGATGCCCGAGCAGCGCGTTTTCCACTTCCCCGGGAGACACCCACATGCCCGCGACCTTCATCATGTCGTCCGCGCGCCCGCAATAGTGGTAATAGCCGTCCGCATCGCGCGTAAATTTATCGCCGGTCACCACCCATTCGCCGCGTTTCGTCCGCGCCGTCAGCTCCGGTTTGTTCCAGTAGCCCGCGAACGCGCCGCCTCCTCGCACCCACAGGTTCCCAATCTCGCCGTCAGTAACCGCGCGTCCTTCGTCATCAACAATCTTCGCGTCGCATCCCGGCACTTCCATCCCGCAGCTTCCCGCTCGCGCGCGTCCCGGTCGCGGAGACAAAAACATATGCAGCATTTCGGTCGAGCCTATGCCGTCGATGATCTCCACGCCGAATTGTTCCTTGAATCGCTCGAAGATTTCCGCCGGCAACGTTTCTCCCGCTGACACCGCCATACGCAGTGACGAGCAATCTATTGCAAGTCCTCGCTCCGCTTCGCGCAACATCGCGGCGAAAAATGTCGGAACCGAAAATAAAATCGTCGGCCTGTATTTCGCTAGCAGTTCCGCGGTGCGTTCCGGCTTCGGCTTTCCCGGGTCAAGCACTGTGCCAGCGCCCACAGAAAGCGGAAAGTACATTCCGTTCCCCAACCCATACGCAAAGAATAATTTCGACACAGAATACGTAATATCGTCCACCCGCAATCCCAGCACGTCGCGCGCGTACCCGCGGCTTGTCCGCACCATATCATCGTGACGATGAATCGCCGCTTTCGGCGTCCCTCCGCTTCCCGATGTGTACAAGAAAAACGCCGGATCCGTCGCTGCGGTTATTTGCGTTTCGCAATGCGGGCTCGCTTTATTCCACGCCTCGTCCCAAGCGAACTTGCGCGCGCCGCTGAAAGCCGGCCCTGCCGTTTTCATTGCGCTTTCGGCGCCATCGCCGGAAATTGCCAGCACGCAAAGCTCTGGCGACGCTTCGATTCGCGAAAACTCCGCCATCGCCGACGTATGCACAATCGCGATGCGCGCTCCCGTGTCGGCGGCGTAGTACGAATAATCCGCCGCGCGCCCCATTGAATTCACGGGCACGGCAATCGCGCCAATCTTCGCAGCGCCAAAAAACGCGGCAATAAATTCAATCGAGTCCGGAAGAACGATCAAGACGCGCTCCCCCGGCTCGCAACCCCTCTCGCGCAACACATTGGCCGCGCGGTTCACCGCCTCTTCAACTTGCGTGTAGGAAAAACAGGAAGGCTCGCCGAGAATCGCTGTTCGTTCAGCGTGCGCGCGCGCCGGGCGCGACACAAATTCCTCGGCAATGTTCATGTGCTGCGGAATCTCAAATGCCATGGCAGAGATTCTACTCCGCCGCGGCTTCCTGACCCAAACTCGCCAGTCGATTCGCCACTCGTTTGCGTTGACTGAAGCGCACGCGCCACGCCGACGCAACAACGATAATCACGCAGCAAATCTCCACAAACACTTTTCCACCGTCGAGGTAATCAACCCCCTGTCCGTTTAGGTTCGGATCCGTCAAAATCCCGTGAATAAAAAGGCACGCGGCCGCCGGGTAGGTCAGATAGTGCAGCAACTTCCAGAAGTGTCTGCCGAGTTGAATGCGATAAATCGAAGTGACAACGATAATCACCAACAGGTACAGCGCCGCCGCCCCAATCGTGTTTTGCAGCGGCTGCTGCGGCGACCAAAATGAGGCTTCGCGTTCAGCAGCAGCGGCAACGGGTGTAGCAGCGTAAAACCCAGTGTGCCGTAGCCGGTCCACCGGTGAATGCGGAAAATATCGAACCTGCGGTGCGGCCAATAGCGCACGGGGCTGTATCGTCCAAAAATCATCAGTCCAATCAAAATATTCGCCGTCGCGAAGCCGACTGCGACAAGGCCGATGTACGCCGATAGGTCCAGCACACTCACGCGACGAAAGACTCTCCTGCAACCGTTCGCCACTTCTGCGGTTGTGCCGAACGCGTATCACTTTTCGGACGCGCTGACGCGCGCAAAGGTTTCACGCCACGCATAGTTAGTGGCGCGCTTCGCAGCGTCTAAGAACATGCGGGAGTGCAACCGGAGGCGCCCGTCTCATATCATAATGGAGTGGCGCACATGACGGCACGAACATCCAAGTTGATCGTTTCCTTCGCAGTGGCGACTCTTTTGCTCATAGTTGCTGGAATCGCACATGCCGGATTCCTTCGGTTCCATCACGTCACTCCCCAAAGCATTCCATTAGTTCAGCAGCCTCTCGGAAGCTATCTTGGCTTCGACCGCAACGATTATCCGGGCGATGCGGCGCTTGATGCCCTTGCGCAGGATTTTGCGTTTTCCGGCTACTGGCTGAATTCCCCGCCCGGCGAAAAGTCGGATTCATGGCAGGGCAAACGCGCGGTTTTGCGTTCGCATGGTTTCGGATTCTTGGTTCTGTTCAACGGCCGCATGGATAAAGAGCTGAAATCTGCTCAAGATCCGAAAACGCTTGCTTCAACCGACGCAACCGCCGCAGTGATTGCCGCGAAGCAAGAAGGTTTTCCTCCGGGCACGATCATTTTTCTCGACGAAGAGGAAGGTGGCAGAATGCTTCCGGAGCAGCAGTCTTATCTTTACGCTTGGATCGATGGCGTCAATT
>DASZCH010000006.1:0-26857 GCA_035943235.1 Candidatus Acidiferrales bacterium
GGACTGTCCATCGTCGACACATCGAACGCCGCGTACGCTCCCAACCGTTCGGCCGCCTGAATCTGGCTCTTCCGTTTGCCGAGCGCGATAACGCGCACGTCTCGCGCGGAAAGCGCGCGGATAAATTTCAATCCGATCGGCCCGCATCCCACAATCACGGCCGTATCACCCGCACGAATGTCCGTCTCATGAATTCCGCGCAGCACGCACGCAAGCGGCTCGACCATTGCGGCATCGCGAAAACTCACGTGATCGGGAATCTCCAGCAAATTCTGCCGCACAATCCGGCCCGGAATCCGCACATACTCCGCATAAGCGCCGTTGTTGAACAGTAAATCCTCGCACAGGTTCGGCTGCCCTTTGCGGCAATAGATACACGCGCCGCACGGCGCCGAGTTTGACGGCACCACGCGCATTCCCGCGCGAATTGTGCCGTCGACCGACCGTCCCGTCCCTTCCACCACACCCGCGAGCTCATGCCCGAATATTGCCGGCGGATGAATCATCCGGGGATGCGACCCTTGTTTCCACACCTTCAAGTCCGTTCCACAGGTCAATGCCACCTGCACACGGACAAGCACCTCATCCTCGCTGAGTTCTGGTATCCCAACGCGTTCAATCTTCAAGTCCTCGCGGCCGTACAAAACCGCCGCGGTCATCACTCCCATAAAATCCGTCGTCATAAGTGCGTAACCACCACTTTCAAAGTATCGTTCGTTGGGCGCGCCGCAAGCTGCAACGCCTCGGCAATCCGCTCCGTCGAAAACCGATCGGAAACAAGCTGCGCCAGAGGTAACCGCCGCTCGAACACAATTCGAGCATACTCCTCCTGCTCCGTAATAGATGCGCTATAGCTGCCCAGGATTTCCTTTTCTTCAATACCCACTGCTGCCGCCGGAAATTCAATTTTCAACACCGGGTCATTATGTGCAAAAAGGAGCACTCTGCCTCCCGGCCGCACCATCTCCAGGGCTTCTGTAACCAACTGCGGATGCGGCGCCGCCAGCAGAACCACATCCGCGCCACGGCCATGCGTACGCTCCCGGACCTGGCCCGCTAAATCTTCCGATGCACGGTCAAACGAAGCGGTTGCGCCCAGCCGCAAACTGGCCGCGCGCCGTCCGGCGAGCAAATCAGTAGTAACCACTTCCGCGCCCTTCAGCTTGACCAAACCCGTCAGCAGCATCCCAATCGGTCCCTGGCCCACCACCACCGCGAATTCACCTTCCACGACGCGCGCCTTCCACACTGCCTTCGCGGCTGTATTCACCGGTTCGATGAACGTGGCTTCCTCAAATGTAATGTCCGCGGGAATCGCCAGCATCCCCCCCTCAACGATCCAAGGCATGGCGCGAACATATTGGGCGAATCCTCCCCCGTTCGGAGTGAAGCCCCCCGTCAACCCGACTTTCTTGTACTCCGGACACTGCGAGAAGAGCTTGCGCTCGCAATAGAAACACGTGCCACACGGAACATGGTGAAAACTTACAACGCGGTCGCCGGGCTTGAACTTCCGCACGCCGCGTCCGACTTCAACGACCGTCCCCGCCAGCTCGTGCCCGAAAATCTGCGGCGCGGGAACAAATCCGTGCGCGATTTTCTTGATATCCGTTCCGCAAATTCCGCAAACCGCCACGCGAAACAGCACTTCGCCGTCCCGAATTTCCGGAATCGGCACCTCTTCGCACACCACATTTCCCTTGCCGCGATAAACCCCCGCCAGCATCTTGCCGTCGCGGCTTGCGCCCGGCACCGTCTCGATGTGTGTGGTGGTTGAACTCATGTCCTGGCCGCCCCGGCCATTTCCGTCGTTCGATCCACTCCCGCCGCCAGATCAAGTATCACTGCGTCCAAGCGCTCCGTTAGCCTGGTCGCCGCGAGCCGCGTGTTTCGTCCCAAACGCAATAGAGCCGGCAATTTGTGCGGCGCACCCGCCAGCGCACGCGCCACTTTGGATGTTTTCACTTTCCCCTCATCATCCAAAACGCCGCTGAAATCCATCGGCAAATCCTGATCCGCTGCGTCGCTGATCGCGCGAATCGCTACACAGGGAATATTGTGTCCCAACGCTTCCGTCAATACCGCGAAACTCTCCATCTCCACCGCCTCTGCCATGCGCCCGAGCCGGCTCTTCCCTTCGGCTGTGACGACCATGTTCGCGGATGACAGCAGCCGTTCAGCCACGCGAATGCCGCGACTCTCGACGCCTTCGATGAGATCACGGTCCCCCGCGATCGTGCGTCCGCTTTCCAGTTCCATCACTTCGCGTGCCACAAACACTTCCCCGACGCGATAAGTCTCGCGCAAACTGCCCGCGACGCCCGAAGAGATGCAAACGCTCGGCCCCCATTGCAACGCCGTCGCAGCCACGGCTCTCGCGCGTGCTGGTCCAACGCCCGTTAGAATCACGCGCACATCTGCCGCTTCCACTTTGGCGTCATACGCGGCAAAATCCAGCGTCGCTACACGGGTGAACGAGCGCAACCGCCGCCACGGCACGAACTCATTTTCCAAAGCGAAGCTCACCAGAATTTTCATATGGATCTTCACGCCGCTGAGGCTTGCGCAACAGGCGCGCCCTTCGCGTGCGCCACGTAACCGTTTTCAAAGTACCAGCGCACGGCGCGTTCGAGTGCCACTTCCACCGTGCCCGGCTCATAACCCAGTTCCTTCCGCGCCTTCGCGTCATTCACAAACATTTTGTGCCGCGCGATACGCACTCCTTCCATCGGAATGCGCGGCTCGCGCCCCGTCACGCGAGAATATGCAGCGTCGGCGCACGCGGCAATCAGCGCCACCGAATGAGGGATTCGCCGCGAGGGCGCCGCAAGGCCCGTGATTCTCGCGAGTACATCCAGCAGTTCCTTCAGCGTCATATTGCGTCCGCCAAGCAAGTACCGCTGGCCAATTTTCCCTCGCTCCGCGGCCAGCAAGTGCCCTTCGGCCACGTCCTCGACAGCGACGAAATTCAAGCCTGTGTCCACATAGGCAGGCATCCGCCTCAGCAGAAAGTCCAGAATGATTCGTCCCGTCGGCGTCGGCTTCCAATCTCCCGGGCCCACCGGCGTAGTCGGATTCACGATCACCACCGGCAAACCTTCGTGCGCCGCGCGCAGAGCCTCTTGCTCCGCCAACAGCTTGGAACGCTTGTAGTTCCCAATCATTTCATCAACCGAAGCACGGTTCGTTTCGTCCGGCAACGCGTTCCCACGAGGCACGGAGATCGTCGCAACCGTGCTCGTATACACGAACCGCGCCACTCGCGCGCGCAGCGCAGCCGCAAGCAGATTTTTCGTTCCCGTCACATTGTTGTCGTAGATTTCCTGCGGATGGCGCGCCCACAAACGATAGTCCGCGGCCACGTGATAAACCCGATTGACGCCGGCAAGAGCGCGATCAAGCGAAGCCTCATCGCGCAAATCGCCTTCGACCCATTCGACGGCGACTCCGTCAAGCGTCTGCCGCCGGCTTCCAGGCCGCGCCAGCGCCCTCACCAACTCGCCCGAAGCAACCAGTCGGCGGGCAACATGCGAGCCCACGAAACCGGTCGCGCCGGTGACCAGCGTCGTCATAATATTCGGAAGACTTCTTCCTTCTCTCGGCCCTGCGTATTCCCCACAGACCCAATCGACCCAACAGGTATTGTCGCGGACGGCGGATTCGTCTTGTGGCCGTTACCGTCTCCGTTCAGTTTCGATCCGTTTGACTTCGCGCTCGCGCCTTTACGTCCGCCCATGCGCCCCGAAACCTGCCACTGCAGCATTTTCCACGTGTCTCCAAACTTGTGATTGCCGCCAAGCACCGCAGAAGCCTCGTAGCCCGACTGCACCATGCAATTTTCGCAACGCGTATCGCGCCCATAACCATATTTTTCCCACGGCGTGTTGTTAATCAGGTCGCCGAACGTCTCATGGTGCTGGTCTGTCATCAAGTAACAGGGGCCTTTCCATCCGCGCGGGTTGTACGTCGGATTGCCCCACGCTGTACACATCAAGTCGCGCTCGCCGCGCAGGAATTCCATGTAAATCGGTGAAGTAATCACATTGAACTGCTCGAGCAGACTGCTCGCGCGCTGGAATTTCTCGTTCACATCCTGCCGCGACATAAAAATATCCTTCGTCTGCACCGAGGCATACGAATAAGCCGGCGAGAGCATGTTGCCGTCGACGCCCAGCGTGCGAAGATAAGCAAACAGCTCGGCAATTTCCTCGATGTCCGTCTCTTTATAGACCGTCGTATTCGAGCATACGAGGAACCCCGCCGCCTTTGCCGCCTTGATTCCAGCAATCGCCTCGCGGAATACACCATCGCGCTCCACGCACAAATCGTGCGTCTTTTCCAGCCCGTCCAGGTGAACGTTGAAAAAGAATCGCGATGTCGGCTTGAATTCATGCAGGCGTTTGCGAATGAACATCCCGTTCGTGCACAAATAAATATTCCGCTTTCGAGCCAGGATTTCCTTCACCAGCCGTCCAATCTCCGGATAAATCATGGGCTCGCCGCCGCAAATGGAGACAATCGGCGCGCCGCAATCATCGAGCGCGGCCAGGCACTGCTCGACAGTCAGCATTTCGTTGATCGTTGACTTGTATTCGCGGATACGCCCGCAGCCCGTGCAGGTCAGATTGCATGCATGCAGCGGCTCAAGCATCATCACGAGCGGAAATTTTTCTTCGCGGCGGATGGCCTTCCCAGCCAAATATTTCGTCAGGTTAGCGGTCAAGCTGATCGGAAACCTCATCGTTTACCCCCGTGCCCATTCCGGCGCGTAAATTCGATTGGATTAAACTGCAACGATGGCCTCTTCGTTAGATGCGTTTTCATCAAGTTGCGATAGCGGGCCAGTGCATACAGCGGAAAAGAATTACGGTACAAATGATACTTCAGATAGAAAACGCGCGGAAATCCCGTTCCGGTAAACGCGTCCTCATCCCATGAACCATCCTCGTTCTGATGTTCCACCAGCCACGTCACGGCTCGTTGCACCGCGGAATCCTCGGGATTCTCCGTCGCCAGCAAGCCGATCAGCCCCCACGCCGTCTGGGAAGCCGTGCTTTCTCCCTTTCCTTTGAGGCTTGGGTCATCATACGAAGCGCACGTCTCGCCGAAGCCGCCATCCTCATTTTGCACGCTGCGAAGCCACTCCGCTGCCCGGCGGCTTTCTCTGCTTTCCGCAAGACCCAGCGTTTCGGTGGCCCTCAACACGCCGCTCGTCCCGTAGACGTAGTTCGATCCCCACCGTCCGTACCACGCGCCTTCTTCCGTTTGTTCGCGTTCCAGGTAAATAACGGCCCGCTGTATCGCCGGGTCGGACGTCGTCCACCCAAATTTTCCGAGGCATTCAATCGAGCGCGCCGTCACATCCGCCGACGATGGATCGATCATCGCGTTATGATCGGCAAACGGAATCTGCGTCAGCAATACGTGGTCGTTGTCGCGATCGAATGCACCCCAGCCGCCGTCGCGATTCTGCATGCTTAAGAGCCACGCGATACCCCTTTTCGCAGCCTGCGTGTAGCGTTCCGTATCCGTGTGCGCAACATCTTGCAAGGCCATCAGCACAAACGCCGTGTCATCCACGTCCGGATAGAAATCGTTGCGAAATTCAAACGCCCATCCTCCCGGCGCTGCGTCCTTGTTCTTTACTTGCCAATCGCCCGGCCCAAGAATTTGATGATCGAGCAGCCATTGCGCCGCCCCTTGCAACGCGGGGTGGGAGGGCTGAAGTCCCGCCTCTTCAAGCGACACCATCGCGATCGCCGTGTCCCACACGGGAGAAATGCACGGTTGCATCCGCAACGTTTCTTCTTCCTCGATTTCGTAGCCCGAAATCCATCCCAATTCACGCGTGATCAGCGGATCGTTCGCGGCGTAACCCATCGCCAGCATCGCGTAGACGGAGTTGGCCATTGCCGGATAAATGGTCCCCAACCCTTCGCAGCGCTCAATATGTTCAAACAGCCAGCGTTCGGCTTGAGCCAGCGCCCAGCGCCGAAATGGCTTCCACGGCAACTCCTCGTGCACTTTCAGAACTTTATCAATGGCCAGGAACAAATTCCGCCATGAAAAGACCTTGCGCTCCCATGTGAAAGCTTTCGCCCTGTTTTTTTCGTCCGCGAACAGCTCATCAATGCGGGCGTCTTCCGGAATTCGCCAGCCCGGCTTCGACGCATAAATAATCGTCAGCGGCACAACGATCGCGCGCGTCCACGATGACATATCGTAGAGGTTCACGAAAAACCAGTTCGGCAGAAGCATCAATTCAGGCGGGATCGCGGGCACCATGTCCCAGCTGATTGCGCCCACCATCGCCAGATAAAACCGCACGTAGGAGTTGGTCGTCTCCAATCCGCCCAGTTCCTGAATTTTCTTGCGCGCCCGTGCCATGTGCGACGCATCGGGCGAATCCCCCGCCAGCTTCAGCGCAAAATACGCCTTAACACACGTGTTTAGTTCTGACGGTCCGCCCGGATAGATATTCCATCCGCCGTCAGCGGTCTGTTTTTGCCGGATGTAATTCGCGAGCTTGCGTACTTTCTCGTTCTCGCGGTCTTCCAGAACGCAGTGCAGCAGAATGTGGTCTGACTCAAGAGTCGTGTCAGCTTCCAGTTCGCCCCACCAATATCCGTCGGCGGCCTGCAACGAGAGCAAATGCTTCGTGCCGCGTTCAACCGCCGTTTCCGCGGCCTCTGAATCGGCCACTCGCTCTGGCACGAGCGCTCTTTGCACCGCCGCTCCGAATCGCGTCTGTGTCTCTGGAATTTGCATAAGTCTTGACTGAAATCGTTCGCCTGGGGCGCACCCCTCCCCAGGTCAGATGCAAGAAAACATCGTAATCGCACCCCGTTACCTAACGGGTTTCCTAAGAATCAACTACAAATGCAATAACTTACACACACCACCAAATTATCGCGGTCTTCGTCTCACTGGTCAACACAAAAACATGTCTTTGACGCCACAAGCGCGATTCACTTCCGCAGCACCGGTCAAAGGCAAGTTGCGCCTCAAGAACACTGCGTCCCTTGGGCGCGTCGAGCTATCATCTCCCATCAACGCTTCCCTTCCTCGAGTTTGCGCACCCGGTCAGCCAATTCCGGCAAACGCGCAAATAATCCATATTGCCTTTTGAATTGCGCCAACGGCCGTGCCGGAGTTCCCCAAACAACCTCCTTGGCGCGGATCGTTTTGCCATTTAACACTCCCGTTTGCCCTCCCAACACAGCCTCATCCTCGATCTGGCAGTGATCCCCTAGCCCGGCTTGCCCGCCAATAAGCACATGGTGGCCAATGTCACAGCTTCCCGAAATCCCCGTTTGCGCCGCAATCACCGTATGCTCGCCAATCCGGACGTTGTGCGCCACGTGCACCAGATTATCTAGCTTTACTCCGTGCTCGATTCTCGTAGCACCCAGCGACCCTCGCGCAACAGCCGTGTTATTCCCGATTTCAACATCGTCACCAATTTCGATGCTCCCAATCTGCGGAAATTTCCAATGCCGCCCGACTCCATAAACGTACCCAAAGCCGTCTCCGCCAATCACGGCGCCCGAATGCAACGTCACGCGATTCCCAATTCGCGCGCCCGCATAAAGTGTCACCCGCGGATATAACCGGCACGATTCTCCAATCGACGCACCCTCTCCAATAAAACAAAATGCCCCAATTTCGGTTTTCGCGCCGATTGCAGCGCCTGCTTCAACCACCGCATAAGGACCCACGCATGCATCCGCCGCCAGTTTTACTGAAGGATCGATCACCGCCGTGGAATGCACTCCGCGCGCAATCGATTCGGGCTCCAACAACCACGCTGCAGCCTTCGCAAATGCGAGCTTCGGATTCGCAACTATCAGCAAGGTCTTGCCCTTGAGATTCATTCCTTCGCGTAGCAGCACGCACGCAGCCCCCGAGGTTTGCGCTCGCGCCAGATGCTTCGCGGCGTCCACGTAAATCAAATCTTCCGCGCCCGCGTCCTCAGGGCTCGCCACGCCGGAAACCCACCGCGAGAAATCTCCTTTCACTTCCGCCTGCAAATATTCCCCAAGTTCTCGCGCGATTCGTCTCATTTCTCGCTCTCCCATTCCTTCACTGCCGCTCAAATTGTTGGCCAATGCGACTAATAAAGCGATGGCTCACCGTCTGGCCGATTCTTCCATCGCTTGTGCACCCAGAGCCACTGCTCGGGATGCGCGCGTATGTAATCCTCGATCACCTTGTTGCAGCGCGTCGTATTCACGCGAATGTCCGCATCCTCATCCTCTGTGCGCTGGAGTTGCACGGCCGCCTCAAATCGCAATCTGTATTTCCGCATCGAACTATCCCAAAAAAGAAATCCCGGGACGACGGCGGCATCCGTTCTGCGCGCGATGCGTGCCAGTCCTGTGGTCGTTGCGGCGGGAATCCCAAAAAAATCAACGAATATTCCCTCGTCGAGCGACGTGTTCTGGTCGGCCAGGATCCCAACCGTTCCGCCGCTGTGTAACACACGTAACATCGCCCGCGCCGCATTATTCTTCTCGATCGGACGGTTCCCGGAAAGACAGCGATAGCGGTTCACCAGCGCGTCAACTCGGCTGTTATCGACCGCGCGCGCAAGAAACGACAGCGGATTCCGGTATAGCGCCTGCGCAAATGGCGCCAGTTCCCACGCACTCATGTGGCCCGTGAGAAAAATAACGCCCTTCCCGCGTTGCCGCGCCGCATCGAAATTCTCGAAGCCGTCCAGCACCACCAGGCGCTCAATGTTCTCTCGCGACAATTCCGGGAAATGCGCGAATTCCGCTGCCATCCATCCCAGGTAACGCACCATTCGGCGCAGCGTCCGGCGGCGCTGTGCGTCGGACCACTCGGGAAACGCCAGGCGCAAATTCACAATCCCAGCGCGGCGAAGCGGCGGACGGCACAGCAATAATACGCGAGCAATAGTTGAGGCAATTACGCGAGCCAGCGGGCGCGGCAAAAATCCCAGGAACTTCACAATCGTCCAGGCCGCCGCGTACTCGCACCAGTCGCGCATTGCGCGCCATTCTGTCACAGTAATTTTCCGCGAACCAGCATGCGTGTGCGCCCATGTTAACTGCGCCCGGCTCTGCTACACTCACCCGCCATGGGCGAGAAGCTCACCCTGTCACGAAGAAATATCTGCGCCGCCTTGCTCGCCGCGGCGGTGTCGGCTGTTTGTCTTTTCAGCGGCCTGTCCGCGATTGGCCTCGTCGGTCCAGATGAGCCGCGCTACGCGTGGATCGCCCGCAACATGGCCCACTCCGGCAACTGGATTACGCCTTTCCTCTATGGCCTGCCCTGGTTCGAAAAGCCGATTCTCTATTACTGGTCCGCCGGATTTTTCTTCAAGTTCCTGCATTCGCCAGAATGGGCCGCGCGCTTGCCTTCGTCTCTGGCTGCGCTCGTCTCCGCCCTCGCGATGGCCGGGCTCGCGCTGCGGCGTTACGGGACCGCAACGGCATGGGCCGTCCTGCTAATTTTCCCGACATGCGTCGGGGTGATCGCTTTCGCCCGCGCCGCGTCGCCCGACATGCTTTTCACCGCAAGCCTCGCGCTCGCCCTCTTCTGCGCCGCCAGCGTCGTCGAAAAACATGGGGTATTCGCCGCCGACAGTGCGCCGCGAATGGTCGTCCCCGATGACAGACTCCCGCTCATTTTCTTAGGTATATGGTTGGGCTTCGCCACTCTCGCGAAAGGCCCCGCCGCCGTTGTACTCGCTGGCGGCAGCGTGGTTCTCTGGGCGCTCGCAACGCGTCACTGGAAAGCTGCTTTCCGGCTTCTTCATCCGCTTGCTATTTTATTTTTTTGCGTCGTCGCGTTGCCCTGGTACATCGTATGCGCTTATTTCAATCCCGATTTCTTTCGCACCTTTATCTTGCTCCACAATTTTGAGCGTTACCTCACGCCCGTTTTCCAGCATCGCCAGCCGTTTTGGTTCTTTGTCCCTATCATCTTGCTGGGCTTGTTGCCCTGGACGGCCCTCCTCGTCAGCGCCGCGCTTGATGGCCGCCGCATCTTCCGCAATGGCGAATGGCGAACGTCGTCAGGATTCTTCATCGCCTGCTGGGCGGTTTTCCCATTTATCTTTTTCAGCTTCTCCCAGTCGAAACTTCCCGGTTACATCCTGCCTATCTTCCCGCCACTTGCTCTATTAATGGCGCGCTCCTTCGTGTGTGCCATCGAATGGGCGCCTCGCAAGACGCAATGGCTCGGCGTGACCACGGGCATGATGTGGGTCGCTCTCGGAGTTGGCGGCGCGATAGGTTTTCATCGCCTTCCGCCGTACGGACCCCTCGATCAACTGGGCATCAATCATCTCGCGCTTGCCGCACTGCTCATCGGCGTGGGCGCAGGCATCGCCATCGAATTTATCAGTTTGGTGCGAAAACCCTGGCTTGCCCTCGCGGTCTCCGCAATAATCGCTGCTGTAGTGATTGAAATCGCGACTGTTCGCGTGCTCCCCCAACTTGATTCTTTGATTTCCGCGCGGCCGCTTACGGGCGATATTCAGAACATCCTTCCGCCGAACGAACAAGTTTTTGCCGTTGGTGAGATCAACCGGAATTGCGATTACGGTTTGCGTTTTTACCTTACGCGAGACACAATCCGTCAGTTTCATCCTGACGAAGCTGCCGGTTACGTTGTGCTCAGCAACGGCGGCGATATGATTCTTAACGATCTCGGCGTGATTCACCGGAAAATCGTCGCCAAATTCCTTCCGTATTGTTGGGTCGAGTCCATTCACCAGCCGGACGTCCAGCGGCTAACTCCTACTGCGCCGGCTGTCCCGAGGGCGAGAGGTGTTGCAGAAAAAAACTGACCACGCTGTTTTCGTAATTGCGGCGTCCTTCGTCACTCATCTCCGCGTATGTCAACGAGTCCACTACTTGGCTCTTCGGCATGGACGCTACTTGGTACATACGAAGCGTCGCGGTCGCCAAACTGGCTTTGTCCGTCGATTCAATGAACAATTTCGGAATGCTCTGCAATCGCGCCATCCGCGTCATCAGTGGGGGGACGGCACTATACTGATGGGTGACCATCCGAAAACCGAACAGGCAAAAGGTCCTTACCATCGGCAGCGAACCCAGCCCTGTATTGCTTACCTGAATCGCCAGAAAATCCGAAGGCTGGTCATACACGGAATCCGCAGCCACCGCTTCGATTCGTGAGTCCTGCGCCGCCGCTGCTAATCCCGCATACGCGCCCATATCCGTGCCCCACACGCCAAATCGTGAACGATCAATGTCCTCGCGATTCGTCAGCCCTTTGATCGCGGCGAGCAATTCCTGCGTTTCCTTATACCCAAGTGTTGTTCGCCCGGTCACCGCGCCGTGCCCCGCGAAATCGAACAGAAACACGTTGAATTGGTGCTCTTGCAGCGCTGTTACCAGCGTTAGGATGTCCGCTCGCTGTGAACCGTATCCGTGGCACAACACGATCGTCGGCCCCCGAATCAGGCCCGGAAAAAACCATCCCTCGCGCTGTCCTTCCCCGGGAATATCGAAGTTGTAAACCGTTGGATGTCCCATCAACAGACTGACGTCAACGTTCGCCGGGCTGCGCGGCGGCGTCAAAATTTGATACAGCAGGTATCCTGAAATTGTCGCTGTAGCCAGAAAAACGAACAGCACCAGCGCGAGCAACGACCCCAAAACCCGCGTGAGGCGCGCTGACAAACGCCGCAAATGCGAATCGGGATTCATGTTTCGCCGGGAAACTCCGTTTCTAATCGCCGCGCAGTTTAGCATAATTCCCCCACGCGCAAACGGCCTCCCATTGTGCCCCGTAACTATCGCAGCACGGGGGTGATGCACGTTTCCCAACTGGCGGAATAACGGTTCATTCGAGATATAATATAATCGCCCTAGGAGACACTTAGGTCCTTCATGCAGGTTGTCGATCTGCGCCAACTTCATTCGCGCTCACTCGAACCGCTCTTTCGCGAAGAAGCGGAACAGTGGCGCAACGATCTTTTCTGGGAATACCGCCCGTCGCAGCATTTGATTCGGAAATTTATTGACTCGCATTCCCTCGCCGGATACGCCGCCTTTGAAGGAAAACAGCCCGTCGGGTACGGTTTCTACGTTTTCGAGGATCAGAAAGGCCTCATCGGCGGCCTTTTCGCCTCCCGGCAATTCGACCAAATCGAAATCAGCAAGAAGCTTCTCCTCGAAATGTTCGACACCCTTCGCGAGACCCCATTCATCGAGCGCATCGAGGCGCAGCTCATGCCCTTCGGCTCGGCGCTCGATCCCGTTCTCGCCCAGCAACATTTCCGTCTGCATCCGCGGCAATTCATGCTTCTCGAACTTCCGCCCATTCGCCCTTCCAAGCCGGCAGGGCGAGATGGACTTCACCTCGAGAGCTGGACTGATCGTTGCCTCGAACCTTGCGCCCGCTTAATCCAGCGCGCGTACACGGATCACGTCGATGCCCAGATCAACGATCAGTATCGCAGCGAACTCGGCGCCATGAAATTCCTGCGCAATATCGTTCTGCTCCCCGGCTGTGGACAATTTTTTCCGGACGCCTCTTTCATTGTTCGGCCCGGCCCCGGAGAAAAGCCCATTGGCATGGTGCTCACCTCCACCGTCGCGCCCGGCGTTGGACACACCACGCAAATCTGCGTCTTGCCTGGTTATCAGAAGAATGGCCTGGGTCGGAAACTGATGGAAGCGGCTCTTGCCGCGCTACAAAAACATGGCTACCACTCCCTGTCTCTCACCGTCACTACGGTCAATGCCAATGCCGTGCGCCTCTACGAAAATCTCGGTTTCCGCACGGTTAAATCCTTCGCCGCCGGCGTCTGGGAACCGTAGGAGCGTCCCAATGCTCCGCTACTTTTTCGCGCGGTCCTTCAGCAAATTCTTCAGTTCCGACATGAATTCCTTCACGTCCTTAAAATCCAGGTAAACAGATGCAAATCGCACATACGCCACTTTATCGAGCTTCTTCAATCGTGACATCAATTGCTCGCCAATCTCCGAAGTCGTCCGCTCGCGGTCGTTCGCTTCGTTGACAAACCGTTCCGCGTCATCCACCAGCGCCTCCAGCTTCGCCGTCGGCACCGGGCGCTTTTCGCACGCGCGCAACAAGCCCTGCAAAATTTTGTGACGGTCGAATTTTTCCCGTCGCCCATCCTTCTTGATCACCATGTAAGGAATTTCGTCGATGCGCTCGTACGTCGTGAACCGCTTACCGCACTTCAAGCATTCGCGCCGCCGCCGAATCAGGTCACCCGCGCGCCCCTCGCGCGAATCCACCACCTTGTCATCGAGGTGCGAACAGAATGGGCACCTCACGGCTGTTCCCGCCGATGCTTTGCCGTATCCCCAATCGACGCGTGGCCGCCGTGTTCCTCCCTCGTTGCTTCTTCGCGCGCCATCCGGCGCAAGTCTCCCATCGACCACCCCTCACGGATCAGCAACGGAATTCCCGCGATACACGCTCCGGCAAAAGTCACCAGCCACAATACAATCGCCACCGCCGCCGCCGGCTCCTTTTCTACTCCGAATATCACCGTGAGCACAAGGAACGTCGCGACCTGCGTCCCTCCGCCGACCGCCGGTAGCTGCATCACAGATCCCACCATCGTAAATGCCAGCACCAGCAGCGCCGCGCGAAAGCCGAATTCTCCCATCTGGCCGCTGAAACCGCGCATCACCAGTAAATACACCAGCGCTACAACCAGCCAATGCACCACGGTATACGCAACAGCCGCAAACAGATCGCCCGGCGAGCGAATCGCCTGCAGCCCCTCGCTGAATCCGTCAATCAGCGTCGCTATCTTGCCGCGCCAACCTCCGCGTGCGCGAAATCCTCCAAGCCGCGACTGCAGTGCTCGCGCACCATGAAAGCGAAAATAGACAAGCACCGCGATTAATCCAATCAGTGACCAGAAAAGCACCCATCCCGCCAGGCGCGCGTCATGAACCAATCCGCCTGAGTTCGCTTCCGCTCCCGCCAGTGACTGGCGCGGTAACGCAAGCAGCGCAAGGATCGCCAGCACTGCCGTGGCGCCGACGTCAAATACGCGCTCCAGCACGTACACGCCAAAACTGTCCGCCACCGGCAGCCCGTCCTTGCGCGCGATCAGCAGCGGGCGAACTGGTTCTCCCGCGCGTCCCAGCACGAAAACCGCGGTGAAGCCCATAATCGTTGCACTGTACACATTACGAAACGTGGGCCTGCCCATGTAGCGGGAGAACCGCACCCATCGCAACGACCGCAGCGCGTACGATACATAAATGGAAACCAGGCCCAGTAACAGCAACGGGAGACTTGCATTCTCAAGCGCCGTCCCCAGCTTCTGCCAGTTGAATCCGCTTAGCATGACCGCGCTGCGGGACCGGTAAAGCAGCGCCGCGACAATCGCCAGCCCCAAAATCAGCCAAAATGTTTTTCGTACGCTCTGTCGCATCGCCCGCGCACCGTATCAGCACGCCTTTATGAGTGTCAAGCCAGCCCGATACTAAAATCCCCCGACCGGCGCCCAAGCCTTCACTCTGTTCCTCACCACAAACCATGCAAGCCGCTTGTGTTAGGCTGGCTGCCCAGCTAACATGCCGCCGCAGTGCGGAACTTTTCGGCCCCTTTTTTCGTTCCATACTATGAGGCCGGGAAGTGATGCTGCTCACGAGGACAATGACGATTGGAGCCGGACGCTCAACTGGTTCAGCGCTGCCTCCGGGGCGAGGGACCGGCGTGGGAAGAACTTGTGCACCGCCACACCCGGCGCGTTTACAATCTTTGTTACCGTTTCACCGGCAATTCGTCCGAAGCCCAGGACCTGAGCCAGGAGGTTTTTTTACGAATTTATCGCACGCTCGCGAGCTATCGCACGGCCTACGGCGGCTTCCCCACCTGGCTCACCAGTGTCACGCGCAATCTGCTGGTCGACCATTATCGCCGCACCCGTCACGACCGTGTCACCGATTCGCTCGACGATGTGATGCCCAAGGTGGAAGAGAAGCATTCACCGGTGCGCACGCCGGACAAGGCCGCGCTGGCCAACGAATTGAGCGCGCAAGTGCAGTCGGCGCTCTCCCGTCTCTCCCCCGATTTACGCGAAGCCGTAATCTTGCGCGATTTGCAGGGTTTGGAATACAACGAGATTCAAGAAGTTTTATCTGTCCCCGAAGGCACGGTAAAATCCAGAATCAACCGCGGGCGCATCGAGCTGGCGCGAGTGCTTCAGGAAATGGGTTTGCGGCCAAAGTGAGAGTTGACGGGTAAAAGACGAGTAAAAAATGAACTGGACTTGCGTACAAATCGAAGAACGGTTGAGCGACTATCTCGACGGCCTTCTCCCTGCCGCCGAACAGCGCGAGTTCCGTGCGCATGTCGACGCGTGTCCCCAGTGCGCTCCTCTGCTCGCGCAGGTAACGCATGTCATCGGCCGTCTTCGCACCCTGGAGCCGGAGCCTGTTCCGGCTGCCCTCTTCTCCACCATTCTCGACCAAACACTCGGCCCGCGAAAAACCAAGCGCGAGTGGTTCGGCTGGTTGCCGATGCTCTGGCAACCTCGCTTTGCGATGGGTACTGTCACTGTTCTCGCCACTCTGCTCATCATTTTCCAGGCTACGGGCGTCCGCAGATCCGATATCACCGCGGCCAGCTTGAACCCGGTGAACATCTTTCACGCCGCCGATCGCCATGCGCATCTGGCCTTCGCCCGCAGCGTAAAATTCGTCAACGACCTCCGCGTGGTTTATGAAATTCAATCGCGCCTTCAGCCGGCCGGCAATCCAGCGCCGAACAGCTCCGAGCCATCCTCTGCTCCGCCGCAGAAATCGCCCAACGAATCTCAGAGGAACAACGGCACAAATGAAAACACCGCTTTCGTCGCAACCCTGCTGCCCGACGCGCCCACAAGGAGCCCTCGATGAAATGCGCTGTTCACACGGATGTTGATGCCACCGGATTCTGCCGCAACTGTGGCAAGGCCCTTTGCGCGCAGTGCGCTCGCGAGGTCCGCGGCGCCCTGTATTGCGAGGAGTGCCTTTCGCGCATGGTCGTCGGCCCATCCCCCGCCGCGCCCGGAGTTTCCACCGGACCCAACCCCGGAGTTGCTTGCGCCTTGGGATTCATTCCAGGCTTGGGCGCCGTGTACAACGGTGAATATATAAAAGGCGTGATTCACATCGTAATTTTCGGCGGCATCATCGGAATCCTGAATAGCGACACCATCTCCGGAGGAATGCAAGCGATGGTCGCCGTATTTTTCGCCGCGTTCATCTGCTACATGCCGATCGACGCCTATCGCACGGCGCGCGCCAGACAGCTCGGCCAACCCGCTCCGGGAATTTTCGGCGAAACGGAATCGCGACGGCCCATTGGCGCCTTTATTTTAGTCGGGCTCGGCGTTGTTTTTCTACTCGATACGCTCGGGTTTCTAAATTCCATCTGGATATGGCGCCTCTGGCCCCTCATCCTCATCGCCGTCGGCGTGCTATTGATTTGGAAGCGGAGCCAGGTATCCTCATAGTCGTCTTTTAGGAGGATTGCGAATATGGCGCACTGGAGAAATTGCAATTGCACTCGTTGCCGCACTCACGGCTTGATGGGTCCCGCGATCCTCATCACCCTCGGAGTTCTTTTCTTCGTCGGCCAATACAACTGGCATTATTCGTTCTGGCGCTTGTGGCCCATCATCTTGATCGTCATCGGCGTGGTGAAAATCCTTTCTGAGACAGCATCCACCGAAGGACATGTTGATCCGTCCGGCTGGCAAAATCCATCATCGGTTCCGCCAAACGTTCCGCCGCCTGGTTCATCGAACTTCCCGCCGCAAAATCCACCGCCGCCGTCGCAGCCGCGATGACTCACTACTACCGTCAACGGCGCTCGATTTTCGGCGGCCTGATCCTCATCCTGATCGGCGTCATTTTTCTCCTTTACGAATATCACCCGGAGATGGAGATCGGCCGCCTTTTCGAGCATTACTGGCCGCTCCTCCTGATCCTGTGGGGCATCGCGCGTCTTTTCGATCACTTGTTCGCTTCTCGCAGAGGCGACGCCGGGCCGCCAGGCATCTCCGGAGGCGAAATCGCTCTCATTGTGCTGTTGCTACTCGTCGTCGCCAGTATCGCCGGATTCGACTGGGCGCGTAAAAACAATCCCGGCATCGACTTTGGTATGGGCGATATGTTTGAGCATTCCTACGACTGGAATAGTTCCTTGCCCGTCGTTCCCGCAAAATCCAATGAAGTCATCTCCATCTCCACGACCCGCGGCAATATCTCCGTGCATCCCGGCAATGACTCTCAGCTTCACGTTGCGGTACATAAGAGCGCCAGCGCCTCGGACCAGAACGAAGCTCGCCGAGCCGCCGACAGAGTTGAAGTCAAAGTGACTCCCACCAGCAACGGCTACGAAATTCAGCCGCAATCGTCCGGCAATGAAGGCCCCGACGTACGGGTCGACCTCGACGTTGCCCTGCCGGCCCACGCCACGATCACTGCGCAAACCACTCACGGGGATATCACCATCGCGCAAATGACTGGCCCCGTCACCATCCATTCGAAAAGCGGAGACCTCAATATCCACGACATCTCCGGTGACGTCGACGCCGATCTCGCCCATGGCGACGCGCGCGTCAACAACATCAAGGGCAATGTCCGCCTCACTGGCCACGGAGGCGAAATCAATCTCTCCGGCATCACCGGAGATGCCACGCTTGAGGGCGATTTCTACGGACCGATTCGCGCGAGCAACGTTTCCAAGACCACGCGTTATACTTCTTCTCGCACGAATTTAACCCTCGGCCATCTCTCAGGTCAGTTGGAAATGGATTCGGGTGACTTGTCGATTTCCGACGTTCCGGGCAGCGTCCAGCTTTCCACTGCAAACAAAGACGTCACACTCGAAGGCGTCACGGGCAGAATCGATCTCACCGACAAACGAGGCGACATTCAGGTCACCTTTGCCCATCCTCCACACGACGATGTGCGCATCGCTGACGAGTCAGCCAGCATCGACATCACTCTACCGGAAACGTCAAATTTCGAAATTTCCGCTGTCTCCCACAATGGCGACATTCGCAATGATTTTGAATCCGCGGGTCTCAAGTCCTCAAACAGCGGCGACACCACGGTTGCGCAGGGGACATACGGCGCGCACGGCCCTCACATCACTCTCAGCACCACCTACGGCACCATCTCAATCCACAAATCGCACTAAAGCAAACGGATTCCATCGTCATTATTTATCGCGGGACATAGCCTGAGGCACTCGAAGGATCGAATTGTCGCACTGTGCTGCGGTTAGACTTCTGTTCGCAATTTCACCAGCCCATCCAGCAAGTCGTAAAAGGCCGGAAACGAAATGCCCACGCAATCCGCGTCGCGAATCGCGGTGTCGCCTTCGGCGCCCAGCGCCGCAACCGAAAACGCCATGGCAATCCGATGGTCGTCGTGCGGCTCAATGGTCGCGCCGCGCAATCGTCCCGCGGACTTTCCCGCCACGCGCAGCCCATCCGGAAACTCCTCCACCTGCGCGCCCATCAACCGGAGGTTCTCCGCCATCGCCGCGATTCGGTCGCTCTCCTTCACGCGCAATTCCTGCGCATCCCGAATCTCGATTCCCTCATCCGTGTACGGCCCAAGCGCCGCCAGCATAGGCAGCTCATCAATCACGCGCGCCACCATCGTCCCCGAAACTTTCCCGCCCTTTAGCGGCGTATGGCGCACATTAATATCCCCGACCAATTCCCCGTTCCTCATCGCCACGGCAACCACCGAAATCGCGGCGCCCATCGACACCAGCAAATCCAGTATTGCCGTCCGTGTTGGATTCAACCCCACGCTTTGAATAGTCAACTCCGTACCGGGCACCACCAGCGCCGCCCCCAGGAAAAACACCGCCGCTGACAGATCTCCCGGAACGGCTAAAGGCTGCCCCACCAATTTCGGCCGTCCATGCAGTCGAATCGCGTTCCCATTTCGCTCCCCATTTCGGACAGTGATCTGTTCAATCGTTGCTCCCAGTTCGCGCAGCGCAATCTCCGTATGATCGCGCGTGCGCACGGCCTCGTGAACTACGGTCTCGCCCTCCGCGAAAAGCCCCGCGAGCAACACCGCCGATTTCAATTGCGCGCTCGCCACCTTCGGCGCGTATTCGATCCCATGCAGCCTCGCTCCCTGAATTTCGAGCGGAGCGAATTCATCGTCGCGCGCCTGAATCTGCGCACCCATTTGCCGCAGAGGCTCCATCACGCGCCGCATCGGCCGCCGCCTCAACGATTTATCGCCGGTTAACTCGCTGCGAAATCCTTGCCCCGCAAGCGCACCTGCGAGTAATCGCATCGTCGTCCCGCTATTGCCGGCATCGAGCGCCTTCCGCGGCGCTTTCCAACCCTCGAGCCCTTTTCCTTCGACGACGACGCTGCCCTGCTTCTCCTCGATTTTCACTCCAAGCCCGCGCAGACATGCCAGCGTGCTCGCGCAATCCGCCGCCGCGGAAAAATTGAAAATCTCGCTGCTTCCCTCCGCCAGCGCAGCCAGAATCGCATACCGGTGCGAAATGGATTTGTCGCCGGGCACCATGAGCATGCCGCTAAAGGCCTTCGCTGGAGGAATGCGCTTTTTCATGACGCCAAAATAGTAGCACGCGCCATGAAACAACCCCACGCCCTCCGCTGGTGTCCAACACAATGTGCGTATAACTCGGAAAGGAACGCCCGCCTTGCCGTTACCCCGAAATCACATCGTTCGAACCTCGATTTGCTTCGCGCGGCGGCGCACGCTATCATGAAAAGTCTTATGCGTCTCCGTCCCAGCCTTCTGTTGACCTGTCTGTTGGCTTTCTGTCTCGCTGTTCCGCTTTTTGCTGCGGAGAATCCCGTCATTTTTCCCCTCCGCGACGTCCATGCGGGAATGAAAGGCGTCGCCTACACCATTTTCACCGGCGACCAGATCGAAAAAATGGATGTCACCGTTCTCGGCGTCCTCAAAAATGCCATGGGCCCGAAGCAGGACATCATCCTCGTCGAACTCTCCGGTGCAGACGTCGCCAAAACTGGCGTTGTGGCCGGGATGAGCGGCAGCCCTGTCTATTTCGACGGCAAACTCGCGGGCGCCGTCTCTCTTAAGATCGGCACTTTCAACAAAGACGCCATTGCGGGCGTCACGCCCATCCAAAACATGCTCGACATCCAAAAGGCCATGGCCGCGCCTTCCGGCAATGATAGCGGCACGCCTGCTGCGGCGCCTGTCGCGTCACAATCCGGAGCCTTCCCTGAAAGGGTCCCTCTCGGCGATGGAAAATTCCTCGTTCCCATTGAGACGCCTCTGATTTTTTCCGGCGTCATGCCGCAAACGCTCGCTCTCTTCGGTAACCAATTCCAGGCCTTCGGAATGAGCGCGATGGCAGGCGGCACCACGGCAGCGCGTCCCGACGACGCGGAACTCAAACCCGGCGACATGGTTGGCATGAACTTGGTTTCCGGCGACCTCGCGCTCTATGCGGGATGCAGCGTCACTGCCATTGTTGGCGACGAAGTATTCGTGTGCGGCCATCCGCTTTTCAGTTTCGGCTCCGTCGCTTTGCCCATGACTCGCGCCCACGTAGTCACCACGCTTGCGTCGTCCCTTGAGTCCACAAAGATTATGAATTCCGGCGGGCCCATCGGCACGATCGTCCAGGACCGCGTCACTGCCGTCGTGGGACGCCTCGGCGCGTCCCCGCCAACCTTGCCCGTCGACGTCAACGTCACCACTCCGTCGGAGCAGCGCCATTTTCATTTTAATGTCGCTCAAAATCCAAAATTGACTCCCCTGCTCGTCGCCGTCGCCACCTTGAACGGTATCACTGCCAATACCGCATACACCGAGGGCACCACGCTTGAACTTGACGGCCACATCGATATCGCCGGCCATCCGTCCGTCGAGCTTCGCGACATGTACAATCCTTCGGATACGCCCGTTCCTGACGGGTACCAGCTCGCGGTCGCAGTGCAGGCCGCCTTCGCGCGCATTTACACGAATCCCTACGAACAGCCCAAGGTCAAAAAAGTCACGCTCAACGTTACCAGCCGCTCGGAAAATCGCTGGTCCACAATCGACGGCGCCTGGAGCGACACGAGCGAAGTCCAGCCAGGCGAGACCATTCACATTAAAGTCCTGCTGCGCCCGTATCGAGGTGCGCCATTCATTCAGGAAGTCCCACTCACGATCCCCGCGCAGGCCGCGCGCGGCGACTTGCAAATACTTGTCAGCGATGCTTCCTCCCTCAATCGCATGCGCGAGCTTTTTCCGGGCGCCGGTTCTGAACGGTTGCAGAGTCTTGACGAGTTAATCCGCGTGATCAACAGGGAACGGCAAAATGATCATCTGTACGTCACACTGCTCCAAAATTCGCCGACCCTGCTTGTCGAGGACAAGGAACTTCCCAACGTGCCGGCTTCGGCGGTCAATATCCTTGACCAGCACCGCGTTCCCGGCGCGGCCCACATGCTTTTCCAATCCGTAATCGGCGAACACTCCGTGGGCATGACCCAGGTCATCACGGGCCAGCAGTATCTTTCGATTAGAGTCAAGTGACTCCCGTAAATAACCCGATAGACAAAAGAATGCGAGACAACTGATGCGGCGAACCATACTCGTATCGATCTTCTCTCTGGCCCTGTTTGGCGCGGTTGCAACGCGCGCCGAACACACCCGCTTCTGGGATCAATCCAGCTTTGCGGAACTCGACAAGGGCACTCATAAGGGCCTCGCTCTGCGTAGCGACGGGACTCTCATGCCTGCGCCGGAGTTCAAGCCCTTCGCGGACCCCGACCTCGCCTTTGTCTGGGCCTTGGCTGTGGATTCTCGCGGACGCGTCTACGCCGCTGGCGGCTCGGATGCCAAGGTTCTCCGTCTCGATCCATCCGGTAAAACCACGGTTTTCGAATCCACCGAGCTCGCTGCCCAGGCTCTTGCAGTCGACAAACAGGACAACGTCTACGTGGCAACTTCCCCCGACGGCAAAGTCTATAAAATCACTCCAGACGGAAAACACTCCGTCTTTTTTGATCCGAAAACGAAATACATCTGGGCGCTGGCTTTTGATTCTGCCGGCACGCTCTTCGTCGCCACTGGCGACAAAGGAGAAATTTACGCCGTCGCTCCCGACGGTAAAGGCCAGCTCTTCTTCAAAAGCGACGAGAGCCATGCCCGCTCGCTTGCCTTCGATCGCAATGGCGACCTCCTGGTCGGCACGGACCCCAGCGGCCTCATCATTCGAGTCCCATTTCACGCGGCCGGCAGCGCCGCCCTTCCGCAAGCCGGAAAAGCCTTCGTCATCTATGAAACCAGCAAGAAAGAAGTAACGGCGGTGGCAACGGACGCCTCCGGCAATATTTATGCCGCCGCCGTGGGAAACAAGACTCCGCGGCAAACTCGCCCCGGCGCTACCCAAACTTCTGCGGCACAACTTGCAGCCGCCTTTGAAGCTGCCGCCACACGCGGGGCCGCGCGCCCCGGAGCCGCCATCGGTGCCGGCGGCGTGACGGGTGCCGCGCCTATAGTTTTCCCGCAGTTCCCCATCGCCTCGGGCGGCAGTGAGGTTTACCGCATCGCCTCGGACGGCTCGCCGGAATCCCTATGGTCGTCTCCGCAGGACGTGGTATACGCTCTCGGCTTCTCGCCTGAAAATCATCTCCTGCTCGCAACCGGGAATCACGGCGAAGTCGTTGAGCTCACCGACAACCATATGTTTTCTTCGCTCGCGGCCTCTGATGCCTCTCAGGTCACGTCCCTCGTCATGGGACCCGGTCATAAAGTTTATGTCGCAACCGCGAACCCCGGCCAAGTCTTCACGCTTGGCCCGGAATACGCCACGGAAGGCACATTTGAATCTGACCCCTTTGACGCAAAGATCTATTCGCGTTGGGGTCGCCTCACCTGGTGGGGAGAGCACGACGGAGAAGCCGGCAAGATTGAATTTTACGTTCGCTCCGGCAATACGTCCGACCCCGATGATTATTGGAGTCCCTGGTCTGGCCCGTATTCCGACGCGTCTGGAGATAACGTTCAGTGTCCCCCGGCGCGTTTTGTGCAGTGGAAAGCTGTTTTCCATAGCGCCGCTCACCGAAGCGGCTCAGAGTCTGTCCAGCGGCAGCCGACGCTCGCGTGGGTGAAGCTGGCCTATCTTCGCAACAACGTCGCGCCAGTGATTGACGGCATCGTTGTGGAGCAGCCCGGCCTTCGCGCGCAGGGATTTTCCTCGGGCGCCGGTTCCCAGCAACCGCCCTCAATCGTTCCGCTTCGCGTCCCTGAAACTCACGAAGACGGAGAACCGAGTTTTTCGGGCGTTACCGAAGTTCAGCAGCAACACATGCCGCATTTCACGCCTCCGCCGCAGGGATTCTCGGCGAAGGGCTACCAGACAGCCGTCTGGACCGCGCACGATGAAAATGATGACGATCTCACTTTCTCGCTTTATTACCGCGGCCAGGGCGAAAAAGAGTGGAAGCTTCTGAAGGACGACATCCACGAAGATTTCTATTCTTGGGACACGAATCTAATGCCCGACGGCGACTACTATTTGAAACTCGTTGCCTCGGACCATACTTCCAATCCAGATGGTCAGTCGCTCACAGTCGAGCGCATCAGCGATCGCTTTCAGGTGGACAACAACCCGCCGACAGTCGAGAAACTGCGCGCCGAACAATCCGGCAATGAATGGCATTTGCGTTTCACCGCCCGCGACGCCGCCAGCGCCATCGCGCGCAGCTCCTATAGCGTCGATGCGCGCCACTGGCAATCTGTTTTTCCGGAAGGCCAGCTCACCGACGCCCTCGTCGAGAATTACGACGTCGCGCTTCGCGGTCTCAAGCCCGGCGAACACACCATAGCGGTGCAGGTCTTCGATCAATTCGAAAATTCCGCCGCTGCCAAAGTTACTTTCACCGTTCCTCCCGCAATTCACTAGCCGGTCGCCAAAATTGGGCAGGGGCGGCTTCCCGGCTTTTCTCAACAGCACAAAGACTGCGCGCGATAAGAATCAAATTTTTTCGCATCGCGCATTTGGCCCAATCCCCGAATATGTAATAATTCTTCGCATGACAACCACACAAAGCCCGCAAGCCGCCGCAATCTCCGCGCCGGACCTCGAAGCCATCCGCTCCGCCCACGCGCGCATTCGCCCGCACATTCATCGCACTCCTGTTTTCACATCCGAATCCATCGACCACCTGACCGGCGCACACTTGTTTTTCAAATGCGAGAATCTCCAAAAAACAGGCTCCTTCAAATTCCGCGGAGCCACGAACGCCGTCTTCTCGCTCACGGACGAAGAAGCGAAACTCGGCGTCGTCACGCAATCTTCCGGTAACCATGCCGCTGCGATTGCTCTGGCAGCGCGACGACGCGGCATTCCCGCGTGGATCGTCATGCCCGGCGCCGCGCCGCGCGCAAAACGCCAGGCCGTTGAATCCTATGGCGGCCGCGTCACCGAATGTGAATATAGCGTCGCCTCTCGTGACGCCGCGTGCAAAGCTCTTCAGGAAAAAACGGGCGCTGTCCTCATTCATCCCTATAACAACGTTCGCGTCATCGCCGGCCAGGGCACGGCCGCGCTCGAATTGCTCGAAGACGTTCCAGATCTCGACGTAATCGTTTCGCCCGTCAGCGGCGGAGGTCTGCTCAGCGGCACTTCCATCGCCGCAAAATCCATGCGCCCGCAAATTCGCGTGATTGGCGCCGAACCCCAAAATGCCGACGACGCTTATCGTTCCCTTGCCGCTGGCAAAATCGAACCTGCGGCAAAGACCGAGACAATCGCCGACGGCCTTCGCGCTACTTTGTGCCCGCTCACATTTTCGATCCTCCGCCAGCACGTCGACGAAATTGCTCTTGTTACCGAAGAAGAAATCCTCGCGGCTATGCGCACCCTATGGGAACGTCTTAAGCTCATCGTCGAGCCCTCCGGAGCCGTCTCCGCGGCCATCGCCATCCACAAAAAGTTTCCCGTCGAAGGAAAGCGCATCGGCATCATTCTCTCTGGCGGAAATCTCGATCTCGACCAGATACCCTTCGCCCGCGCCTCGCAATAAGGTAGGAACACCCCACCGTAATCTGCGCGGCCTGCTGCGGCTTCCTCATGGTCTTCGCAAAAGTGTGTCGCGTCTTCCGACAGTCCACGGCGGAAAAACGAGTCGAGGTATTTTCTACTGAGGAGATACTTGCAGCTTTCGGAGCAATCTACTGCTCCGGCGCCTTCCAATTCGTCGGCGGAAATGAGATGTGCCAAAATCCTGGCGATGCTGTTTCGAACTCCACCGGCACCAGGAAGCTCCCCGGAATGGCATTCGGCGTACGAGTCACCCTGCAGCCGATACGCTGTTGGGAACCTTTGTGCTCGAGGATGAATCGCGCATTCGTCGGGAAATTTTCGGGGCAGGTCAGTAACGCGCCATTGTCATTCACATCCGCGGTTTGTGCTTCGATTGTTTCCGGTTTCCCGGGAAGGCTGACGTAAAGTTTCACCGCGACTCGAAGCCTCACACGTTGGCTGCGTCTCCGTTCATATTGCGGCGCGACTTGCGCTCCGCCATCCTTCGCCGGATTCTCGCCGCTCATGGTCGCCGGTCTTCCCTGGACTTGGGTCCGGCGGCTGGAGGAATTTTCGTTATTTCAAAAGCTCGGGATCTGTCTACAGTTCCAGGCCCCAAAAATCCATTCCTGGCTGAATCAGCTCGACCCCAAGTTCCCAGCCGTCTACACGTTTTTGTCCCGTATAAACGACCACGGCACCAATCGATTGCTGGTTTGCCAGGTTTGTAACCACCAGCCGCTGGTCGAGTCGAATGACCTCCGGCGACACCAGCAGACAGCCATAGAAATTCACCACACGCGTGTGCGCGGCTTCGTGGTGCGGCGGCGCGGCTCTGCTCTCTACCCATTCAATCGATAACGGGACACGCGAGTTCATCCGCGGTCCACGCCGTTTGGCTCGCATTTTTGATTCCAGTGAAGGTTCTTGATTGAACGGCCTTCTAGTCGGCACTTGTGGCGGCCTCGGAAACAGTTAAGCTATTGTATTTCAATGCTATATAGCCACTCTGTGGATATAGGGACAACATGTGAAGGTAATACTAGTACGCGATACACGACGGGTCAATAGTACCGAAATCCACCCAGACCGCCAAACATTTGCCGTTTCGGGAATTTGGTCTAGTTCTCGGCGGTACGTTTTACGTGAGGGGCAAGCAGCGGTTCGTGCATCAGTCCGGCATCTTGACTGGCAAAGGTCTTGCGCGCGCCCTTGCCCAACCATGTCTGGAACGAATCCATGTAGGTGTAAAAAACAGGCGTCAAATACAGTGTCACAATCTGTGCAAAGATCAACCCTCCAACTACCGAGACGCCCAACGGCCGCCGCGAGTCTGCCCCTGCTCCAAATCCGATCGCAATGGGCAAAGTGCCCATGATAGCCGCCATCGTCGTCATCATAATCGGGCGGAACCGGATTAAGCATCCTTGCGTAACCGCTTCCGCTGCCGTATAGCTGCCGCTGCGCTCAAGCTCCAGCGCAAAGTCGACCATCATGATGGCATTCTTCTTCACGATGCCGATCAACATGATGATCCCCACGAATCCGAACAGGTCAAGTTGCATCTGCAACAGTAAAAGCGTGGCTAACGCGCCAAACGCCGCTGCCGGCAAGCCCGACAGAATCGTCAACGGATGAATGAAGCTCTCATACAAAATACCGAGCACGATGTAGATGACCAGAATCGCCATCACCAACAGTATTCCCAGCCCTTTCAACGACTGCTGAAAGGCCTGCGCCGTTCCTTGAAAACTCGTGTTGATGGTGAGCGGCAATGTCGCGGCCGCCAACTTCTGAATTTCGTCCACTCCTTGTCCCA
>DASZCH010000007.1:0-9469 GCA_035943235.1 Candidatus Acidiferrales bacterium
GCCGTGTCCGCGCCGCGGCCCCCAAACGTTTCGTAAAAACGGCCGATGCCGTTGTGTCCCTGCTCGGCGAACATCATGTAGTTCGGCGCCCAGCCATCGTAGAAACCGTGCGTCCAGACACCGGGGACGCCGAAGTCGGTCATCTTTTGCACTTCGTTGTACGCCATTTCCTGCCATTCGCTGACGACCAACGGGTCAAGCCATGCGTTGTATGGTCCGGTGCCCGTGGAGATATAAAGGAAGGGAATGGATTCGTGCAAGTCGTGGAGCACTTGTGGATGCCAAGTGAAGAAAGTTTTCATCTGGATTTTAGAGAGCTGGAGAGCCATGGCGATACCGTCGCGATTGTTGTCGTGCGCCACGTAATGTCCCCAGTAGAGCAGGCTGGGAGCCGGTTTGTCCGGGTTTGCCTTTTCCCAATTGTAGAGATCAACCTCGCGATCACGGCCGTCAACTTCGAGAACTGGCGTGATGAGCACGATGGTGTTCTTGCGAATTTGATCAATCATCGGCGAATCTTCGACAGCGAGGCGGTAGGCGAGCTCCATCAGCATTTCGGGCGAGCCCGTTTCTGGCGAATGAATGGAGCCGGAGAGCCAGTAGAAGGGCTTGCCGTTTTTCTCAAGCTGGGCCGCTTCGTCGGGGGTGATTTTTCGCGGGTCGGCGAGTTTCGCGGTGATATCGCGATAATGATCAAGCTGCGCAATGTTGGCGTCGTCGCTGACTGCGACAACCATGAAGTCGCGACCTTCCTCACTCTTGCCAGTGGTGAATACGCGGACGCGCGGAGAAGCTTTCTCTAGCGCGCGATAATAGCGATATATGTCGGCGGTATGCGTGAGCTTGTTGGGCGTTCCTATTATGTAACCGAGTACTTTGTCCGGTGAAGGGACCGTGGCGGAGGCGGGCAGATGATCGACAAGGGGCGTGATTAAATACGGCTCCGTGGTGTACTGCCGTATCCGGGAAGTATATTGCGTATCCATTTTTTGCGAGCTTTGCTGCGGTTGGTTTCCGATCGGCGTGGACTGCTTTTTCGCGTGCGTCCCGTCGGCGCGAACTGCGGGGATTGCGACAAACGAAGTTACCGCCCAGGCGAAGAACACCAACAGAATACCGCGCACAATACATTTGCTTGTCATTTCACACCCCGATATTTGTTTTGCTATCAGAGACGGATGTGAACGGCGCCGCGTTTCCTGCGGATGCGAAGAACATCGGAACGTTCCGAACATTCTTAAACCGAGGGCGACTACGTAAAATACTGTAAAAGAATCAATCGACGCGCCGGCTTCCAGATACATGTAACTACCTATTGTGCTATCAGCCCGGATAGCGCAGAAATTACATGGAGGTGTAGGATCGGCAAGATACGTTAACCCAGCAAACTCTTCAGAAATCCGCAATGTAACGTCATGACGCCCGTTTTCAAGAAAAGACCGAGTAAATTGAGGGTCGAACGCCCGTTAAGCGGGCTTTTTCGTCTTTATTTGTACACATCTGGGGATAGAAGTAGCAAATTTGCGAGCGAAAGCAAGAATGGCAATTTGTATGCGGGAGATAATTTGAGGTTTGGCAATGAGCGCGGCGATCCCCAATGTAAGTGAATTGAGCGGAACAGTTCCGTCGACGAAATGGCAGCGCCGGGTGAAGGCGCTGCGAAACATTCCGCCGGTCTTGCGGATGGTGTGGGATTGCGCGCCAAGAGTTGTGTCATTGGAGGTGTTATCCCGGATTCTGGTGGCGATTGTGCCGCTCGGGGCATTGGAGATAACGAAATACATCATCGATGCGCTGGTTGCCCACGCCAATCGCGGAGTAGCTCTTCCCCACTATTTTTGGTGGCTCGTCGTCGCTGAGTTTGCGCTGGCATGTCTTGCGACGACTTGGTCGCGCCTAACTGACTTCGCCGATACCGTCCTGGCGGATCGATTCGGGCGGTACATCAGCACACGCATCATGGAGCACGCATCGCGTCTCGACCTCACTTCCTACGAGGACCCGCTCGTTTACGACAAGATGGAGCGGGCCAGAGTGCAAGGCACAGACCGTGTGACCATGATCCGATCCATGGGCCAACTATTGCAGCAGGTAATCACAACGGTCAGCTTGGCAGTCGGCATTGTGGTTTATGCGCCCTGGCTCTTCTTTATTTTGATCGCCGCGGTCTTGCCGGCTTTCGTGTGCGAGACACACTTTTCATTTCTGGGATATTCATTGAACTTCCAGCAGACGCGCGCGCGGCGCGAAATGGATTACTTGCGGGTCCTGGGCGGAAGCAAAGAAAGCGTCAAGGAAGTAAAGCTGTTCGGGCTGGGCCCTTTCTTGACAGGACGCTACACGAAAATCACGGACGAGCTTCATCGACAAAACGTTGCGCTCGCAAAACGCAAGCTGGTACTGGGCGCGTTGTTGACGCTCCTTGGCACGGCGGGATACTACGGACCTTACGCCTATGTGATCTACCAGACGGCAATCGGTATTTTCACGATCGGCACATTGACGTTTCTGGCGGGCGCGATCGCAGGCGCGAGTTCAAATATTCAAACCGTCTTCTCTACGTTTTCCGGGATCGCCGATCAGGCATTGTTCATGACCGACCTGCTGGAATTTTTTTCGGTGCGGCCAAGGGTATTTTCAAAGCCAAACGCTTCCCTGGCCCCGCGGCCCATTCGCCGCGGGTTCGAATTTCGCAATGTTTCGTTTTCCTACCCGGGGCATTCTCGCGTGGTTCTGAGCAATGTTAATTTCACGGTTGAGCCGGAGGAACGCATCGCTCTTGTTGGGGAAAATGGACAGGGCAAGACAACTCTTGTGAAGCTGCTTACGCGATTGTACGACGTTACGTCGGGCCATATTTTCCTTGATGACACCGACATTCGCGAGTATGACCTGGAGGATCTCTGGAAGGAAATTGGCGTGATTTTCCAGGACTTCGTGCGGTATGAAATGACCGCCGCCCAGAACATTGCCATTGGACGAATCGATCAAAGAGAAAATGAGGACAATATTCACGCAGCCGCTGAGAAGAGCCGCGCCGAAAAAGTGATTCGCAAACTTCCGAGGGGTTACGAGCAAATTCTCGGCTCGCGATTCGAGGGAAGTGTGGATCTCTCCGGGGGCGAATGGCAAAAAATGGCTCTTGCCCGCGCGTATCTGCGTGATGCGCAACTATTGATTTTGGACGAGCCGACTGCCGGACTCGACGCACGAGCGGAGCATGAAGTGTTTGAACGCTTTGCGGAGTTGACGCAGAGTAAGATGTCACTCTTGATCTCGCATCGATTTTCGACCGTGCGCATGGCAGATCGGATCCTGGTCCTTGAGAACGGAAAGATTGCTGAACAAGGCGCGCACAACGAACTTCTACGGAGCGGTGGGCGCTATGCGGAGATGTTTGAGCTTCAGGCGGCCAGCTATCGATGAGAGGCCGCAAATCGGCTACAGTTTATTCAGACCGTCGAGCGCCGCGACTTTGTAAGCTTCGGCGAGCGTCGGGTAATTGAAGACCGTATCCCGAAAATACCGGATTGTTCCCCCGTAAGAAAGCACAGCCTGGCCGATATGAATTATTTCGGTTGCGCGCTCGCCAATGGCGTGCACACCGAGCAATTTGAGGGTCTCTCTGTCGAACAACACCTTAAGCATTCCATCTTCGTCACCCAGCATCATGCTTTTCGCGAGTTCCGAATATCTGGCGATGCCTACTTCATAAGGCACCTTGTCGTTGGTAAGTTTCTCTTCGGTCTGGCCGACCATGGAAATCTCCGGAATCGTGTAAATTCCGTACGGAAATAATTGAGGAAGGTGTTCGAACGGCGCGCCAAATATGTGGCAACTTGCAGCGCGGCCCTGCTCCATGGAAGTGCTCGCCAGCGCGGGAAAGCCAATCACGTCACCGGCGGCATAAATGTGAGACACGGCAGTTTGGAAGAATTCGTTCACTTCCAATTTGCCGCGGCCGTCGGATTCTAATCCCGCTGCGGGTAAATTAAGCAAATCCGCGTTTCCTTGACGTCCCACCGCATATAAAAGTGCATCGCCGTGAACGCGCTTGCCGCTCTCCAATTCTGCAAATACCTTGTCGCGTTCCGCACTGCTGCCAATAGAAGTCACCCTTTCGCCCAAACGGAACGTGGTACCCAGCTGACGCAAATGGTAGGACAGCGCCTCCACAATTTCATGATCGACGTAGTCCAGAAGTCTTGGCCGTTGGTCGATCAATGTTACTTTGACGCCCAGCGCGGCAAAAAACGAGCAGTATTCAAGTCCCACCACTCCCGCGCCAACCACAATGAGTTCGCGCGGTACGGTCGGGATATCGATGAGCTGATCGGTATCTAGAATTCTGACGCCGTCGAAAGGTATCTCGGAATTGTGGGCGGGTCTGGTGCCGCAAGCGATGACAAAAGAATCTCCGCTTATTTTCTGTGTGTCGCCAGTCCCTGTGACTTCGATGGTATGAGGATCAACAAACTTCGCGGTTCCTTCAATCACGGCAACCCCATTGCGCCGGAGTTGCGCGCGAATGACGCCTGTTTCGCGCGAAACGAGCGCCGTGACCCGAACGGCCAGATCTTGAACAGATATATTGTCCTTGATGCGGTAATCGCGGCCGTAAAAAGTGCGCTCGCTGAATCCCGTCAAATGAAGGATAGCTTCGCGGATGGTTTTGCTGGGTATCGTTCCCTGGTGGACGCAGACGCCGCCAGTCATATTCGTGCGCTCGATAATTGCGGCTCGCTTGCGCAATTTTGCAGCGTTAATGGCGGCTTTCTGACCTGCCGGACCGCTTCCAATGACAACTAAATCGTATTCCGCAATGCTCATCTATCGATGCCTCGGATGTGCCCGTTTCGCGTGCCTTCCCGTGTCTCCAGACTCATCAATTATTAAACGGAGTGAGAGCCGGGGCAATGGAAGTCAAAAATCGGTGTTCCTTATTCGAGTTCGGGAATTCGACCGATGATATTGCGACCGAAAGAGTTGAGGGGCCACACGACACGCGATATACTGATTTCATTATTCATCGGGCGGGAATGCGGTAAGTTGCGGCAGCCGGTCAAGCTTTGCCGGTTTGAACGGCGATATCGTCTAAAGGTTAGGACGGAGCCCTCTCAAGGCTCAAATCCGGGTTCGAGTCCCGGTATCGCTACCAATTTCCGCGGGCTTCCGTGCGGTTTCGTTAAAGTTTACTTCCGCCAAACTCTGCTCCCCAAGACTGCCAATCCCCGCTAAAAACTGCAAAATTCAGCCTTCGCAACCGAAAACACGAGTATGATTCGGTCCGGCCGAAAATGGAGCTGGGATATTTTTGTCAACACGGTGCTCCCGGCCGCCAGGCTATTATCCAAAGGAGGAATAAACGCATGCTTTCGCGACGAAAATTTTTTCAGTTAGCAGGAGCGGCTGCGAGCGTACCGCTCGCATCGCGTTTCCTTGCCGCACAACCAGACGATGCAGCCTGCGGAAAGCTGCCCCCTTCCATCTCGAATTTGAAATCATTGCGCGATCAAGCTCAGCCGATTTCGGCCGCGGAGCGGCAGGAACGCATCGAGCGCGCGCGACGGTTGATGCGTGAAAACCGTTTGGATGCCATCATGCTGATTGGCGGAACGTCGATGAAATATTTTGCGAACATCGACTGGTGGCTTAGCGAACGCACGTTCACTCTAATCTTGCCGGAAAAAGGTGACGCATTTTTTGTTTCTCCCGCGTTTGAAGAAGATCGCGCAAGGGAGCAGATCAACCGCGGACCATTTGCCGGGAGCCCGGACGTTCGGATCTGGCAGGAAAATGAAAGCCCATACGAGCGCGTGGCGCAGGGACTGAAGGACCGAGGTATTTCCACGGGCCGCTTGGGCATTGAGGAGACGGTCTGGTTCGTGAAAAGTGACGGGGTCGCGCACGCGTCTCCGTCGGTCACATTCACGAGCGCGACGCCGGTCACCGCGGGTTGCCGCATGCATAAGACACAGCATGAAATTGATTTGCTGCAACTGGCGAACGAGGTGACGCTTAAGGCGTATGAGGCGGCATGGCGCGCCTTGAAACCAGGCATGACGCAGCACGATTTTTCACGCATGGTCTCGCAGGCCCATGAACAACTTGGATTTCCGGGCGACGCCGGAGTGCAAGTGGGCGAGTATTCAGCTTTGCCGCATGGATCCATTCAGCCGCAAAAAGTCGAAGAAGGAACCATTTTGTTGATTGATGGTGGCTGCACGGTCGAAGGCTATCACTCCGACATCAGCCGGACGTTTGTGCTCGGAAAGCCAACGGACAAAATGAAAAAGGTGTTCGACATTGTTCATCGCGCGCAAAGCGCCGCCCTGGCGCAGGCGCGCCCGGGGGTTGAAGCGCAATCGGTGGACGTTGCAGCCCGGAAAGTGATTGAAGACGCCGGCTATGGTCCCAGTTACAAGTACTTTGGCCACCGGCTGGGCCACGGAATTGGGATGGACGATCATGAATGGCCCTATCTGGTCGGCGGCGACACATTGAAATTAGAGCCGCGCATGAGCTTCAGCGATGAGCCGGGCATTTACATTCGTGGAGAGTTCGGCGTGCGTCTCGAGGACTGCATGCACATCACGGAAGATGGCGCGAAGCTTTTTACGCCGCAGAGTCCCTCGATCGAGCACCCTTTTGGGAGCTAACGCGATAGTTTCGCGCCGGAAACTCAAAATCTGAGCCCTGTTTGCGGGCGATAGGTATGTGTTAACGTAGGCGAACGTTTTAAGTTTCCGTCGAGGAGAGTATTTATGGGCTCGCGGAGCAATCGCCGCAGCGACCGTATTTCAATTTCGTTACCACTTCAAGTTGCCGGAATTGACGCCGAAAATCAGCCGTTTATCGATACCACCGCAACTGTTGTAGTGAATCGCGACGGCGCGTTGATTGTGCTCGACCGGCCTCTTCGTATTGATCAGACCCTGCGGGTGAACCGGAAACTATTGGACGGCTCACATCGTGAAGCGGAAGTACGCGTTGTCGCGCACGAGAAAGATGCCTCGGGGAATCCTGCGTATGGCATTGCGTTCGCAGATGCAAAACTAGATTTCTGGGGCATCGAGTTTCCTTCAGCGGCCGACGCGGTGGATGCAGTGGTCCGGCTGCTTGTGGAATGTTCGCATTGCAGCAGTCAGGAATTGGCATATTTGAATTCACGCGAGCTAAAAGAATTCGAATCGAATCGTTTGTTTGCGCGAAATTGCCGCACCTGCGAATCGCCGACGATCTGGAAGCAACCGTTGGAATCCCTGCGGCATGATGCGGCGGTCGATTCGCGGCGCGAAAGCGCCAGTGCCGAGGGGACGGCGGCACACGATCGCGAAAGCACGCGATACGATACGCGGCTGACAGCGTGCGTACGTGAGCGTGTTGGCGCCGAGGAAATGGCTGTTTGTGAGAACGTTTCGCGGCAAGGGATTGCGTTTCGCAGCCGCCGTAAGTACGACGAGGGAGCACAACTGGAGGTCTCGGTTCCGTACACTCCGGGAACGGCGAACGTGTTTATCCCCGCGATCGTTGTCCACGTTCGCGCGTTGCCGACGGCGGGCCTTTATCGCCACGGAGTGAAGTACCTGCGGAAGGATTAGGGAGAGCATTTCGATGCGCGACGGAAAGAACGATGCGGACCGTTTTTTGTTGCGAGTGTCCTATCTCAGGATGGCGTCGCGCTCGGGACGGTGGCTAACGTTATAGTGCATCGAAATATTGACAAAGACGCGGCCACAGGGTGTGTCGAAGTAAATAGCCAGGGCCTCGGTGTCTGCCGTGCCTCGTACCAATTCCTCGCTCCGGTGGACTTCAGGCGGATGAACCTTGAATTGATATCCGCGATCATTCAGCAGCGTTACCGCATTACCGATCATCATATTTGCTAGTTCGCAGAGGGTTTCGCGCACCACCTGTTCGGATTCGTCGATCTCATAACCTGCTAACGCTCCGGCCACTCGCGCGGCGGTGACGGAGTCCATGTCGAGGATTACGCGGCCTTCGATCTCTCCACGAATCGCGATTTGCGCCGAGAAGCCCTTGGGCCGATAGCCGTCTTCTTCCATGCTGAGATCGCCGATTTTTGTTGGACCATCGAGTGCGTGCGCCAAAATCGAATCGGCGGCGCTGATAAACGGTTGTATCAGTTGCATCTTCATGAGCGTGCTTCTCCCACACCGGCGGGCGCAGCGACCGCTTCATCGTCGTTCAAGACGTACCGAATAATTTCGTACAGCACCTCTGGTTTTACGGGCTTCTGAACGAAGTGACGCGCCCCTTTTTGAAGAGCCGCGAGGATGTTGTCCTGATACCCCACGGAAGAGACCATGACAATACGCGCGTCGGGATGCTGACGGACAATACGCTCGACTGCCTCGATGCCTTCCATCTGAGGCATAGTGATGTCCATCAGAACGATATCCGGCTTCGTGCGAGCGTATTCCGTAATCGCCGTGCAGCCGTCGCCGGCTTCACCGGCGACATCGCCGCCAAATGTGTCAATCATCTTCGCCAGGCTCTTGCGTGCGAAGACGGAGTCGTCGACGATCAGATAGCGGACGGGTTGACTGTCCTGCTTCCTAGTTAAAGGCGTAAATGGTTTCATGACGTTCTCCTTACGAATATATCTCCCATTTCTCGTTCAACGGTCCTGCCCGGCTAAGCCTTTATCGTGAATCGCTACTGCGTGGTGTTCGGCACACTGGGCATAGAGGAAACTGGGCAGATCCTCCAGGTCCACGACGCGTGTCACGTATCCTCGTTCGATGGCGCCGCGAGGCATGCTGTCAACTACGCAGGAACTTGAATCCTGGGCCAGCGTTAATCCACCGGCCTTTTTTATCGCGAGGATTGCCTCGACGCCATCATCACCCATCCCTGTCATTAACAAAGCAATGGCCTGATCGCCGAATTCCTTCGCCACCGAGCGGAAGAGCACATCCGCGGAAGGCCGGTGACCGTTGACTCGCGCCGATTCAGAAACTACGGCTATATGGCCGGCGCCCGTGCGACGCACCAACAAATGCCGATTACCAGGGCAAATCAGCGCCTGTCCCGCAACAAGCAAATCGCCCGAACGCGCTTCGTGCACTTTGATCATCGAGGATTCGTCCAGCCGTTTTGCCAGCATTTCCGTAAAACCCTCCGGCATGTGCTGAGCAACCAGGAAACATCCGGAGAAGTCGGCAGGAATTCTGGAAAGCATGTATTCGAGAGCGTTCGGCCCTCCGGTGGAAATTCCGATTGCCACAACGCGCGTGGGAGGATGGTGGTGCTCTTTCTTGAATGACGTATTTCTAAATTGCGCCGGCGGAATTGCCGGCATCACCTTCGGGAATCCAGAAATGGCGGCGGTCTTGATCTTAATTGCAAGCTCCTGGGCGATTTCGTGCAGGTGGCCCGACGCAGCGCTGCTGGGCTTGGTGACGAAATCAAATGCGCCCAGCGCGAGGGCTTTCAAGGTAGCCTG
>DASZCH010000008.1:0-24999 GCA_035943235.1 Candidatus Acidiferrales bacterium
ACGCTATTCAGTGTCCTCGATCAGACGGTCAATACGGTTTCGTTGACCCAGGGGGAAGTCGCCGACGCCGTCAATCCACTTACGGATGTGGGTGTGGTGGTGAACAGCATAGCCGGCACGGTCACGGTGGTCGATTTGCGCACCCTGAAGCCGATCGGAAATAGCGTGACAGTGGGAACTCTGCCGCAGGCTGTGGCAATTGATCCGGGGAAAAATGTGGCGGTGATTGCGAACTCCGGCAGCAACGATGTCTCTATTTTGCCGCTGGGTCCGATTCGCACTCCCCAGATTACAGAACTCAGTCCGGGAAACACGTTTACGGCGACGGGGTCAGGCTCGCTTACGGTGACTGTGCAAGGGTTTGGCTTCACGTCGGGGGCCCAAGTACGGCTGGATGGGACGAGCGTTCCCACGGTTGTCAGTTCGAACGGCCGCCAGGCAACCGCGACCGTTTCCGGAAGTTTGCTCGCGGCGCCGAGACGCTTTTCGCTGGATGTGATGACTTCGGGCGGCTCTACATCGAACGAAGAAAACTTCACGGTGATTGGCGCGATTCCAATCGGGTTAAATCCAATCGGCGTCGCAATTGATTCTGATCTTGGCGAGGCGCTGGTAACCAACCAGGGCGCGATTGATTCGGCTGGGAACTGCACAGGCCCCGGAAGCGTTTCGGTTGTGAACCTTTCATCCATATCGGTGACCAATACGTTTTCCGTGGGCACGTGCCCCGAAGGTGTGGCTGTGCTTCCGCGTCTGGGTTTGGGCGTTATAGCGAACAACGGCAGCAACGATGCCACGGTGGTTGACTACGTGAACAACGCCGTAGCCGCGACCGTGCCGGTGGGAACATCGCCGGCGGGGGTTGCGATTCAGCCGGACAGTGCCGCCACGGTGGTCGCGAATTCAGGCTCGAATACAGTTTCGGAGTTCACCATCGGCGGCGGCAACGTACAGCCTGTGACCATTCCAGTGGATCAACGGCCGTTTGGAATCAGCATCGATCCAATCGATGACCTTTTCGCTGTGACTGCCACGACGCAAAACACGGTCGACATTGTGAACCTCACCAGCCATTTCATCGTGGGACGGCTGAACAATTTTGAGGTGCCCAGTGACGTTGCGTTCGATCCGATTACGAATACCTTTCTCGTCGCCAACAGCCTGCTGAACGATCTGGCCGTGGTTGACCCAAGGGCCTTCACGGCCACGCCGATCCGTCTAGGCATCAATCCCACCGCGATTGCTTACAATTTCCAGAGCGGGACGGGCGTAACGGTCAACAACGCGACCAACACACTGTCCGTTTTCAATTTCCTGGCCACGAATCCCAATTCCGTGCTGACCATACAGGCCGGTAAAGTCGAGGCCATTCTGCCTATGGGAGGCTCGGCCGAATTTTCGGTGGCGATCGATCCGCTGACGAACATCGCGGCAGTCGTCGATCAAGCAAACGGGCGGTTGCTTTTGATTCCTCTGCCTCGCTGACCGCGGAGGGTTGACAGGGAAGCGCACCGGTACGAAGCAGGATTGCCTCGGCCAACTGCGCCCGCGTTTGACGCATCGGTATCAGTAGGCGTGTTCTGGTTGAGACCTATTCCAGGATGATTGGAACGAGCGAGACGCTAATTCCCAATTCCGATTGACCGGTTCGAGGTAGGCTCGCTATAATCGCCGTTTTGCAGTTTCCCAAAGATCGCATCGAGGAGCTAGAATGAAGATTCGAAATGCTGGTATGGCGGCACTCGCCGTGCTTCTAATTGTTCCGGCCGCCTGGGCGCAGGCGGAATCCAGTGCACCGGCGGTTGCATCTGGGAAAATCGCGGTGATCAATCTTCAGGGAGCGATCGCTGGTACCGAGGAAGGAAAGCAAGCCTCAAAGCAACTCCAAGCCCAATTCGCGTCACGCCAGACGGAGTTGGAAAATCTTCGCAAGCAGATCGCTGACCTTCAGCAACGCCTTCAGGCTGGCGCCACCACGCTGAGCGAAGAAGAGAAAGCGCGCCTGGCTTCGCAGGGCAATATACTCACGCGCAAATTCCAGCGGGAACAGCAGGATTTGCAGGATGATGGAAACGACGCCCAGCAATTGGCGATCAATCGCATTGGCCAGAAAATGATCACGGTGCTGGATAAATTTGCCAAACAGAACGGATACGGTCTTATTTTGGACAATGGAAGCTCTTCCCAGAGCGCCCCGGTGGTTCTGTATTCGGCAAATCAGGTAGACGTGACTCAGCAGGTCATTAAGCTATACGATGCGGCATACCCGGCGAAGGCCGCGGCGCCGGCTCCAACGCACCCAGGGACTCCTAAGCCGTCTCAGAAGAAGTAAGCATTCCCGAAAGCGGGATTCGTTTGCCGGCTCCGGCCGGCGGATTTCCGCCCGAATGGGAATAGTAGTCTTACTCCGCGCACAGAGGCATGACGGCATCCCGCGTTTCCTGGCGGCCGAGTGCCGGCTTGCGTTTCCCAGTACCTAAGTTTATACTGGCTTCGTTCGAAGTTGGGCGAAAGTTCAAGTGGGCGCGAGCCCACTTTTTTGTTGGCTGCGAAAATGAAGCGGCGTTGGAATTCAGCGGGCCGCCGGCCAACAAGGGTTTCCGGGTGTCGATGGACCTGGACAAGATTCGCGAAGCGGCAGAGCGCGTGGCGCGCTCGGTGGGCGTCGAAGTTGTCGACGTCGAATGGCAAGTCGGCAAGCAACGCTTGCTGCGACTTTACATTGACCGGCCGCCGTTGCCGGGCCAGAGCGCCGGTTCCGGCATCAGCCACAGCGATTGCGAAGCCGTTAGTGAACAGCTGAATGTGATCCTCGACGTCGAGGATTTGGTTCCCGGACCCGCCTACATTTTGGAAGTCAGTTCGCCCGGCCTGGATCGGAAATTGCTCAAGCCGTCGGATTACGAGAGGTTCGCGGGACGCCTGGCGAAGGTTTGGCTGAACGAGCCGGTCGAGAATACGAAGTTTTTCGAAGGGCGTCTGGGTGGATTCACGGATGGTTTGGTTCAAATGTCCGTGCGCGACCGGGAAATATCGTTTCCGTTCGCGAAGGTTCGCAAGGCGAATTTGGTGGTCGAATTCTAGGGAGAAGTAGCGAATGGCAAGTTTGCTCTACCAGACGATCGAGCAGATCAGCCGGGACAAGCACATCGAGCCGGAGATCATCGTCGCAGCGATTGAGGAAGCGATGGTCGTTGCGGCGCGGAAGTTCTATAAGGCCGACGAGGATCTGCGCTCGAAGTTCAATCCGGAAACCGGGCAGGTGGACCTGTTCGCCGTTCGCACGGTCGTCGAAGAAGTGGCCGATCCGCTCCGCGAGATCGCTCTGGCCGACGCGCGCAAGCAGCAGCCCGCCATTGAAGTCGGCGGCGAGATTCCGCAAGCGCGAGCTACGGATGTTCTGGGTCGCATTCAGGCCCAGACCGCAAAGCAGGTGATTTTGCAGAAGGTTCGCGAGGCGGAACGCGACACGATCTACAACGAATTTCATACGCGCGTGGGCGAGCTTGTGAATTGCATCGTAAAGCGCCTTGATGGCCCGGACGTGATAGTAGATCTCGGCCGCACTGAGGCACGTTTGCCCAAGCGGGAACAATCGCGTCTGGAAACATATAACGTCGGCGATCGCCTTCGCGTCGCCATTCGTGCCGTCGAGCGCGCGGCGAAAGGGCCACAGGTAGTGGTCTCGCGCGCGGACCCGGTGCTGGTCCAGCGATTGTTCGAGATGGAAGTTCCCGAAATTTACGACGGCACCGTGCAAATCCGCGCCGTCGCCCGCGAAGCCGGGGAACGCACCAAAATCGCCGTCGAGAGCCGTGATAAAGACGTTGACCCGGTCGGCGCATGCGTGGGTATGAAGGGCATGCGTGTGCAATCCATCATCCGTGAATTGCGCGGCGAGAAAATCGATATCATTCCGTACAACGAAGATATTCTGCTGTTCGCGCAAAAGGGCCTCAGTCCCGCGAAGGTCACGCGCGTGCAAGCCGTGGACATGGAAGAAAAGCGGCTCGAAGTGATCGTGGAGGATACGCAGCTTTCTCTGGCCATCGGCAAGAAAGGACAGAACGTCCGCCTTGCCAGCAAGTTGGTCGGTTGGAACATCGATATCAAGAGCGAGGAGGAAAAACGGCGCGAAATCGAAGCCCAGATGTCGGAAATGACGGTTGCGTCCACATCACTCGCTGAACTGCAAGGCGTTGGCCCCAAGACCATTGAAAAACTTGAGTCGCATGGTGTCACGTCCATCGAGAAGCTCGCCGACATGACTCCCGAGCAGTTGCTGGAAATTCCGGGCATTGGCGAAAAAATGGTGGAAAAGATTCGCATTTCGGTCGAGCAGTATTTCCAGGCGCTCGAATCGCAGCAAACCGCCGTGCCGGAAGAAGCTGCGCCCGAAATTGCGGCAACCGAAGAAGTTGCGACGACGGTCGAAGAGCCCGCCAGCAGCGCGCCAGAAACGGAGGCGGAGGCAGGCATCGGATCTGGTGCTACATCGGAAATATCCGAAGCAATTCCTAAAGAACCTGAAGAAGAAGTTGATAGCGCCTCAGAATCAGTAGAGACGGAACTGTCTCCCGAGATTTCATCGGAAACGTCCGAAGCGGGCGAGAAGGCAGTCGAGGAACGCGATGGTGAGGCCAACGCCGATTCAGAATCGCTGAAGAAGACGGAGGACAACGCTTAACCTGATGGCAGAATCCGGGCAAATTCGCATCAACGAGCTCGCGCGGGAACTGGAGATCAAGGCGAAAGTCTTGATCGAATATCTGCCGGAGATCGGCATCGCCGAGAAGAAAACGCACTCGAGCTCACTTGAAAATGAGCAGGCCGACCGCGTACGAAAGCATTTTCATGAGCTGGCTGCAGCGGAGGCTGTGGAGGAATCCGCGAAGCAGGCCAAAGCTGCGGCCGCCAAGGTTAGACCGGCGCCACGGCCGGCGGTTAGTGGAGTTCCAGCCACCCTTCAAGCGCCGGCGCCTGCGACGGTAGCAAGTGGCACCGCGAAACCGGCGATTGTTCCTCCAGCGGCACCGGGCGTAAAGGTTCCGATTCGTCCTGCGGCGGCTGCGTCTGCCACATCGCGCCCCGCGGGTGCTCCTGTAGCTGGCGCACCCAGCGGCGCACCTCATCCAACGCCTGCTCCGAGGAGCGGACCGCCGTCAACTGGCGCGCCAACGACTGTTCCGTCTCAGAGGCCCGGCGCTCCTCCGCCGCAGCGGGCTCCCATTGTTACAAGACCCGCTGCCGCTGGTGGCTCCGCAACACCCGCGCGTCCCGGTTCTGCGCCCGGCCAAGGCCAACGGCCGCCCGGCGGATATTCAAGACCAGGCGCTCCGCCCCGGCCTGGCGGCGCTCCATCAGGCTATCGGCCCGCTGCTGGACAGGGGGCTCCACGTCCCGGCGGCGCGCCCATGCGGCCTCCGCAACGTCCTGGTGGCCGGCCAGGCCAGCCAATGACCGGAAGGCCCGGTAGTGCCGCGGGGCAGGCGCCGAAGGCAGAGCCTGGCAAGCCTCTGTATGTTCGCAAGCCACCCGCTCGCGCCAAACCCACAATTGAGAAACGTTTTGCGGAAGGCGAACGCAAGCTGCATCCGGTTCGCGCGCGCTCCGGCGCCGCCGCTGGCCGGGGCGTTGGCCACGCTGAACCTGTGGCACCCGTAGTCCGCGAGCCCCGCCCGGTCACTATTACCGAAGGCATCACAGTGCGCGAGCTTGCGGAAAAGCTGGACATCCGCGCCAAGGAGTTGCTGAAGAACCTGCTCGACCGGGGCGTCTTCGCCAGCATTAATCAGGCTCTCGACATTCAAACGGCCACAGGCCTCGCCGAAGCCTTCAGCGGGGTCGTGGAAGTGGTCTCTTTCGAAGAGCAGATGGCGCACGAGGACGTCAGCAAGGATGACAAATCCGAAAGGCTCACGCCGCGTGCTCCGGTTGTCACGGTCATGGGCCACGTCGATCACGGCAAGACGAGCCTCCTCGACGCGATTCGCTCCACCGACGTTGCGGGCGGCGAATCCGGCGGCATTACGCAGCATATTGGAGCGAGCGACGTTCACATCGATGGGAAGCGGATCGTCTTCATTGATACGCCGGGCCACGAGGCCTTCACGCGCATGCGCGCCCGAGGTGCAAAAGTAACGGACATTGTTGTTCTTGTCGTCGGCGCAGACGATGGCGTGATGCCGCAGACCGAGGAAGCTATCGATCACGCACGCGCCGCGAAGGTTCCCATCATTGTAGCGCTGAACAAAGTTGATAAGCCGGATGCCCAGCCGGAGCGCGTCAAGCGCCAACTGGCCGATCATGGCTTGATGCCGGAGGATTGGGGCGGCGATACGGTGATGGTGGAAGTTTCGGCCAAAACGAAAAAGAATGTTGAGCGCCTGCTCGAAATGATCTTGCTCGTTGGCGATCTTCGTGAACTCAAATCCAACCCGGCGTCCTCTGCCAGCGGCACAGTTCTCGAATCGCGCGTCGATAAAGGCCGCGGGCCGGTTGCCACGGTTCTTGTACAGAACGGCACTTTGAGCGTGGGCGATGTTTTTATTTGCGGCGCCGTTTACGGCAAAGTCCGCGCCTTATATGACGATCGCGGCCAGCCGGTGAAAAGCGCCGGCCCTTCGACGCCGGTTGAAGTTCTCGGTTTGCAAGGCATCCCGGATGCGGGCGACCAATTCTATGTTGCTGACGAAGCTAAGGCGCGCCACATCGTCGAATATCGCCAATCGAAATTGCGCGAAGCAACACTCGCGAAATCGGCGAGCTCTCGCCTGACGCTGGACCAACTGCACGAGCAACTCAAAGCCGGAGAGGTCAAAGATCTCCCGATTGTCATCAAAGGCGACGTGCAGGGTTCCGTTGAAGTTCTCAGCGAAATGCTGCCCAAACTTTCAAACGATCAGGTGAAGCTCAAGATCATTCATGCCAGCGTTGGGGCTGTTTCTGAAACCGATGTTCTCTTGGCGTCCGCGTCGAGCGCCATCGTCATCGCTTTCAACGTGAGGCCGGAACGCAAAGCCTCTGACCTGGCGCAGCAGGAAGGCGTTGACATTCGTCTGCATACGATCATCTACGAAGTGGTGGATGAAATTAAGAAGGCGATGGTCGGCTTGCTTGCTCCGGTTATCAAGGAACAGTATCTGGGCCGCGCCGAAGTGCGCGACACATTCCGCGTGAAGGGCGTCGGCATGATCGCCGGTTGCCATATTCAAGATGGAATCGTGAAGCGCGACGCCGAAGTCCGCGTCCTAAGGGACAATGTTGTGGTTTACACCGGTCGCGTCAGCTCGCTCCGGCGCTTCAAGGACGATGTCAACGAAGTCCGCGCCGGCTTCGAATGCGGAATCAGTATTTCGAATTTCGCCGACGTGAAAGTCGGTGATATTCTCGAATGCTTCGCGATGGAGCGCACGGCTCATCCGGGAGCAAACGCCTGAGTTAATCTGCCGCAGTTCCTCCGCAGTGGGAGGGCAATTTGCCAATCGGCCTGGTCACTCTGGAAATTCACATTCCGGACGCGCGATCCCTCAAGGACAAACGGCAGGTGCTGCGCAGCTTGAAGGACCGCCTGCGCGGGCACTTCAATGTGGCTGTTGCGGAGCTCGACCATCAGGAGGTGTGGCAGCGCTCGGTTGTCGGCGTGGTGGGAATTTCGGCCGACGATCAGCATCTCTCGCAATCCATGGCGGCCGTGCTCGAAGCATCGGAGCAGGTACTGGGGCGCGATTTGATCTCGCACGAAATCGATTATTTTTGAAACCCTTGCTCACGGAAGGGCCAAATTCAAACAGGGTTGCCGCACATGACAGTTGCCGGCCATCGTTCTGAACGCATCGCGGAGGAAATTCGTCACGAAGTCAGCCTGATGCTTGCGGGTGAGCTGAAGGATCCGCGGCTCGCGAGCGCAATGAACGTCACCGAAGTGCGCGTCGCGCCCGGCCTGAAGCACGTTCGTGTGTACGTGGAAGTATTGGGCTCAGACTCTGAGCGCGAAGCCACTCTCAAGGGTCTCGCCGCCGCTTCGGGATTTATCCGCCATGAACTCGTGGAGCGCTTGCGGCTTCGGCGCGCCCCGGATATTGATTTCGTCCCGGATCGCTCCGAAGAATACGGCCACCGCATCGACGATCTTTTGAAGAAAAGCAAGAGCGAGGGAGAAGCGTAAGCTCCTTGCGGCGCGATCCCTCATCCTGATGCCCCGAAACATTCAACCGCCGCACACGGACGGCGCCGTCGTCATAGACAAGCCGTCCGGCAAGACGTCCCACGATGTTGTCGAAGCCGTGCGCCGTCTGGTGGGTTTTCGACAGATTGGGCATCTGGGCACCCTCGATCCGCTGGCGACGGGCGTTCTTGTGCTTCTTCTCGGGCGCGCCACGCGCCTCGCGCAATTTTATACCGGGCGCCGCAAGCGGTACAATTGTACAGTTCGCTTCGGCTATTCGACCGACACGTACGATTCTGAGGGCGAGCCCCAAGGGCCCGATGGCGCGCCAATTCTGGATCGCGAAGCGCTTGCGCGGTTCGCCGCTGGGTTCCTTGGGCGCATCCAGCAAGTACCTCCGGCATTTTCCGCGAAAAAGATTCACGGGCGTCCGGCGCACGAACTGGCCCGCAAAAAAAAGCCCGTCACGCTCAAGCCCGTCGAAGTGGAGATTTACGAGTTTCGCCTGACTGAAATTGCGGAATCGCGCGCGAAGTTCACTATCGAGTGCGGCGCGGGCACGTATATCCGCGCGCTGGCGCATGAACTCGGCAAACTGGAAGGCTCGGGCGCGCATCTCTGCGAAATCAGCCGCACGGCCGTCGGCGAATTCACGCTCGACCAGGCAACGAAGCTCGAGGAATTGGCCGAAGCCGCACGCGCCGGCCGTTTAGCCGAACGCGTGATTCGCTTGGAAGCCTTGCTGCCGGAGCTGCCGCGCGTCACGATCCTGCCGGTCCTTGAGCGTCGCGTGCGTCATGGTGCAAAATTCAATATTCCGATCGCGCAGATTCAGCCGGGGCGGACAACCATTGCACAGAATGCGCCCGAAGAATTGGATTCCGGCGACTGGAAGCCTGCGCGCCTCCGTGTCTTCAACTCGCAGGAGCAGCTCATCTGCATCGCCCAGGCGGTCGTCCCCCGCACTTATCAGCCGATCGTGGTACTGGAAGCCGCTCCGTAAAGTGCGGTTATTCGCGCGCGAATTAAGGAACTGTTCCGAAATCTCTATGGCACGGGCCGAATGGGTGCAGTTCCGCCGCCCTCGACGGGCTGCCGCCCCGCATAAATCGGCTCTCCCGTTTTGGGGTTCCACGTGACAATTCTGGGCGTCAGTAATATGAGCAATTCCGTGTTGTTATTTTGCGTGTTCCGGTTGCTCCCCAGCAAACCCAAGGGTCCCAACTCGGCCAGTCCTGGCGTGCCGCTGATTGTGCGCATTTCTTGCGATTCGATGATTCCTGCCAGGGCAGTCGTTTCGCCGTCTTTCACGCGAACCGTCTGATCGATTGTCTGATTGCTGATCACAGGTATGCTGTTGACCGTCTGTCCTGTCAAACTGCGCAGTTCAAAGTGCAACTCGATCGTCACGTCATGATCCGAGTGCATATGCGGCGTGGCCTTCATCTTCAGCCCAATGTCCTCGTATTCGGAACTCGGGTAGGGAGTTGGGGCGGGAGCGTTATTTGTCGAATTGAAAGTGGCATTGTCCAGAATCACCGACAATGTATTCGCCGTTGAATTCGTCACGGCCAAGTCGGGCGGATGGGTTGTACCCAGGAATTCTCCAGCCACAAGCCCGATAGGACCGGCGCCGGTGGGCAAGTTCAGCGGTGATGCGAATGTTCCATCACCGTTGCCAATCAAAACGTCAATGGTATCGGCTTGCTCATCCGATATCGCCAGGTCTGTTCGCCCGTCCACGTTGAAATCACCGGCAGTAATCGCCACGGGTTTATTGCCCGTGGTCGAAGTTCCATTCAATGCCGAAGTGCCATTGGCCGTGAATGTCCCGTCGCCGTTGCCCAGGAAATTCGAGATGGTGTTATCCGTCTGATTGACGATCGCCAGCCCGATGTTCGTGTTGGTATCCAGATTGAACTGGCCCGCGGCAATGGCGACCGGCAACGCTCCAGTGGGAATCGTTGCTTCGCTGATAAAGGTAGCCGTCCCGTTTCCGAGAAAAATCGAGGCGGTGTTCGCGGATTGATTTGTAATTGCGAGGTCTGCCTGGCCATCGTTATTGAAATCCGCCGTAACGATTGCCGAGGGCCTCAGCCCTGTCGAGAGGACGGTTTGCGCTTGAAAAGTTCCATCGCCATTCCCGAGCAGGATCGAGACCGTGTTGTCCGCTTGATTCACAACCGCAAGGTCCGGATGGCCGTCCCCATCGAAATCCGTCGCCACGGCGGCCACTGGCGTGTTGCCCGTGGGAAAAGTTCCTTTGAGCGTGAATGTCCCGTCGCCATTGCCCAGAAAAATGGAAACTGTACCGTCCGTCTCGTTGACGACGGCGAGGTCGGGGATGCTGTCGTTGTTAAAGTCCGCCGTTACCAGAGCAGCCGGGCCCTGTCCCGTCGTGAGGGTTCCGTTGGCGGCAAATGTTCCATCACCGTTTCCCAGAAATATGGAGACGGTGTTGTCATCATGATTGGCATTCGCGAGGTCGATCTTATTGTCAGCGTTGAAATCGGATACCACAATCGCCACGGGATTCCTGCCGGTTGCGATATCCGTGCGTGGGAAAAGATCCGACGACACGGCGGGAATGAAAGTCGGGGAAGTGAGACTGGAAGAAAATTGCGCCAGCGCGATCGGCACGCGATCCCCTACGAAAAACGTCACGGGCTTTGCGTCTTCCGCGCGCAGCAGGACTCGCTTGCCGCTTTTTATCACACTTAGTGTGTTGGAAAAGGCTGCCGCTGCGCCGGGTAGTGTGGCAAGAAATGTTGTCCTTCCGCCGCCCAACGCGATCAGAGGTGGAATCAGCGAAGCTATGCCAGCTTGGCCTGATCCGATGAGCGAGGCAATCTGGTTCCCGCCCAATCCGGAAAGTGCGCTCGTGGGGCCAAAAAGTTGTTGAATCACTTCCACAAGCCCGGCTATGCCCGATTGTGCCGTTTGGATTTGCTGCGGGGTTAGGGAGAAAGTCGACGCCGATGTGGGCGGGGTGATTCCGATTTGGCTCGCGGCATTGCGGTCCACCTCGAGAATTTCCACTTCCAACACCATTTCTCCTCGCGGCTGTTGCAGTTGTTCCAGTAATTTCGCCGCCACCGAGACTGCCTGTGGGGACGCCCGCATCGTTATGGTTCGCGCGGATTCGTTCAGTTGGGCCCGCGTAATCCCCGCAATACTACGGATGATGCGCAAGACTTCCGTCATTTCGCTTGGCGTCTCGGACCCGGGCAACTCGACGGTGCGCACAACGGAGAGATCGTAGGCGCGGCGTTTTTGCGGCGTGTCAGCGGCGACAAAGAAAAGCCTCCGCGTCAGCGGCCTCCAGAAAGTTCCGGTCATATCGCCGAGCACGCGCGCTGCGGTTGAGAAATCCAAATGGTCAATTCGTAAATGAACGGGCGCTGGTTGCAAGTCCACGTCGAACGAGGCATCCACTCCGAATTCGCGCGCTACGGCCTGGTAGGCGCCCATCGTATCGCCGCGATAATCGAAACTGCGCGTGCCGATGAGCGGCTCAAGTCGCACCATACCCGCCGGCTCGGCCATGAGTTGGCGTAGAGCCGCGGCCGAAGATGGCGCCAGTTGCGCCAGTCTTTCGCGGAGGATCTCATCGCCCGGGTCAAGTACGAGCGCGGCATTCAATTCCTCGCGCGCTTCGCCCAAACGGCCTGTCAACGCATCGCGCTCGGCGCGGTCCACGAAACCGCTTATCAATTCGCTCCGCGCAAGCTCTCGCCGCAATAAATAGTCCCGTTTCGTGGAATCTTGCTGCACCGCTTCCGTGTAAGCCGCGAACGCCATTGGCCAATTTTTCTGTTTTTCCGCTTTCAGACCGCGTTCGTACGCTTGCTTCGCACGCTTGGAATCATGCGCTTTCGTTTGCTCTCGCGCCAATGCGGGCTTCGCCGGTTGCACCTGCGCCGTGGCGGCCAGGGGAGTGCACAGGCAAAAGGCGATTGTTAGAAATATGCGCAATGGCTGTACCTGTTCGCTATTCTTACAGAGATTGGTGTGGAAGCCGTGAAGTTGCCTGTGTCTGTGCCGCGAAAGCCAAGATGTGCGTCCGGAAAAACGGGCCAGCGGTCTGTGGTATGGCGCTTGACCGGAAAGCCTATCGAACGTAGGGTATTTCTCTTGACGATATTTTTGGCGCGCGATACACTCAAATTCCTAGTTGATACTGAGTTACAACTGGGTCCGGACTCCTAAATGCTTTCCGCACTCCTACTCGCTCTCCGCGAAGGCGTTGAAGCGGCCCTTGTGGTCGGCATTGTCTTAGTCTATCTCAATCGCACTGGCCGCCGCCAACTGGCGCGTTACGTGTGGGCTGGCGTGGGGCTTGCTGTCGCGTGCAGCTTCGCAGCCGCGGTTTTTCTGCAGCGCTGGCAGATCAGCGAAGACGGTTTCGAAGGCGTGCTTATGCTCGCCGCCGCGGCTCTTGTCGTTTCCATGATCATTTGGATGAACCGCATCGCGCGCCGCCTGCGGAAGGAAATCGAACAGCGCATCGAGAATTATGCACAGAGGGGCGAGCGTGCAGCGGGGTGGGGAATCGGCTTTTTCGTTTTTCTGATGGTTCTGCGCGAGGGCGCGGAACTGATTTTGATTCTTCGCGCGGTCGAGCTCTCGATCGCTGGCCTTCAAGTCTGGATCGGCACGGGAATCGGTATCGCATTGGCTGTCGCCGTCGGCCTGTTTTTCTTCCAGGGCACGCTCAAGATTCCGCTTGGCCGGTTCTTCGCCGCCACCAGCACGATCCTGATGGTCGTCGCGTTTCAGCTGGGGCTCACGGGTCTGCACGAATTGAGCGAGGCTACGTGGATTCCCTCCAGCAGGCAGGAAATGGCGACGATCGGCCCCATTGTCCGCAACGAATACTTTTTCTTCGTCGTCATCCTCGGTGTCGCGGCAATTGTGGTGTTGCGCGAGTGGTTCGCGCTCCATAATGACAAAGCCGGCAGCGAGAGCAGCGACGCAGGTGGCAAGACGGGCGGCTCGGCCGCGAATCCCGCTGAAAAGCGTCTCAAGGAACACGAACATCGCCGGCGCCGGGGATGGAGTTTCGCGGCGGCCTTTCTGTGCCTGGCTGTCATACTTTCCCTGACGGCTGAATTTGTTTACACGCGCGCGTCCGCCGCGCCTCCGGAAGCAGAACATGTCGTCGCGGTTGGAAACATTGTCCGCATCCCGCTGGCGGAAATGAGCGGCGTTTTCGTGCATTTTTACAGCGTGGATGTGCAGGGAACCGCGTTTCGCTTTTTTGTCATTCGCAAAGCCAATGGCGACTATGTTACCGCGCTGGACGCCTGCCAAATCTGCGGCCGGATCGGGTATCGGCAGGAAGGTTCGATGTTGATTTGCCGCAACTGCGGCGCTCCGGTGAACGCCGGCGAAATTGGCTCGCGCGGAGGTTGCAATCCCATCGCCTTCAAGTCGAATGTCGAAGGAAAAGATATTGTCGCCGACCTTTCGGCTATGACCGACGCGGCCACTCAGATTGAGAAGTAGAGGTATAAAACGCGCATGTTTATCCGCCTCCTAAAAGAATCGTTCGCGCGTAATGCGCGGCGGAAAGTGCTCACTGGAATTGCCGTGCTTCTTGGCATGGCTGTGGCCACGGCTACATTCACCGTGGCCGTCGATGTGGGCGATCAACTGGCGCGCGAATTTCGCAGCCTTGGTGCGAACCTGCTGGTGACTCCGCAAGCCGACACGCTGCCCGTCGAGATTGGGGGTGTTGATTATCGTCCAGTCGCACAGGGCGCCTATCTTCCCACTTCGGATCTTCCCAAGTTAAAAGCGATTTTCTGGCGACATAACATTCTCGGTTTTACGCCATTCCTCGACGTTCCGGTCGACGCCAGCGTCGCGAGCGCAAAAAGCTTTCAGACAACGCTCATCGGGACTTGGTACAAGCATTCCGTGCCCATCGAGGACGGCACCACGTTCGTAACGGGCGCTAGTTTCACCCACCCCTGGTGGAAAATTCGCGGTCAATGGTTCGCCGATGATTCGAAAGATTGCGTCGTGGGCGCAACCCTGGCGCAAAAAAAAGGAATTGCCATTGGTGACAAATTAAACCTCAGTGTGGGCGCCCGCGAATCTGTGGCCGGCATCACGGGCATCATCACCACGGGTGATTCGCAGGACGACGCTGTGCTCTGCCCGCTTTCCGTGGCGCAAGGTCTCGCCAACAAGCCCGGCGAATTTCGCCAGCTTTTCGTCAGCGCACTCACCAAGCCCGCCGATGCCTTCTCGCGCGAAGATCCCAACAAGATGACGCCCACGGAGTACGACCGTTGGTATTGCTCGCCGTACATCACGTCGATTGGCCTCCAGATCCGGGAAGTTCTCCCAGGGACTCACGTCGAAACCATCCGCCGCGTCGCTGAAACCGAAGGCCGCGTGCTTTCGCGCGTCAGCCTGCTGCTGTGGATTGTGACCATCGCCGCGCTCATCGCCGCCGGTCTTGCTGTCGGCGCTACCTCGGCCACTACGGCCATAGAACGGCGCGCCGAAATCGGTCTGATGAAAGCTCTGGGGGCTACGAATTTTCTGGTTGGCGGTCTATTTCTCTGCGAACAATTACTCCTGGCCATCGCCGGGGGTTGCCTCGGGTTTCTAGTTGGCGCGGGTCTCGCGCGGGAGCTGGGCGAAACAGTCTTCGGCGTCGCCACTTCGCCGCGTCTAGTTGTTCTGCCGATAATTCTTGCGGCTGCGGCCGCTGTCGCGCTAATCGGAAGCTGGATTCCGCTCTACCGCGCGGCGCACGTCCCACCCGCTCCCATTCTGAGGGGCGAGTAGTGTTCAAGCGCCTGCTCTTCCATTTGCTTCGGGGAAATCGCGTGCGGCTCGTCGTGGCGCTGCTCGCGCTCATCAGCGGTGGCGCGGTTGTTTCCGCGCTGATGAATCTCGATTTGGATATCAACCACAAGCTTACTCAGGAATTCCGCTCGCTCGGCGCAAATCTCATCATCTCGCCACCGCAAATCGCGTCCGCGGCGCCAGGCGCACCGCTGATGAATGAATCGTTAGTGCGCGACATTGCCCAAAATATTGGGCAGGATATCGGCCGTCCTTCCCAAGCTTCCGACACGATTGCGTCTCCGGATTTGTATGTGGTCGCGCGCGCCGGCTCAAAAAATGAACAGAACGTCGTGGTCACCGGAACATGGCTCGACCGAATCTGGCAAATGGAGCCATGGTGGAAAATTGATGGTACGGGCAACTTGCCGCGCACGGATCTTTCGCGCTGCCTCATCGGCCGCAACGTAAGCCGCAGTTTGAGCCTTTCTGCCGGCAGCAATCTCGCACTTTCGTATCAAGGCCGTACTGTCAATTTGGCGGTTGCGGGAATCGCGGACGCGGGCGGCTCGGAAGACAATCAGATTTTCGTCAACCTGCCGGTCGCGCAAAAACTTGCCGGCCTCGACGGCAAGATCCAGTTAATCCAATTGAGTGTTCTTGGCTCCGCGGATCAAATCCGCAGCGTCGAGGACAAACTTCAGAGCGCGTTTCCTGCTCTCGAAGTGAAAGCGATTCCGCAAATCACGGAAGCGGAAGGGAAGCTCCTCGAGCAAATCCGCTTTCTGATTTTCTCCATGGGATTCCTCATCCTTGTCCTCACCGCGCTGTGCGTGCTTGCCACGATGGCTGCGCTCGCGATGGAGCGCCGCCGTGACGTTGGACTGATGAAGGCCCTGGGGGGCTCGATTCAAAAAGTCGTCGGACTGTTCCTGACCGAGGTTGGCGTCCTCGGAACCGTGGGCGGAATTCTGGGATATGCACTCGGCATGGGACTTTCAATCTGGATGGGTCATCGAGTTTTCGGTACGAGCATTTCTCCGCGCTGGGAAGTGCTGCCTGCTACGGTGATTTTAATGCTGGGCGTTGCGCTCGCGGGAGCGTTGCCTCTGCGGCTGCTCGGCAACGTCCGCCCAGCCGTAATTTTAAGAGGAGAATGATCAGTGGCGCTGGTCGAAGTCACGGAGCTGAGAAAAACCTTCGGCGAGGTGTGCGCGCTTAACGGCGTTTCATTCAGCGTCGAATCGGGCGAATGGATCGCCATCATGGGCCCGTCCGGCTCGGGCAAGACCACGCTCATTAATATTCTTGGCGGCCTCGACACGCCAAGCGACGGCCGCGCGATTGTTGATAGCGTCGACGTTGGCCGCCTCGATGAATCGGGCCTTACGCGCTTCCGCGCCGAGAAAATCGGCTTTGTTTTTCAGCAGTTTCACTTGGTCCCGTATCTCACGGCGGTTGAAAACGTCATGCTCGCGCAATATTTTCACAGCACCACGGACGAAAACGAAGCGGCCGAAACTCTCCGCCGCGTCGGGTTGGGCGAACGCCTTACGCATCTTCCTTCGCAGCTTTCCGGCGGAGAGCAGCAGCGCGTCGCCGTTGCCCGCGCGCTGATCAATCATCCCAAGCTCATTCTTGCTGACGAGCCCACGGGCAACCTCGATGAAGCCAACGAAGAAACCGTGATTCGCTTGTTGCGCGAGCTGCACGGCGAAGGCCACACGATCCTGATGGTCACGCACGATCCTTCCATCGGGAGTCTCGCGGACCGGCGCATCGAATTGGCGCACGGAAGGCTTGCGCAAGTCACCGTTTACTCTTCGGAAGACGAAGCACGCATCGATCACGTGCTCGAGGAACTCTGGCTCTGCGCCGAAATCGGCAAACGCGCCAAGCTCGCGCGCTTCCATTCTCTGGACGCCGATCCCGAGCGCACTTTACAGCGCCTCGCCGTTGTGGGTTTGGTGACAATGCAGGATTCCGAAATTGAATTGACCGACCGCGGCGAGCGTCGCGCTCGCGGCGTCGTTCGTCGCCGCCGCCTCGCCGAACGCCTGTTCACGGATACATTCTCCATCGCCAACGCCGAGGCCGATTCGCAAGCCTGCAAGTTCGAGCACATCATCAGCCCTGAGCTCGACGAGCGCATTTGCAGCTTTCTCGGCCATCCGAAGAGGTGTCCTCACGGAAAAGTGATACCGCCCGGCCCGTGCTGCCCGGCGCGCGAGATAGATGAGTCCAAGGCATCGGCGAAATAGCGGTTCGCTCGGCAATCGCCCGGGACCGCCGTCGAGAATGAAAGTCGATCAATGCCCATTCCATTAGACGTCCGTAAAAAACCCATCGATGTGAAGGTTCACGTCTCCACCGGCACCGGCATAGATATCACCTGGTCCGACGCACACACCAGCCACTACGATTTTGCTTACCTTCGTGAACATTGCCCCTGCGCCACCTGCAGGGAGGCGGACAATAAAAAATCCGGCGTCGCCGTTAAAATGGCAGAGGGTTCAGCCGCGCTGCCGCTGTTCAAACCCAGAGTTACTGCTCGTGCCGCAGCCGCGGTTGGAAATTACGCAATCCAAATTGAATTCACCGATGGCCACGCCACGGGGATTTATAGTTTCGGCCATCTCCGCGAAATTTGCCCCTGCGAATCGTGCGCTCGTGAATTTCGCGACGCAGAATCCGGTTAAACTGCAACTTGCGCGACCTCCCGGCGCGACAGTGCCTATTTGGCAATTTCCATTCCGTGCACCACCTTTCCTTTTAGCCTCATTGGCCGTATAGTCGTTCTCCGCATCTCTTTCTTCCATGGCATCGAACCCCACACCGCCCGGTCAACCCAAGACTTCTGCGCGTCCTGTGGTCAACGTGTTGGTTGCCACCACGGCGATGCTCAGCTTTATCTCCTTCTGGCGCGCCGGAGCGATTGTCCTGAACGATCTTGCTTCCTCGGCTTACTACGCGGGCGGTGAAGCGGAACTGTTCATCGGGAAGTCCGCGCCCTGGTTCATCTTGGGCGTCATGCTTTTGGCCTATGCCGTTTCCCTGATTTACGTCGAGAGTTGCAGCATGTTTGTTCGCGGCGGCGTCTATCGCGTAGTCAAGGAAGCCATGGGCGGAACGCTCGCGAAGCTTTCGGTGTCGGCTCTGATGTTTGATTTCATTCTCACCGGGCCAATCAGCGGCGTTGCCGCCGGACATTACATCGCCAGTTTAGGCAACGAGCTTCTAAGATACGGCCACATTGATCTTGTCCTGTCTGTAAACGGCACAGCGGCAACCATCGCGATTCTTGTCACGGTTTATTTCTGGTGGCAGAACATCAAGGGCATCCCGGAGTCGAGCGAAAAAGCGTTGCGCATCATGCAGACGACGACCGTAATGGTGGTTATTTTGATCGGCTGGTGCATTTATACCGTTTATGTTCGCGGCGCTCACTGGCCGCCGGCGCCTTTGCCGCAGAACATGATTCTCGACAAGCACTCGCTCGGATGGCTCAGCGGATTTCACTTCGCCCGTACCTTCACGCTGTTGATAATTTTCGTGGGCCTCGGACATTCGGTTCTGGCCATGAGCGGCGAAGAAACTCTGGCGCAGGTCTACCGCGAAATCGAACATCCCAAGCTCGCGAATCTGAAGAAGACCGCTCTTATAATCGTTGCGTACAGCCTGGCTTTTACGGCGCTCGTTTCGATTTTCGCCGTGATGATTATTCCGGACAACGTTCGTCCGCATTTCTTTGAAAATCTCATCGGCGGCCTGTCGATGAACTTGCAGGGACCCTTCGGTCTTCGCCTCGCTTTTCATGTATTTGTGGTGGTGGTCGGCATGCTTATTCTTTCGGGCGCGGTCAACACCGCCATCGTGGGCTCGAACGGAGTCCTCAGCCGGATTTCCGAAGACGGCGTGCTGACCGATTGGTTTCGCCACCCGCACAAACGCTACGGCACCACCCATCGGATTATCACGTCCGTCGCCGGCTTGCAGATCCTTACGATATTGGCGAGTCGCGGCGATGTGAATTATCTGGGTAACCTATACGCTTTTGGCGTGACGTGGAGTTTTGCGATGAAGGGAATCGGGGTGCTCGTTTTGCGCTATACGCACCCGCAGGACCGCGAATATCGCGTCCCGTTGAACTTCACCATTGCGGGTAAGGAAGTTCCCCTGGGTCTCGGTTTGATCACGCTGACGCTGCTGCTTATTGCGATCGTAAATCTTTTCACCAAACCGGACGCCACCATTGCCGGCGTCGTCTTTTCTGTGGTTTTATTTCTGGCCTTTGTGCTTTCCGAGAAGCACGTTCAAAAGCAGCATGGTACGAAGCACTCGACGGAGCTCGATCAATTTAATCTGGCTCAAGAGGCGGATCTAACGCCCGCCAGTGTGGGGGTTCGCCCAGGCAACATCCTGGTGCCCGTCAGCAACTACTATGCGCTCTATCATCTCCATTCTGTTCTCGAGCGATTGAGAACGGATCAGCAGGATATCGTTGTCCTGCACATTCGCCTGTTGCGCCGCGCCGCGTCCGGCGAATATGACCTGAACCCCGAGCAGCTTTTCAGCACGATCGAGCAACTGCTCTTCACGAAAGTTTTAGCGATCGCCGAAAAAGAAGGGAAGCCCATCCGTCTTGCCGTGGCCGCCGCGAATGATTTGTGGGACGGCATCCTGCGCTCCGCCGCGAATCTGCAATCGGCATCCATTGTCGTTGGGGGCTCTTCGAAGATGGGGATCACCGAGCAGGCACGCGAAGTCGGGATCGCTTGGGAGCGTATGCCTGAACCGCGTCCCCGTGTCGCTCTCGAAATCATCACCGCGGGAGGTCAGCAGCGTGTTTTCTACTTGGGGCCGCACTCACCACATCTGACCCCCAAGGAGATCGATCTTCTCCACAACGTTTGGCTTGAATTGAGCGATGAATTAAAAGGCGAAGAGATCCATCACCACGACATAATTCATTTCGCATTGACGGAGCTCGAACGCGAAATCGCCGAGGGCCAGGGCGAAGCAGTGCTCGCGCGCCTTCGCCAGCATCTCCAGGAGATCAAAGATCGCCGTCCGGCCTCGCCCTAACGGGCTGGATCACGCCGTAACTTGCGCCGTGCAGAACGCGCACTTCACCGCCTTTACGGGAATCTTGGACAGGCAATACGGACAGTCTTTTGTAGTCGCCGCGGGCGGCGGTCCCGGCTTCTTCGTCCAACGGTTAACCTGCCGGACGAACAAGAAAATCACGAAGGCCACGATCAGGAAATCAATCACCGTGTTGATGAAGACGCCGTAATTGAGTGTTGCCGCTCCTGCCGCCTTTGCCGCCGCCAAATTCGGGTAATGCGTGCGCGTCAGATTCAAAAACAGGTTATTGAAGTCCACTCGTCCAAGCAGCAACCCGATCGGCGGCATAATCATGTCGCTGACCAGCGATGATATGATTCTCCCGAACGCCGCGCCGATGATGATGCCAATTGCCATATCCAGGACGTTACCTTTCATTGCGAATTCTTTGAACTCTTTCAGCATCGAGGGTCTCCTTTAGCCGCGTCAGGCGTAACCGTTCCCGAAGGCAATTTCACTCTTGGGCCTGTCCCCGCGGTAGGCTGGCGGCTCGATTATAGTGGTAATGTTGAGGATTGCAATGAACTGCCGGCCTTCGTGCCAGGGCGTAACCGCGCTTGAAGAAGAACTTTGCTGGCCAACTTTCCTCTTGATGTTAAAATGCCTTCCCTTGTCAGCGTGGCGGTGCTTACGCCGCAATGTTTTGCGTCGAAATGCTTGCGTCACAATCTGTTCTGACAAGATCAAATGTCTGAGGAGTTTCGAGTGCACAAAGTTGTGATCATCGGAAGCGGCTGCGCCGGCTTGACCGCCGCGATTTACGCTGCGCGCGCTAATTTGAAACCGGTCATTCTGGACGGATTCGAACCTGGCGGCCAGCTCACGCTCACCACCATGGTCGAGAATTTTCCGGGTTTTCCGGACGGGATTTTAGGCCCCGAGCTAGTCGAGTTCATGCGCAAGCAGGCCAAGCGTTTTGGCGCCGAATTTTACTCCGGAGCGGTGTCGGCTGTCGCGCTCGGGCGGCGCCCGTTCAAAATCGAAGCCGCCCATCAGACGCTTGAAGCTGAAACGCTGATTGTCGCTGCCGGCGCTTCCGCGCGGCTTCTGGGAATCGATTCCGAGAAAGAGCTGATCGGCCACGGAGTTTCCACTTGCGCCACCTGTGACGGCTATTTTTTCCGCGACAAGGAAATTGCCGTGGTGGGCGGCGGAGACACAGCCATGGAAGAAGCCACTTTTCTAACCCGCTTCGCCAAAAAAGTCACCGTTCTTCATCGGCGCAATGATTTTCGCGCCTCCAAAATCATGCTCGATCGCGCCAAGGCCAATAGCAAAATCAAATTCCTCACTCCGGTCGTTGTCGAAGAAGTGCTCGATCCGGCGAAGCATGACGTCGAAGCCGTGAAAGTTCGCGACGTAGACACCGATAAGACCTCGATGCTCCCTATTTCCGGGCTTTTCATCGGCATCGGTCATGAACCCAATACGAAAATTTTTCGCGGGCAGCTTGATATGGACGAAGCGGGCTACCTCAAAACTGCCAATGGGAGCCGCACGAATATTGAGGGCGTTTTTGCCGCGGGCGACGTTCAGGACAAGACTTATCGCCAGGCCGTTACCGCCGCAGGTTCCGGCTGTATGGCTGCCATGGACGCGGAGAGGTTTCTGGAGGCCCACTCGGAGTAATCGCGGCCTCTCGCCCAATGCCAAAATCCCACTGTCCTTCAAAAAACTCTGCCTTGAGAGTGCGTCCCTGGGGTAGCCGCTAATGCTGCGCTCACTTCTCTTGGAACTGTCGCGCAGCCCTCGCATGGCTCATTTCGTGATGCACAACGGCGCCAGCCGTCGCATGGCTCGCCGGTTTGTTCCCGGTGAAGCGCTCGACGACGCCGTTGTTGCGGTTCGCGAACTCAATGCGCGTGGCCGCCCGTGCAGTCTGGATTGCCTCGGCGAAAGCGTTACCAGCGAAGCGGAAGCGCGCCGCGCCGCCGAAACGTATCTCGGAATCTTCGATCGCATCGCGGCGGAGCATCTCGATTGCAACGTCTCGCTTAAACTCACCCAGCTTGGCCTCGATATCAGCCAATCGCTTTGTGAGGATCTGTTCGCACGAATCGTCGGCCATGCAGCCGCGCAGAAGAATTTCGTTCGCATCGACATGGAAGGCTCCGCCTACACGCAGCGCACCATCGACATTTGCAAGCGCGCTCGCGCCACGAACGACGCCGTCGGCACCGTCCTGCAATCTTATTTGTATCGCACGGAGCAGGATGCGGAAAACCTGATCGCCGCGGGCTGCCGCCTGCGGCTGGTGAAAGGAGCTTACAAAGAGCCGCCCGAACTTGCGTATCCAAAAAAAGCAGACGTCGATGCCAATTACGTGAAAGTGATGAAACTGCTCCTCCGAAGCGGTATTTATCACGGTATTGCGACGCACGATCCGCAAATGCTCGAGGCCACGAAGAAATTCGCCGCGGAGCAGGGAATTCGCAACGAGCAGTATGAGTTTCAGATGCTTTACGGAATTCGCACGGATTTGCAGGATCAACTGATTCGAGAAGGCTATCGCTTGCGAGTCTACGTTCCTTATGGCTCTGACTGGTTCCCGTATTTCATGCGCCGTTTGGCCGAACGCCCCGCCAACCTGAAATTCTTCCTCTCCAATCTCTTTCGCAAATAAGCGATTTCACTGACGCTCAGATTGAGTTGCGCGCACCCATCTACTTTTTCCGGCACACGGTCACGCCATCGCGCAGCGGGATCAGCACGGGGAAGAGATCTTTCGAAGAATAGACAGCTCGATTGAACTCTTGCACTCCTCGCGTGTCGTTGTCCTTCGCCCGGCGCGTCACGCGCCCAGACCACAACGTGTTGTCCGTAAGCAGCAATCCGCCGGATTTCAATCGCGGCAGCGCCTTGCGCAGAGCCGCGGGATACTGGTGCTTGTCCACGTCAATGAAGATCAAATCGAATTTCCCTTTCGTCTTGTCGAGCATCACCAGCGCATCGCCGGTCATCACGGTGATTCGCTTCTCGACACCGGCCTGCTCGAAAAACTCCTTCGCGCGCCGCGCATTCGAAGGATCGCCGTCCGTGTAATAAACTTCCGCGCTAGGGCCGGCCGCTCGCGCCAGCCATATCGTCGAATACCCGATGGCCGAACCCATCTCGAATATCCGCTTCGCGCCCGAAATTTGCGCGAGCAAATAGATCATCCGGCCGACCGCAGGCCCGATGATGGGAATGTCACGGTTCTTAGCTAACCGCTCCATGTCCGCCAGCACGGCGTCGCGCGGCGGCAGAATATCGTAGATATACTTCTCGACGTTTTTCTCGGTGATCTTGTCAGCCATGAATTTGCCTTTCTCTATGGCGGAAATAAAATTGTCCGCTCACCCAATACTTTCCCCCGGCTTCAGCGCGTGAATCTCAAGTCCTGAGATGTCTTGCGTCAGTTTCCTGAGTTCCTCTGGTGTCCCCGTGAGCGCGGGGAACGTGCCAAAGTGCATCGGAATCACATGCTTGACGTTCAGCAAACGAATGGCCATCGCCGCTTCGCGCGGGCTCATCGTGTAGTAATCGCCGATGGGAAGCATGGCCGCTTCCGGCGCATATAATTCGGCGATAAGCTTCATGTCGCCAAAGACCGCCGTATCGCCCGCATGATAAATCGTCAGTCCGCCGGGCAATCGAATGATATAGCCGCAGGCCTCTCCACCGTAAATGATCTTGCCATCGTCCTCGATTCCGCACGAATGGATCGCGTTCACCATCGTCACTTCGATCTCGCCAACTTTTTGAGTTCCGCCCTTGTTCATTCCCAGCGTATTTTTCACGCCCTTCGATTCCAGCCATTTGCCTGTTTCATGGATGGCGACGATTTGCGGCTTGAATTTCTTTCCCAGTTCCACTGCGTCTGCAATGTGATCGAAATGCCCGTGCGTGATCAAGAGCGTGTCCAGGCGATCGAATTTCTGCATCGCTTTGGGACAGGCGGGATTGCCGCTAACCCACGGGTCCACCACGATCACTTTTCCGCTTGGCGTGGTAATTTTGAACGTCGCATGGCCCAGCCAGGTCAGTTTGTTTCCACGAGTGCTCAGCATAATTGCCTCCAGGAGTCAGAACGAATGGGGTTTTACCTATTATGCGCCGCCGGATTTCGGAGACTGGATTTGTCGTCACGCGTTTTATTCTATCCGTCCACGTCTCTGCCTTCAATGCGCTGTCTCGCTCACTAGTTATGGCGGAGTTGCATTGGGATACGCTGCCTCCTCAAGGTCTACCCGCCGAACGCGAAGACTGCTACAATAAAGTCCCACCCTTCTATTCGGCCATGATTTGACAAGCGGCCCCGACTTCGCCAGAAACGGCACGATGGTTATCACGCCGAACACGAACGATAGCGAAAGACGTACAAGGAGAATTGTCGCCATGCGAAAAATTCTGGCCGTCACGCTCGCACTTTCTTTGCTCTACATACCGTTAGCCGCATACGCAGCGACGCCCGCTCACGTTGGGGCCGCGAAGCCCGTCCCTTTCGTGCAGGATCAGCAGGCTCAGCAGGATCAGCAAGACCAGGGTGACGATTCAGGTTACTACGTGCCATATTCTCCCGATCAGATGGACAATTTACTGGCTCCCATCGCGCTGTACCCTGACCCTTTGCTCGCTCAAGTTTTGCCCGCCGCAACTTTCGTCGATCAAATCGACGACGCGGACCGCTGGGTGCGTGCCAATGGCCAGGAAGACATTGACGATCAGCCTTGGGACGTTAGTGTAAAGGCGGTCGCGCACTATCCCGAAGTTCTCGACATGATGGACGAGAAGCTCGATTGGACCACGGCCGTTGGCCAGGCCTATGTGAACCAATCCACTGATGTGATGGAATCCATCCAGCGCTTGCGCTCGCTGGCCTATTCGCAGGGGAACCTTGTCTCGAATTCGCAGTGGCAGAT
>DASZCH010000009.1:0-5492 GCA_035943235.1 Candidatus Acidiferrales bacterium
GTTCAATGGAACGGCACCCCCAAGGGAATCCAAGGAGTACGAGGCGTCGGCGTCCGTGGTGGAGTAATTTCCTCGGAGTGCATTAATCATCTGGCTGCTCAACTGCATGTCCACGCCTAGAGTCAGCGTTTGCGTGTTCACGTCAGTCGTCTGGATGGTATTCAAGCTATCCTCATGATTCGCCAACTGGGATGGGGCGTCGTTGTAGCGGCCGAAGATCGAAAAACGGTTGTTCAAGGTGTCGTCAATTCTTATGCTGCCTGCATCGAGTGTGCCACGGTTGGAATAGACCCCTGTGAAAGGGGCTGTGTAAGCTGTCGGCGATGTCGGTTGCCCATTCGGTTGCGGATACGCGTTCAGGAATGGTGCCAGCGCAGAGGGTACCTGCGCTCTTGCGTACGTCGAGGGGACTTCCACGGTTTGGCTCCCTGGAAGATCCAGCCGAGCGCCTTCATAGGACAGAAAAAAGAACGTTCTATTCTTCACGATCGGGCCGCCCAAAACGCCACCAAAGTCATTGTGGCGTTCCGGGGCCTGAGGTGATCCTGGCAATGAATTCGCAAACCAATCGTTTGCATCCAGCACATTGTTGCGGAAGTATTCGTAGACTTCGCCATGCAAATCGTTCGTGCCAGAACGAGTGGTGAGCATTACCTGCCCGCCTGGAGTCCGGCCAAACTCCGGAGCAAACGATGAAGTTTCAATTCGAAACTCTTGAAGGTCCTCTACTGATACCAGGCTGCTTGTGCCTCCCAAGGCACTGAAGGCCTGTGCCGTGCCAGTTCCGGCCTGTCCAGGTGAAATACTTGTGGTATTTCCCGCTCCGAAGTTCGCAGATACGCCATCCACAGTGAAATTATTCGCATCAGTTCGCTGACCGGAGATGCTGAATTGTCCAGGTGCTTCGCCAAAGCCGGCTGCAAATCCGCCGGTTGGCGCAATGACGACGCCCGGGGTGAGCTGGAGCAGTGTATTGAAGCTCCTACCGTTGAGCGGCAAACTTTCCACAAAGCTTCTATCGATCACTGTGCTGACCGAGCCGTCTTGTGTGTCAACCATCGGCGCGCCGCCCTGCACCGTTACCGTTTCCGAAGCAGCGCCGATCGGCAAGGTGAAGTTGATGGCCAGAGCATCTTGAACGTGCAGAACGATGTCGGGCTTAATGATCGTCTTGAAGCCGATCTTCGCGACCTGAATTCGGTACGGCCCCGGCGGAACATTCGGAACCACATAGATCCCTTCGACGTTTGTTCGTGTGGAATACTGAACGCGAGTCGCATCGTTTATGACGAGGATTTCAGCATTCACAATGACTGCGCCCGACGGGTCGTGCACGAAGCCACTGATGGTTCCATTGGGAGACTGCGCAATAAGCGCAGCAGCAAAAAACCAACCGCAGACCAGAAGCAAACTCATTCGACGCATCGGTACGCCGCCTCTCCTGTAACGATCGAACGCAAACGCTTTCTTTCGGTCTACGCAGGAGACTTTGCAGTTGTATCAATCAACCTTCCAAGAATTCGATTTCCGTCAAATGAGCGTCAAACCGGAATCAGGGATGGTTGGGACTGGCCTTCAGGTACGCGAACAACAGAGGTTTCCCGCTGGGCTTGTCGCTTCCGCCTTTTGGTTCGACGGTGACGAACACGGCATCAATTTGGCCAAGCTCCTTGGGATTCGCGAATTTGAGCACCCAGCGCTTCTTGGCCACGTTGTCCTGATAAAAGATACCGAGATTGAGCGCCTGGTCTTCCTCGGGGCCGCGCCGACCCCACGCCTGAAAAGTGGCGGCTTTCTTGATTCCCTGTTGCTGGTCGAGATCGTAGGCGTAAAAAACCAAGGATTTCCCCTGGGTATAAAAAACGCGGCCAAAGGGTTTTTTCGTCGCTCCATCGCGCCCGACGTCATAGACTTCGGCAATATAGAGCTCGCGCGCGCCCATGAGTTCCCGAATGTCGCGGTCGTGGGAGAGCAATCCTTCCTGCCTGTCAATCGCCGCTTCGCGTTCGCGAAGTTGAGTCGAGAGGTCATCGATTTGCGATTGCAGACCCGCCACGCGCACTTGGCCCTCTGACCGCTGCTGCTGGACGGCGTTGAGTTGTGACTCGGTTTTTTCGAGGGATGCTTGGACGGCATTGAGCTTCTGGGTAAGGCTTGCATTCTGCGCTACCACTTGCTGCTTGCCCGATTGATTAGTTTCGATCGAGCGTTCGAGATTCGCCTGAACAGTCTTCGTCTCGCTCAGAGCGGCCGATTGCCGCTCGATCTCGTGCCGCAGATCAGAAATCATCCGGTCTCGCCCGGCGAGCTGCGCCGCCAGGAGCTCGCGCTCGTGTCCCGCGTCGCTGATCTGCTGTTCGAGAGCCGCCGTCCTCTGGTCGGCAGCAGAACTGGTAGTGACGCGAGCCACTTCCAGGCCACGGGATCGGCCGATGCGGTAGGCATAAATTCCTAACGCGACGGTGAGCAGAATTCCGGCAGCGAATGGCACCCATACAAAGTTCCAATTCAATCGCGTTCGATGGCCGGCCTCGCGGTGCGCGGGAGGAGTCTCTGCCCTCGATTCCATCGCCAGGAGGGACGCGCGATCTTGGGCGAGGTCCGACACTCCCTCTCTCACAGGCAAGGCTGGCGCCGCATGATTCTCCGGCGCGGCCTCCAGCTTTTCGGAAGGGATCTCGGACAACAGAGAGGACAGCAGAGGCACTCCCTCATCGACCGCCGCTTCGAATTCTTGCAATGCGCGGCGGCATTCGGCGCATACGACGAGGTGTTCTTTGAGCTGCTGCTGCTCTTCCGGGCTCAGTTCGCCCGTTGTCGAGATGGCGCAAAGCTCAAGGAAATCATCATGCGGTCGCATCGGCAACCACTCCCTGGCCCCGTTGTCGCCATTTCTATTTACCATACGGTTGAACCGGGCGCACAGGATTCCGAAACATGGCCTTCCGCAATTTGTTCAGTCCGCGGTAATAGTGGTTTCTCACATTTCCGAGAGGCTGAGCGAGTCTTTCTGCGATCTCCGCCAGCGTGTAACCGTCGAAGAAATAGAGGCGAATCGTCTCCCGCTGTTCTTCCGACAGGGTGCGCAAGGCCTTCTCCAAACCATTACGGCGAAAAACCTCCTCGGGGGAATAATCGCTCTCTCCGGTCGGTTTTCCGACCAATCGTTCGACTTCGTCTCGCGCCTCCGCCGGGGCGTAGAAATTGCGGGACGCCAGATAGCGGCGGCGCTCAATCGCGCGCTGATAGGCCATCTGGATGATCCAGGAACGCGCGGAGCTTTTCGAACTGTCGAAGATCGCGCATTTCCGCTCGAGAAATAAAAATAGATCCTGGACGAGATCTTCTGCCTCTGAATCGTTCCGGAGGATCCTGCGGCCGATGTGGCGAACTATCTTGGCGTGGCAACCAAACAGCAGGGCGAGCGCTTCAGCATCTCCCGCGCGGAGGCGCGACAGAAGGTATTCGTCGGAGACTTGCCTCAGCTCTGCGGTAGCGGAAACGTTAGTATCCGCTCCCTTTTGTGCATGGAGATAAGGAAATCGTGTCGTTAAAGAACTCCCCATGTCCTTTCCCGCATTACAAGAAAGATTTCATAGACGCAGTCTCGTGAATATAGGAGCTGCATATTTGCGCAACGCTCTCACTCTTTAACGTTCCGTCGATGGAATCGACTATCGGGTAAAGAAATCTTGCTTTTCAGCAGCTGCTCGGTGGAGCCAGCCGTCTTCAGTTGCTCGAGGCCCCATTCCAGAATCAATTCCCCCACATTGCCGAGGGTTCGCCTTTCTCGCGCGGCGAACCCCTCGAGGTCGGTTCGCAGGTCCCGGCGAATTCTCAAACTGAGCGGTGCTTTCCATTCCCCCATTGGACGCTCGCTTATGTACGCCTCGACAACTGACTTCGCAACGAAAGGAGTGAAAGCTCAAAACCGGCTCGGCCTGCTTCGTATGCAGCGCGTGCTTTCATTACGCTCTAAAGCTCTTCGTACGCACGAGAAGGGCTGTACGTCAGCTTATTTCAATTGTTCATCCGTGCGGTTCGCTTCCCAGACTGTTCGCTGCCGGCAGAGACGACTTTCATCGGCGCGTTCTGTTCCGCTGTCGCTTCGGCAAGATCGGCGTTAAGGCCGGAACGGATCTCTTCGAGACGCACTTGATACGCTTTGATCCGTTGCTTCGAGCAGATCGAGAAAGCTTCCAGCCGCTCGAGCACGCAAATGAGCCGGTCAGCGCTGCGATTCCACAGATACATCTCGGCATAGACATCCACTTTCATTCAGTCGTTCCTTTCAGTCAGCTGAATTGAAGTACGGCGCGCGGATGAAAAGACAAAATCCTAGAAGATAAGCGGATGGCCAATGGCGGAGAATTTGCTACGGGCTCAGGGGGGAAACGAGCCGGAAAGTCTTGGCGCCCGGGAAGTTGCAACCCAAACGGAAAATAGATAACTTCTGTTCCAGCCATCGTTGCACCTCAGACGTGCGACCGTGGTCAGGGGCGCGTTTGGTGTGCCAACACCGGCGCGTCCCGTTACTTCGCTTATTTTTTATTTTTCCGACGAGGCTTTTTGTTTCCTCGTCCCCAGTAGTGCTCGACCTTGTACTTCCTGACTTCCGCTACATTCTTCGCGTTCCAAACGCGAACTTCCATTCCAGCAAGTGATTGAAGCGGCGGAGGCTCGATCCGTTTCTCTCGAATCCAACGATGCAGAGTCGCTGGAGTAATCTCCAGAAGCTTTGCCACCTGAACCGTTGAATATGTCTTCTCTGAAATGATGATATACCCTAGATAATTTGTCAAGTACAAAATCGCACTTGGCGTCGAGTCGTTGAAGCCAGCACATCTTACTCTGGTGGCGGCTCGAATACCCACTTCGTTCTGATTAAAGATTTCCATTGAACAGCGACAGTCTGTAGCTCCAGCCCTTGGTTCTGTTCCAGCCCTTCTTGGACCGTTTAGCCGGTATTCCCCATTGAGAAGCCATTGCGGGCACGAGGAAAGGAGGTCTTCATCCATGCGCTGTCCCTACTGCAAGAATAGCCAGACAGAGGTCTTCAGAACTAAATTTCTCCGGAGCAAGACATACCGTTACCGGCGGTGCCGGTTTTGTAAGGCGCGTTTCCGGACGCAGGAGAAGCCAGTACGTTGGGAAAGTGCTGACAGAAAATGGCCTGGCACAGCCCCGGACCGGAAGGGTTGGAGAACACATCGGGTCTCCGCCTTGAACGGAAACTGTGAAGTGGCGTTGTGCGGCGTGGACTTTAGGCAGACTGGAACAAGGCGGCATGTCGATCACATCGTGCCAGCAAGGCTCATCCGGCGATTAAGGGCAGGAAATCCTGACCGTCGAGAAAACCTTCAATGCATCTGCGGGACTTGCCACGGCTACAAACTGCAGGCGGACCATAAGCTGTGTTTGGGAAACAAGCTGGGTTACTTGGAAATTCTTCGCACGCATCAATTCGACATGGCCCGAGTCGAGCGCGCACT
>DASZCH010000010.1:0-4621 GCA_035943235.1 Candidatus Acidiferrales bacterium
TATTGAATGGCAAGCCTTATACGATTGTCGGCGTCCTTCCCGCCGGGTTCGCAGATCCGACTTTCAGTCCGCCCAGGGCGCAGCTCTGGTTTCCGGCACAGGTTCCCGCCACGAGCAACAATCCAAGCAATGGAGGGCGCATATGCTTCGGCGCATTGAAACCCGGAGTCAGCGTTGCAGAAGCCGAAGCCGCGCTTACGCCGGCTTTGTCGGACCTGCGACGCCAGTTTCCGAAAATGTTTACGCTGCATGAACGCGCGCACCTGATTCCGCTGCGCGAAATGCTGAATCAGTGGGCGGGTTCCACGGTGCTACTGCTCTTTGGCGCAGTGGGGTTGGTGCTGTTAATTGCGTGCGTGGACGTGGCGAACTTGACGCTCGCCCGGTCAGCGACGCGTCAGCGGGAGATGGCTGTCCGCACCGTGATCGGCGCGAGTCGCGGCCGGATTATCCGCCAGCTTCTGACAGAGAGCATTGTGCTGGCGGCGTTGGGCGGAGCGCTCGGCGTACTGACGTGCCATGCCAGTTTTAGCTTCATTGTGACGCTCGTTCCGGCGGGCCTGCCGCATGTTGGGGCATTTGGGATTGACGCGCGCGTGTTGGTATTCGCCTTCGTGCTGAGTATTGTCGCGGGGATCTTGTTTGGCCTCTTGCCGGCGCTAGGCGCTTCGCGCGTGGATTTGAGCGGCTCGCTAAAAGAATCCAGTAACCAAGCGGGCGCGCGTGTCACAAGCCGGTTGCGCCGCGCGTTAGCAGCGAGCGAAGTGGCCATTTCCCTGGTGTTGCTGATTGCGGCGGCGCTGACGTTGGAAAGCCTCGCGCGACTTACGATGGTGAAACCCGGCTTCGATCCGCGCAACGTGATGACCTTCACCGTTTCGCTGCCGGATCAAAAATACGACACGCCGGCAAAACGAACGGCCTTCTTCGACCAAGCGCTCTCCCGCATCTCGGCGCTTCCAGACGTGGCACAGGCTGCAACCGTGGATACCTTGCCGCTGCGAGGAGGTAGCGACATTCTATTCAGCATGGGAGGCGACACTGGCACGGTAACGCCCGGTGAGCCGTTGGGAGCTTACATTCGAGTTGTAAGCCCGGAATATTTTCGCTCATTGCGGATTCCGCTGATGGGCGGTCGCGAGCTCACGGCGACCGACAACGCCGGCGGGGCGCCCGTGGTGCTGATCAATCAGACCATGGCGAGGAAATTTTGGCCGGGACGAGATCCCATCGGCGAGCAAATCTGGATCGGCAAGCCGATGGGGCCGGCTCAGAGCGAGCCTGCGCCGAGACAGATTATCGGGATCGTTGGCGACGTTCGCGAGTCGGCACTAAGCGACGCGCCAGGACCTTCGATGTTCATTCCTTATACGCAAACAAAATGGAACAGCTCGGCATCGTTTCTGGTGCGCACGCGAACGGCGGCAGTCTCGCTGCCGGAGATCCGTAGCGCATTGCACGATGTGGACCCGAGCGAACCGCTGAGTCAGGTCAAAACCATGGAACAAGTCGTTTCGGCTTCACTGAACGATTGGCAGTTCCACGCTATTTTGCTCGGAATTTTCGGGGCGCTGGCGCTGATAATTGCAGCCGTTGGTGTATACGGCGTGATTTCGTATTCGGTCGCACAACGGACGCACGAGATTGGCGTTCGCATGGCGCTGGGCGCGCAACAGGGCAGCGTTCTACGCCTGGTGATCGGACAAGGGCTAGCGCTCGCCGGCATTGGGATTGTCGCAGGCATCGCGGCGGCGCTGGCGGTCACTCGATTGATGGCGAGTTTGCTCTTCGGCGTGAGTGCGAGCGACCCGCTCACATTTGCCGCTGTTGCTGTCTTGCTGATGCTCGTCGCGATGCTTGCCTGCTACGTTCCCGCGCGGCGCGCGATGAAGGTGGATCCGATGGTGGCGCTGAGGTACGAATAGTTGAGAGTCAAGAGAGGGAATGCAGATTCCTCGGCGGATGCTGGTCGCATCCTCGCTCGGAATGACTCAGGGACAAGAGGTAGCGACAAATGAAATGGCTCGGTGAATTAGGGCGGCGGGTGGCGATGCTGGTGCGCCGCAAACAATTTGACAAAGAGATGGATGAAGAAATGCGCGCGCATCTTGAACTGCGCGAAAAGGAAAATGTCGAGAACGGATTCTCGCACGAGGAGGCGTACATGGCCGCACGAAAGAATTTCGGCAATGCACTTGCACTGCGAGAAGTCAGTCACGATTCGTGGGGCTGGGCCTGGCTCGAACATCTGGGGCAGGATCTGCGCTTCGCGTTTCGCATGTTCGCAAAGACTCCGGGATTCACCGCCATCGCGATTCTGACTTTGGCTCTTGGCATCGGTGCGAACACGGCAATATTCTCCGTGGTTTACGGCGTCCTGCTGCAGCCGTTGCCTTATCACGACGGCTCGCGGCTTATTGTACTGAACGAGACGACGCCGAGGGTGGGTACGGTCAGCGTTTCGTATCCGAATTTTTTGGACTGGCGCGCGCAGACCAGAGCGTTTTCGCAAATGGCGGCGGTGTATCAGGTGGGATTCAACCTGGCGGGCGTGAGCCAGCCGGAGAGCATCAGCGGCGACGCGGTTTCGCCGAATTTTCTGTCGATGCTGGGCGTGCGGCCTTTCCTCGGGCGAGATTTTGCACAGTCGGAAGAAAAAGCCGGCACGGCGCCCGTGGTGCTGGTGAGCTATTCGCTGTGGCAGTCGCATCTTGGCGGCGATCGAAATGCAATTGGCCGGACCATCTCGCTCGATGGGCGGAGCTTCACGATTATCGGCGTGCTGCCGGCGAATTATCGCGCGCTCGATAAGACGGACGTGCTGGAGCCGATCGGCGTGTGGGCGACAAGCAATCCAATGGTCAGCGAGCGCTGGGCGCGCGGCGATATGTCGGTGATCGGGAAATTGGCGAAGGGCGTCACCCTCGCGCAGGCCACCGAAGAAATGGATGGCATCGCGGCGCGGCTGGCGAAGGAGTATACGGGGAGCAATGACGAGTTCGGCGTGGCGCTGCAGCCGATACGCAAAGCGTTCGTCGGTGACTCGCAGGCGGAGATTCTGGTGCTCTTTGGCGCAGTGATGTTTGTGCTGTTGATTGCGTGCGCGAACGTGGCCAATTTGTTTTTGGTGCGTGGCGCGGCGAGAACCAAAGAAATTGCGCTACGCATTGCTTTCGGCGCGAGCCGCAGCCGCATCATGCGGCAGATGCTGACGGAGAGTTTCGTACTGGCTCTGCTTGGCGGCATCTTGGGGCTCGCTTTAGCGATTGGCGGAATTCAAGGGCTGACGGCGCTGATTCCCATGGACGCGCTCGGCGGCGCCACGGTGACGCTCAACGGCGCCGTTTTGTTGTTCGTCGGAGGCGTGGTGGTGCTGGCGACGTTCGTTTTCGGATTTGCACCAGCGATACATTCAACGAAGCCCGACGTGCAGTCGGAGCTGAAGGAAGGCGGGAGGACTGCAAGCGCCGGGGCCGGCCAGAACAGATTGCGCGCGGCACTGGCGATTGCAGAAATTTCTTTCGCTTTGGTTCTGCTGGTCGGCGCGGGACTGATGATGAGGAGCTTGTACCGGCTGCTTTCCGTGGATCCGGGCCTGCGAACCGATCGCGTGCTGACGATGGAAATGGACTTGCGGACGCAGCAATACGCGAAGGATCCGGCAATTCTCAATTTCTGGCAGCAGGTGCTCGACAAAGTGCGCGCACTGCCCGGCGTGGAAAAAACGGCGGTGGGGACGGTGGTTCCTTTTTCGGGGAACCACAACCGCGCCGATATCACCATCGAGGGAATGCCGCTGCCGAGGCCCGGGAGCTGGCCGCATCCGGACTATCACATCGTGAGTCCCGGGTATGCGGACGCGCTGGGCCTCACGCTTGTGCAGGGACGAACGTTTGCGGACGCAGACAACGAGACCGGGCAGCGCGTGGGGATGATTAACGAGAAGCTGGCGCGACAGTTCTTTCCGCATGAAAATCCTATCGGCAAGCGATTCATGTTTGGGCATCCCGATGCAACCGGGAAAGAACCACCGAAATGGATGACGATTGTGGGCGTGGTCGGCGACACGAGACTTTACGGCCTGGCGAATGCGGCGCGGCTCGAAGTGTACATCCCGTTCCGGCAAGCGCCGCAGCACGACATGGTTTTGCTGGTGAAGTCGGGGGTTGATCCGGCGGCGCTGATTGGGTCGATTCGCGGGGTGGTCGCGTCTATCGACAAGGATCAGCCGATTTTTGCGATCGCGACAATGAAGCAGCTCGTCAGTGATTCTATTTCCACGCGGCGCGTAACCCTCATTTTACTCGGATTATTTAGCGCACTTGCGCTGATTCTGGCGGCGATTGGAATTTACGGTGTGATTTCGTATTCGGTGGCGCAGCGGACACATGAAATCGGAATCCGCATGGCGCTAGGCGCGCAGCATAAAGATGTCCTGCGCATGATTCTTAGGCAAGGAGCGAAAATAGCAATCAGCGGCGTTGCCATCGGCGTAGTTGTGTCGCTCGGCCTCACGCAATTGATGTCCAGCTTGCTTTTTTCCGTCAGCGCCGCGGATCCGCTGACGTTCACGGCGGTTGCCGCCATTCTGGTGATTGTCGCGATGCTCGCGTGTTACATC
>DASZCH010000011.1:0-28652 GCA_035943235.1 Candidatus Acidiferrales bacterium
CGTGACTAGTGCGTTTCCAGCTTTGGCCGTTTGCTGTAGCGTTCGTACAGTTCTAGTTGTTTGTTATCGAGACTCGTTTGCTGGCCCTTGATGAACAAATATTTCACCTGCGTGCGCAGCTCGAGCAAATCTCCATTGGTCACCACAATGTTTGCAACTTTGCCCGGCTCGATTGTGCCAAGCTGATCGCCCAGTCCCAGCATTTGCGCCGCGTTGAGCGTAACGGCCTTCAGCGCGGCATCTTCAGGCAAACCATAACCAACGGCCGTACCCGCGTATTGCGGCAAGCGTCGGGAAAATGAAGTATTGAAGCTCCCGAACGCGATCTTGATGCCCGCGGCGTAGAGTTGACCCGGCATGGCGTATTCGGAATCGTAGGGATCGTCTTCCGATTGCGGCATCGTAAGAACCGGCCCGATGATCACGGGAATATTGTCCTTCTTCAATAAGTCGATAGTCTTCCACGCCTCCGACGCGCCCGCCAGAATCATTCGCACTTTCTGCTTTTGACAGAATTCGACGGCGTTGCGAATGTCGCGCGCCTTGAACGCCACGACAATCAGGGGCTCCTTGCCTTCGACCACGGGCATTAGCGCATCGAATTTCAAATCTCGCGAGAAATTATCCGCGTTGCCTTTCTCTTTCGCTTCGGCGTAGTGACGCGCCGCATCGAACAAATCGTCGAGCTGGTCCACTTTCTTCTCGTAGTCTTTTTTCGCCTCGGCGTACGGCCGCTGCGTAAACGTAAATGTCGAGAAGTCGAACGACCCGGTCTGAATCGACGGCCAGGTGAGTTCCATGCCTGCGTCGCGGCGAATCACCATGTCATTGATGTTCCAGCCGCCCAAATGCACAGCCGACGCCTCCCCGCCGATGACGCTGCCGCCGCGGCCAAAGCCGCCAAGGCTGCCCGGCACGGTGAGCACTTCGGTGATGCCCGCGGCGCGCGTCACGCCAACGTGCGAGCTATCGGCATTGAACGCCGTCGCGGCCACCACATCCGGATTGAATTCGCCGGTTTCCGTGGTGTCGATCGTCGCGTTCACTGCCGAAACCTCTTCGAGCCCAATCTGCGTGACCGGATCGAACATGCCGGGATATACCTGCAACCCCGTCGCGTCGATCACCTTTGCGCCCTCGGGAATCGCAACATCCGCGCCAACGGCGGCAATTTTACCGTCCCGAATCACAACTGTGCCGTTGTCGATGGGCGCTCCGGCGAGCGTGAAAATTCTCGCGCCCTTGATGGCGTAAACGTCGGCAGAGGCTTGCGAAGCCGTTTGCGCCGGTGTTGATATGGACGTTGATACGAACGCGGACGACGCCAGCGCGATCAACACGAGTCTTAAGGCGCGCTTCACAGGGCACCTCCGGCCATCATGACCGCCGCGTCGGGCGTTTTCTTTTCTTTGTGAGGCTTTTTCTCTTTCTTGTTTTTCCCCTTCTGATTCTCCTCGGCGGCGGGCTTCTGTGGAGGCTTGTTTGCTTCTTTGTCTTTCTCCAGCAAATCCTTCCGCTCCTTTTCAAGCGCGGTGCGCTGCGCAATATCCTCCTGCCTGTCGAAGTAAACTTTCCCGTCGATAATCGTCTTTTGCACCACGGCGTAGACGCTCAGCGGATCGTGATTGTAAATCGCGAAGTCCGCATCTTTCCCCACTTCAATCGAGCCCACGTGACTCTCGATGCCAAGCTGAATCGCCGGATTTAGCGTAACCAGCCGCAGCGCCTCATTTTCATTCAAGCCGCCGTACTTCATACTCTTCGCCGCCTCCTGATTCAAATGCCGCGCTTCGTCAGCATCGTCGGAATTGACCGATACGATCACGCCGCGCCGCGTCATCAGCGCCGCATTGTACGGAATCGCCTCGTACGCTTCCATTTTGTAAGCCCACCAGTCGGAGAACGTCGATCCACCTATGTTGTCCGCCGCCATTTCGTCGGCAACCTTGTAACCTTCGAGCACGTGCTGGAACGTGCGCACTTTGAAGCCAAATTCCTTCGCCACGCGCATCAGCATCAAAATTTCGTCGGAGACGTATGAGTGACAGTGAATATAGCGCTTGCCTTCGAGCACTTCGACCAGCGGCTCGAGTTGCAAATCGCGGCGCGGCGGAATCAAATTCTGTTCGCCCGCGGCCTTGCGGCGATTGTACTCCGCCCACTTCTGTTGATATTCCTTCGCGCGCGTGAACGCATCGCGAATGGTTTCCTCCACGCCCATGCGCGTTTCCGGATAGCGCGGCGCGACTCCAGGCGCGCTGAAGTTCGAGTGCTTCACGTTTTCGCCGAGCGCGAATTTAATTCCGGGCAGTGCGTCTGGGAACGGCAGCTCGTCGGGCGGCGCGCCGTATTTCAGCTTGATGACGATCGTTTGCCCGCCAATGGGATTCGCGCTCCCGTGCAACACGTTTCCAATCACCACGCCGCCCGCCAGCTCATGGTAAATGTCGACGTCATATGGATTCAGCACGTCCTTGATATTCACCATGGACGAAACGGAAATACTGCCTTCGTTAACGTCGCCGTCAACGGCGATATGCGTGTGGCAATCGATAATGCCCGGCATGACGTAGAGCCCCGTGCCGTCGATCACTTTCGCGTCGGCGGGCGATTGCACATTCGCGCCCACGTCGGCGATTTTGCCGTCGCGAATCACAATAGAGCCGTGCTCGATGCGCCCGTGCGTGACGGTAATGATCGTCGCGTTCTTAATCACCGTGACGTTCGATTCATTTTGCGTTTGCGCGTATGCAATAAATGGCACAATCGCCAGAGCCGCCAGCGTCACAGTGATTTTCTTGATGCTCATTTTTTTGAATGTCATTGCTGCACCCCCCGCACGCCCGTCTGCTCAACTATCGCCGGCTTGCCCGTATGATCGGGCGGCCCAACAGGAGGTGTCTCTTCGTGAATCTGGTACCGCATGCCATCGACGAACACATCCTTGATCTTTGTCTTCTCGCTGAAAATATCTCCGTCAGTCACGAGAAGATTCGCGATTTTCCCCGGCTCGATTGAGCCCAGGCGGTCATTCACGCCAAGAATCTGTGCCGGATTCGTCGTCATGGCTTTCAGTGCATCATCGGGCGAAAGCCCCTTGTCGATGGCCTTCTTCACGTTTTTCAAAATCTCTTTTGGATTCTTGATCCCGCCGGAATAAAACGCGAAGAGCACGCCCGCTTTCGATAGCGCCGCCGGAGTCGACGGTGCGCGGTCCCACAAACGTAATTCGCGCAGCGTGATGTTGTCCGTGTCCGCGTCTTTCGGCATCGTGGGCCAGTTGACGTTGACGAACACCGGTAATTTGCTCTGCGCAATTTCGCTCGACATTTCGTAGCCCTCTTGTGCGCCGTACATCGCGGCGTGAATTTGCCATTCGTTCGCCAGTCGAATCGCCCGATAGATGCGCAATTTCTCGTTTGCAGGCAGGAGCACGAGCTCGTTGTCCTTCAGCGCCTGCCCGATGACGACTTCCGTGCGGTCATACGGAGGCCGCTCCACGCCTTCGTGATGCGCGTTGTAAGCCGCTTCCGCATCTTCGTACCACCGCGTATCAATAAAAACCTGGCGCACATAGGCGATCACGCCCATCAGCGAGCCGGGGAAGCTGAAAAATCCTCCCGTGGGCTCGAACGAAAGATCGAGCGTCGCATGCGGCTTCACCACCATGTTGCCAGCGCGCTCGTCGCCAAAATCGATAATCGAGCCTTGCCCGGGGAACATTCCGCCTTCGGGCTCGACGAGCGCCGTGGTAAATCCAGCGCTGCGCCAATTCTCGATGCGCGGATCGTCAGGATTCAAATCGTCCGCCGCAATGGTCCACGGCGTAGTGCTCGGACGGTCTTGCGGTCCCATCGAAAGCTTCGAAGGCATGGGACGCGCCGCGCGACGTCCACGCGCAGGACCCATCTGCGGCGGTTCGGGGGCGGGCAGGCCGACGCTCGTGCCTGCGTCGATCAGTCCGGGATAAACGGTCAAGCCTTTGCCGTCGATTACCGCTGCTTCGGGCGGAATCGTGGCGTCTGCACCGACGGCTTTGATGATTCCGTCAGCGACCACCACCGTCCCGCTCTCGATGGGCGCGCCGGAGACCGGCACGACGCGCGCTCCCTTGATGGCGAAGTAGCGCGGCTCTCCTGCGTGTGACAATCCCGCCGACGCCGATAACCCACTCTGCTGCGCCAAGACGATGCGCGAAAGACTCAGCGCCACAACGGCGCACAAGCCCACCACCAGCAGCGATACAACAACCAGACGCGAAACATTCCTCGTTTTCATTTCACACTCCGAAATTTGCGCCTTATTGAGGACGCCACCCCTGACACCCACAAGCATGGCTTAAGAGACGCTGGATGCTATCGGTACGTTTCTCCGGTGTCAACTACAAGGGATCGGGCACCAGACTCCCACGCGCCCCCGATTTCTTCCACGAAGAGCGACCTGGCTTCGCGCAAATGAGACTTAGCTTGGCTCGCAGCCCGCCCGCAGCTTGAAATATCGAGCGCCTGCGTGTAAGCAACATAGGCTGGGCCTTCCTTCCACACGCGTATGGTGGGTTTCAGCGATTCTTTCAAGGCGATTAGTCATGCGAGAATCGCCCGACCAAACTTTCTCGCCGCTGATGGCGGTTTCAAAGCAAGCAGCCGGCCTACATACCCCTGAGACTTGAAGAAGTTATTGCGGGTCAACTGGCGGGATTCCTTCCGCCAGTAGGTTCGGGACTCCTTGCCATACTGATCGTCAATTTGCCGAAGCAACATCTCCGACAACCGCCGCCAAGCTTTGCTTGATGCGTTTAATTGACTCTCGAGTAGTTCGCCGAACTGAGATTTTCCCCATTTGGCACCGCACGAATCGAGCACCATGATGCACCGCGAGAAAAAGCTCAAATCTGCGTGACCGATCAGGTTCCTGATGTACCTTTTCCGCTCAGCGAGGGCGCGAAAGCTCTGGGAAACTATTTCATCAATCAGGTAGAGTTCGTAGGCGAGTTCTGGCAGTGTTTTACTTATCGTTTCATACGCTTTATCTTCAAATAGTTCACCGACGCTTGACTTAGCAACGGCCGGACCGAGATTCTTCTTGCTAAAGTAATAGCTAGAAATGAGTTGTGCTAGTCCTTTTATTGCTGGGCCCCGCTTGACCCCGACACTTCTCAAATCCGCCTTGCGGACGATCCATTCCCGCTGTCGGCGCTCGTAAAAAAGGCTCTTCTTGCGAAAAAAACGGGCCAGGTCCTGCTGGAAATCATCGTTCGCCACCAGATTCCATCTTTTGATCGGATTCTGCCTGTTACTACGCACTGAGATTTTTTGAATTATCTCTTTGCGGTTTTGAATTTGTGCTGGTAAGTCGTTCGGGCTTGGTGCAGGAATCTCAATTATTCTCAACATCACGCGGGCATTGCGTGCCGGACTGTGAGAATCAAGAACGCTGTGAAGCGTCTGAGAGCCATTCACTACCCGAGGGTTTTCGATCCTAAGCTCCTTAGTGCCCGGATCGTGACGGTGCCTCTCACAAAGCATGGTAATGCCATTGTTGCTGAAAGCGAACTCGCCCGGCGCTTCCTCAAAAGTCTCTCGGATTTCCGCGTTAACCGGTGTGTCGCCCAATGATAGTCGGACATTTCGCGCGAACAGGAGCGAGTACCTGTCATGCTCCATATAGGCTATAAAATCCATGAGTCTTGCGAACACAATAGATGTAGGGACGTTTGTGTCTTGTCTGTCTGGAGAGAGAACTGAGCCAATTCCAGTGAGCAGCATTTCGGGTGTACGCGGCATCGCGTCTTCCATGTGATCCGCCATGAACTGGACGATGTCCTCAAGATGAAATACCTGAACGCCATACGATTCTACGGCAGCGTGCTGACGTTCGTTGCGCCGGTGGTTGGTCACGAACACGAGCGAGGCTCGACTTTCGTCATAGGCATTCAGGAGCGCCTTGTATTCGGCTCTTAGCTCCTGACGCACGCTTTTCAGGTATTTGTTCCTTGACGGCTTGTTTGCAAATGCTTGCCAGAAACGCGTAATCTCGTCATAGAAACTGACCGGTGCGATCTCGTTATATCTGCTCGTGAACTTAGCGTTCAGGATGTGGTTCTCGATCCTGTCACGGTCATTAACTTTGAAGAAGAGGTCAACTTTACCGTCGCCACTCGAATCGGTAGTCCGTACGTCCATTGGGTTCTGGAAATACATCGTCGCAAACCACCTGGGAAAAGCCTGCGGGTCCCTAAGTCCGAACTGCTTGCCGACTTCCCTGACGCGGTCTATCATAAAATCAAATAGCTGCTTTTTCTCGTACATACCCTTCCCTCTTCGGTGCCAGGTTTTTCTTGCGCTTTCTATAACACGATCGGCAATCTGCAATCCAAATTAGCGAACACTAGTTGCGCAGGGGCTTGCCTGTCTTTAGCGTGTGGGCGATTCGCGCCTGCGTGTTGCGTTCCCCGCACAACGACACAAACGCCTCGCGTTCGAGGTCGAGGACATACTGCTCAGAGACAATTTGCGGCGCGGAGAGCGGCCCGCCTCCCAGAATGTTGGCGAGCTTGCGCCCCACCAGCGCGTCGTATTCGGAGATGTATTCGCCGCGCAGCATCTGGTGGATGGCGAGCTTCGCCGCGGCGATGAATTCCTCGCCGAGCACGCGTATCTGCGCCGGCGCGGGCGGATGATAACCGGCGCGAACCATCGCAAGCGCAGTCTCTTTCGCGTCGGCCACCAGCCGGTCGCGATTCATCGCCACCAAATCAGACCTGCGCAAGTAGCCCAGCGCGCGGCATTCCTCGGCGCTGGTCCCTACCTTGGCCATGGCGATATTTTCGAAAACGGGCTTCAGCGCATGAAATAAGTCGAGGTCTTCCCCGCCGGCCGCGTGCTCGTTTGCGCGAATCAGCATTTCCTTCGTACCGCCGCCGCCGGGAATCAAGCCCACGCCTGTTTCCACCAGTCCCATGTAAAGTTCCGAAGCGGCGTGAATCCGCGCGGCGTGCAGGCTGATTTCGCATCCGCCGCCCAGCGCCATTCCTTGCGGCGCGGCTACGACGGGACGCGGCGCGTATTTAATCGCCATATTCACATTTTGAAATTGCCGGACGGCCATGTGAATGTCGTCCCATTCCTCTTCCTGCGCGCTGACGAGCAGCAACATCAGATTCGCACCCACGGAAAAATTCACCGCCTGATTGGCGATCACCATCGCGTCGAAATCCGTGTGCAGACGCTTCAAGCCCGCGTGCAGCATCGCCACAATGTCGCCGCCGATTGAATTCATCTTGGCGTGGAATTCACAGCACACCACGCCGTCCCCCAAATCGATCAGGCTTGCGCCGGAATTTTCCTCGACGACTTTCGACCGCTCCTTCAGCGATTTTAGAATAATGATTCCACTCGGCTCCTCGACCGGCTTGTACTCCGCAGTCGCGAAATCGAAATAACTCGTGTGCCCGTGCGCGGATTCATAGAATGTTTTTTTGCCCGACGCCGAAAGCGAAGTGACGCTCGACGGCATCGTTTTGCCCACCATCTTCAGCATCAGCGCCATCGGTTCCACGCCGAGAGTGTCCCAAATTTCGAACGGCCCGAGCTCCCAATTGAATCCCCAGCGCATCGCGCGGTCTACTTCCACAATCCGGTCGGCAATCTCCGGGACACGCCGCGCGGCGTACAAGCACGTCTCCGAAAGCGCGCCCCAAATGAAACGCGTCGCCTTGTCGACCACTTTGCCTTCCAGAATCGGCCCGACAAGTCCGCGGAGCCTCTCGCGAGTGTCGTCAACCATCTTCCCGGCTTCGATGGAAGCAAATTTCGCCTTCTGGCGCGGACGATACTCCATCGTCTTTGTATCGAGCGTCAGAATTTCGTTTTCGCCGCCGCCTTTTTTGACGCGCTTGTAAAAACCGCTGCCCGTTTTTTCGCCCAGCCAGCCGCGCTTCATCATTTCCTCGATCAACGGCGGCAGCTTGTAAATTTCGCGCGACTCGTCGTTCGGTACGCTCTCATAAATATTGCGCACCACATGCGCCAGCACGTCGAGGCCAACAAGATCGGCGGTGCGAAACGTCGCGGACTTCGGCTGGCCAATCGCAGGACCCGTGCAGGCGTCGACTTCCTCGACAGTCATATCGAGTTCGCCCATCAGCCGCACGGCATTCAGCATCGAAAACGTGCCGATGCGATTCGCGATGAAGTTCGGCGTGTCTTTCGCGACCACCACGCCTTTGCCCAGCCGCCGGTCGCAAAATTCGTCGAGCGCGGCCAGCACTTCGGGCTTCGTTTTCGGCCCGGCGATCAACTCCACCAGCTTCATGTAGCGCGGCGGATTAAAAAAATGCGTGCCCGCCCAGTGCTCTTGAAAATCGCTCGAGCGCCCCTCGGCCACCAGACGGATCGGCAACCCGGAAGTATTCGAGCTGACAATCGTTCCCGGCCGGCGATGCTCGTCGACGCGCGCAAGCAAGCTCCGCTTGATGGCAAGGTCCTCCGTGACGGCTTCGATGATCCAATCCGCCTCCGCACACCATGCAAGATTGTCTTCAAAATTTCCCGGCGTGATCAGTCGGGCAAAATCAGGAACGAAAAATGCAGCGGGACGGGATTTTTTTGCGCCTTCGATTCCGGCGAGCGCAAAGCGATTCCGCACCGCGCGCGTTTCGAGCGTCAATCCTTTGCGCGCTTCATCCGCGGTCAATTCGCGCGGGACAATGTCGAGCAAGTAGCACGGCAGCCCGGCGTTCGCCAAGTGCGCTGCGATGCGTGCGCCCATTGTTCCAGCGCCTAGAACCGCGGCTTTTTCGATGCGGATCGTCATTAGTTTTTCTGGTTGCAGGTCGGCAGCAGCCACCGCTCGCCCGACAGCAATCGGGAGGTTACAAAACTGCTACAGGGCGGGTCAACCTAAAACCCCCTGCATCCCCGGACAGGCTACAATAATCATAATTCATGAGGGACAAAGGTCCCTGATATTCGGAGAGCAATGGGCAACGTGTTTCGCTGGATCGGAACAGCCGTGAAAGGGCTTCGCTCCTTTGCTTACGATTTGCCCGTTGACCGTCCGCGCATCGGAGTCGCATTGGGCGGCGGGTTCGCGCGCGGAATCGCGCATATCGGCGTTCTCCGCGTCTTCGAAGAAAATAATATCCCCGTCGATTTGCTTGCGGGCACCAGCGTGGGAGCGCTTGTCGGCTCGGCCTACGCAGCCGGAACCTCCCTCAACGAACTCGAATATCAGGGTATGCTGACGCATTTTCGGGATTTCGGGCGCTGGACCATTTCGCGCATGGGCATGGCCACAAACGAGCGTCTGGAAACCTACCTGCACCGCTTCACGTCAGCGCGCACGTTCGAGGACCTCAAAATCCCTTTCGCGATTGTCGCAACGGACATAATCACCGGCCAGACAGTGTATTTCACCGCGGGAGAACTCGCCCGGCCTCTTCGCGCGTCATGCGCGTTTCCCGGACTTTTTCTGCCCGTTGAATACGACGGCCGAATTCTCGTCGACGGCTTTCTCACCGAGGCGGTACCCACCGAAGCCTTGCGCCACATGGGCGCGGACGTCGTAATTGCCATTCACCTCGATCCCGGTCAGCCGGATCAGAGGCCGAAAAATACCATTGAAGTAATCAGCCGCTCCTTCTCCATTATTCAGGACCAGGCGCCGCAGCACTGGGTGCGTTACGCCGACATTATCCTGCGCCCCGAAGTGAAAGAGATTCACTGGGACGACTTTCAGAGAACGCCGGACCTGGTGGCCGCCGGCGTGGCTGCGGCGCAAGTGGCGCTTCCTGAAATCAAAGCCGCGCTTACGCGCCCCGTTCTCACGCCGCGCGATCCAACGACAAGGCAAGACGGAAAATCGCAGCTTTCCCGCTGATCCCGGACTTTTCTGAAGTCCTTGCGAAAAAATCACAGCTCCATAGAATTACCGCGCTGAATCAAGTCGGTAGGCTCGCCACCAATCCTTCGCGAATCAGTCGCCGCACCAGAGCCAGCTTCCCCGCTTCGTCCAAATCGCCCGGAAGGTCACGCACCGTAAACTTAGCATGGTTCAGTGCAAATTGCAGCGCCTCGTGCGCGTGAGTTGGAAAGATAACTTTCCGCCCGTAACATTCGACCGTCACGGATTCCCGATTCGCTTGCAAGCGCGTGATCACGCCTTGCCGCGCGCCCACCGCGCTGTCAAGAGTCAGCCGCTCCAACCCCTCAAGTTGACCCATTTGGCCCCGCAGCAACGGAGGACACACGGACATAAATTGATCCACGAAATGGTCAAAACTGGCATCGAGCGCCGCATCAAAATCTGCCCTTGACGAAATTTTCTGCAACAGATTTCTCAGCGTTTCTCGCGCGTTCGCTCTGTCAAAGTTCGGTCGCGCAAACCCGGGAGGCAGCGCCTTGCGAAATGCCGGGTCGTTCAGAGCAGCGCTAGCCACAAATTCCAGCAGCAGATCCGTCCACGTGTATCGCAGAACTCCCGCCGTGATATGCAGCGAAACCACATCCGTGGAACGCGCATCGTGGACGATGCCCCGCGGAATATATGCAATGTCCCCAGCGTGCAACTCAAATTCAAGCGTCGTCGCGCCCTGCTCGTGAATTGCGGAATCGAAATCCTGTGACGGCAGCGGCAGCTCCACGGGCGTCCCATAAATATTCCACTTCTTCGAACCCGCGACCTGCAGCACAAACACGTCGTGTGTATCGTAATGCGGTTTCGCACCCTGGGCCCCAGGCGGCGTCATGTAAACGTTCGCTTGGAACGGGAAACTGAATTCACTTTCGAGTCCGCGGCAAAAGGAAGTCAGCGACGGCACCACCGTATCCAGAAACGCCAGAGTTACCGTCGAACCTTCACCAAAAAGTTGATAGACCTTCGCGACATCGAGCGCGTCGCCGCCCACTGTGTAGTCGTCGGACGTAATCTCGCGGCTCGCGTTCTTCAGGGTGACATCGGGATACCGGCGGTCGAGCGTTGTGAGAACGCGGTCTACTTCATCGAGGGACAGCAGCGAATTGAAGTAATTTGGCTGATTGCGTTTAATGACGAGCGTCTGTTTCTCCCAGTAGCGCTCAAAAAAATTCGCCTTGCTGACTGGGTGAATCAGCCATTCGAGCGAGGAACTTGCTCCGGGGGAAAACACGCGTTCCTCGCTAACTGGCGCGTTGAAACTGGCCGATGGAGAAGACATTTAACCCCGCAAACGCGCGCGTCCCCCTCGCGCGCCTACTCTCGGTTGAATCCTACAATCTTACTAAACGGAGCTAGTATCTCGCGCCGTCCGGATCGCTCGGAGGCGCCTTCTTCTTGTCTGGATCAGGCTTTTTCTTGTCCTTCGAGTCAGGATCTGATGCTTTCATTTTCTTTTTCTTGTCCTTCGAATCCGGATCGGACGCCTTCATTTTCTTCTTATCCGGATCAGCCGTCTTCTTCTTCGAATCGGGGTCAGATCCTTTCTTGCTGTCTGGATCTCCCTTCTTCTTGTCCTTCTTGTCCTTCTTGTCGGCGTCGGATGCCTTCTTCGAGTCCGGATCGGAACCTTGCTGCGCGACGGCCCTCACGCCTGACGCAAGCGCGGCGGCGCCGACCAGGAGCGCACCTGCCGCGGTCAGGAACGACCGCCGCGGCATTTTCCGCTCGGTGACAATCTGTTCGTCCGTCAGCGTCTGGGATGATTCCTGCTTCACCGCGTTTGGATCTTTATCAGCCATCGTTTGCTCCTTTTCATCGCGCTTCCGCTGACAGAGACGCGGAGCGCTCATTCCTTCCTGCACTGCTGTACCATGCTCGCTTCCGCAAAGTCAACAACATCCCTTGCAATGCTTCATATCAAGACGGCTCTGCTCGAATCTCCACCCTTACCGGCTGGCCATTGCCTTTGCCGCGCTTCGTCAACCATTCCCCAAACGCTTGCGCGAAAAGAGCGGGCTCAACGTGCAGGCCGGCTTCCATCTCCCCGTCCGCCACCGGTAAAGTGTCGTCAAATTCCGCCGAGCCGGTAAAATTGCGCATACAAAAAGCGTCAAGCCACTCGAGCGGACACGCTTTGCGTTCCCCATTGACGATAACTTCGACTCGCAATTTCCGCGCGTACATTCCCGCAGTATACCATCCGCCTTTGCCTCGCCCGCCGAGCGCACAACCGGCGTGCCCGGGCCGCGCGAAAAATGAGACCCATTTGCGACCCAGAAAATGTAAGCCATTGTTTCTAGGCCGGACATTGGGACTACGCCGGCCAAAACGATTCACCTGCCTTGCATAAGCCATATCTCCGCCCCCTGTTAACGCTATCGCGCATCCTCTGCGTTTCAGTTTCTTGCTTTTCGTTCTTGGGCGGCATAAACTTTTGTTTTGTGTTATTTGCACTACTGCTGGATCGTCGGACACGACGCGCAAGAGTCTTGCCTGCGAATTGGGCAACTTCCCCCGCGCCAATCAAAAAACAGGAGGCCATGTGGCTACGCCGCTGGAAAGTTGGGTTGAGGAGGTTTCTCGACTTACAAAACCGAAGAAGATCGTCTGGTGCGACGGCTCGCAGCGCGAATACCAGCACATTGTCGAAGAAATGCTTCGCGACGGCTCGTTCAACCAACTGGACCCGAAAACGTATCCGAATTGTTATCTCCACCGCAGCAACCCTAACGACGTGGCACGCAGCGAAGGCGTCACTTTCATTTGCACGCGGGAAAAGTCCGACGCAGGTCCCACGAATAATTGGATGGCGCCTGAGGAAGCGAAACAAAAGGCCGAGCCCTATTTTCGCGGCGCGATGAAGGACCGCACGATGTACGTGGTCCCTTATATTCTGGGCCCCGAAACATCGCCTTATAGCAAAGTCGGTGTGGAAATCACAGACAGCCCCTATGTCGCCGCGAGCATGCGCATCATGGCCCGAATGGGCAAGGCGGCCCTTGACCGCCTTGGCGATTCCTCCGATTTCGTTCCGGGACTCCATTCGCTTGGCGACATGGAACCCGCGCATCGTCTGGTCCTGCACTTCCCGGAGGAAAAACTAATTTGGAGCGTCGGCTCCGGTTATGGCGGCAATGCGCTGCTGGGGAAAAAATGCTTTGCGCTGCGTATCGCGAGCTGGATGGCGCGCGAACAGGGTTGGATGGCCGAGCACACGCTGATTCTCGGCCTTCAGGATCCTTCGGGAAAAGTGACCTACATGTGCGCGGCCTTCCCCAGCGCCTGCGGGAAAACGAATCTCGCTATGATGGTCTCCTCGCTCGAAAATCAGGGCTATCGCGTCTGGACCATTGGCGACGACATTGCCTGGCTGCACATCGGCAAAGACGGAATGCTGCATGCTATCAATCCCGAGAATGGATTTTTCGGCGTCGCGCCCGGAACCAATGAAAAGACAAATCCCAATGTGATGACCGCCTTGCACCACGACACCATCTTCACGAATGTGGCCATGACGCAGGAGGGCGAGCCGTGGTGGGAGGGAATGACCGCCACGCCGCCGCCGGGCCTGACGGATTGGAAGGGCGAGAAATGGACGCCGAGCAAGGGCGCAGCCGCACAGCCCAATTCGCGGTACACAGTTCCCGCCCGGCAAACTCCTTCTATCTCAAAACATTTTGAAGACCCCGAAGGCGTGCCGATCTCTGCGATTATTTTTGGCGGGCGCCGCGCCAAAGTGGCGCCGCTCGTGTTCGAGGCGCGCGATTGGCAGCATGGGGTTTTTGTCGGCGCGACCATGGCTTCGGAAACCACGGCGGCGGCGACCGGAGCGGTCGGCGTCACGCGCCGAGATCCCATGGCCATGCTTCCCTTCTGCGGCTACAACATGGCCGATTATTTTCGTCATTGGCTCGATATGGGCAAGCGCGTCGCGCACCCGCCAAAGATTTTCCACGTAAATTGGTTCCGCAAAGGCGAAGACGGAAAATTTTTGTGGCCGGGTTATGGCGAGAATGTTCGCGTGCTGAAGTGGATACTGGAGCGCATCGAGGGCCGCGCCAACGCCACAGAAACACCGATTGGTTATGTACCCGCGCCCGGTTCGCTCACTCTCGATGGATTGAATATTTCGCCAGACACGATGGAGAAATTGCTGCATGTCGATACGAGCGTATGGGCTGACGAGCACGAAGCCATCAGAAAGTTTTTTGAGAAATTCGGCAAACGCTTGCCGGCGGAACTCCACGAGGAGCAGGAAAAACTCGGCCAGCGCTTGCAGCACGTCGCCGTCGCGCAAAAATAATTCACCGTTCGTTTGACGAAGATCTTGTTCGAAGGAGATATAACACATGGCCGACGTAGCGAAAGTAGGACTGCTCGTAAGACTCGAGGCAAAATCCGGCAAAGAAGAGGAAGTCGCGTCTTTCGTCCGCGGCGCGCTCCCCATTGTGCTGCGAGAAGCTGGAACCACCACATGGTTCGGGATTCGCCTTGGCCGATCGACCTTCGGTATCTTCGACACGTTCGCGGATGACGCGGGCCGGCAGGCCCATTTGTCCGGCAAAGTGGCGGAGGCGCTGATGGCAAAAGCTTCCGAACTTCTTGCGCAGCCGCCAACGATCGAAAAAGTCGATATCCTGGCCGCGAAGATTCCCACAGCGACCGCTGCGCGTTCCTAACGGCCGGATAATTGGGGCGACTTCCCGTGGATGCCGATTCGGTTCGCGAATATTGCCTGGCGATGCCGCATGCGACGGAATCTCTCCAGTGGGGCGACGATCTCGTTTTCAAAATTGGCGGGAAAATGTTCGCCGTGCTGGTTCTGAAGCCGGCGCGGGTGTGGCTGTCGTTCAAATGCTCGCCGGAAGAATTCGCGGAATTGACAGAACGGCCCGGCATTATTCCCGCGCCCTATTCAGCGCGCTACCACTGGGTCGCGCTCGAAACGCCGGACGCAGTCGCTACGACTGAGCTCAAACGGCTTTTGCGCGGTTCATACGACGTGGTGTTCACTAAGCTTCCGAGGAAAACCCAAACCGCGCTTTCCGGCGCGAAAGTCAAATCCAAAAGTACGCGCCGCCCTCGCCGTAGGGCGCATTGACGTAAAAAAGATTGACGTGCTCTATGGACGCCAGCGCAACGCAAATTTGCTTCGCGCCGTGCGCAGCGCAGAAATGTTCTCCCGGCATCACTTCCATGCGGTCCGCGGCGTCGAGATTTGGAATCTGCTCGCGCGAGAACCACAGCCACGTCGCGGGTCGCGAGCATTCCCGGCACGATTTCGAACGATCATCGTCGCGTGCCAGCCGGCCGCCGATCACCGCCGCAACAGCGGGTTCCACACCGGCGGCCTCGAAATCCGGCGCGGCAACAAAAAAATACTGCGTAAATGAGTCGCCATCTGGCTCGAACGCGACCACTCGTCCGGAATATGCAGCGAGATCTTTCTCCAACTCGGCGACCAAGCATTCGCGACATAGAGAAACCTCCGGCCGCTGGGGCTGGCGCAGCGGAACGTTCTTGCCTTGCAAATAAAGATTGTCGGGAAGAAACGTCGCCATCCATGGAGAACGGCGCGCGAGGTGTACGCATTCGGCGGGCATGCGAATCAACCGCGAAAGCCAGTTCGACGTGCGCCGGCGAAAGGAAAGGTTCGGGTAGGCTTGCCTATAGGAGAGTCGCGCCATAATTTTACATTTGCCGCAAAAGATTCGCGCGGCTCCCGTATGTTAACGCAGGCGCACGATGTGGACGAATGCTCAATTCGCGGACGGCAATATCCTCTCGCCGCTCTTGGCCACAACATTTTCACAACGTGGTATCTTGCCCCGAAAACGTGCGCCGGGTCGCGTTTTTGCACGACTGACATCTTGGCATCCCTTGGGCTCTTTGATAGGTTAAGCGTTATGCCGATCCGGTTCGATGCTCGAGTTCTATATGCCGCGTTGGACGCGCAACGTCGCTCGCGTGGAATGTCCTGGCGGGACGTCGCGAATGAAATTGGTGTGAGCACTTCAACGTTAACGCGCACGAAACGAGGAGGGCGAATGGAAGCAGACGGCATGCTCGCTATGGTCCGGTGGCTGGGCCGCACCGCCGAAAGCTTCACGCGGCACACGACCCGCTGATCTGATTGTCTGCCGGTCCGTTTCCCGCTCGTCACGGCAATTCAAAAAATCAAGAAGATCAAACCCGTGCATCGCCCTTTGTCTCGCGCCTGGGCATCAGTTATGATGAAACGCTCGTGCGGCGAAGCGATTCGTCGGAGTCGTCATCATCGAAAAAACAATTTCAGGAGGAACCGTGCCAATTGCCGTAGGATCCATCGCACCGGAGTTCACACTGAAGGATCAAGACCAAAAAGACGTGAAGCTCAGTGACTTCAAGGGCAAGAAAAATGTCGTGATTGTTTTTTACCCGCTTGATTGGAGTCCCGTCTGCACGAATGAACACATCTGCTTCGTTAATGACATGAAGAAATTCGAGACGCTCGACGCCCAGGTCCTGGGGCTTTCCGTCGACAGCGTGTGGTCGCACAAAGCGTGGGCGGAAAAAATGGGCATCCGCTATCCGCTGCTGGCCGATTTTCAGCCGCGCGGAGCCGTAGCGGAGAAATTCGGCGTGTACTTGCCAGAAAAAGGAATCACCGGCCGAGCGATCGCGATTGTGGACCGCAATGGAAAGCTGGCATGGTTCAAGAATTATGAGATTTTGCAAGTTCCCGATACCAAAGAAGTCGCGGAGGCGCTTGCAAAAATTAAATAATCGAGACCGAGCACGCCTCGGTCGAGCGAGGGAGCGCGCCGAAGAGCGGCCGATTATTTCCGAGTTGGTGCGTCGGCGGGATGAGCGAAAACTCGAATTAAATTCACCAATCCCCAGCGCTGCTCTTGCGTCAGGCGAATTTTGAAACTGGGCATCGGTTTCCTGCCGTTGGTAATTTTCCAAAATATTTCACCATCGCTCATCGCGTCCACAAGCTTGGCACGCGTGAAATTCGTCGGCTGCGTGCGGTACGCGTACATCGCGCCCGGCGGCCTTCTCCCATCGCCATTGACGCCGTGGCATTTCGCGCAATCGTTTCGATAGAGGACGCGGGCGGAATCGAGAGTTTCGGCATTCGACGGAACTGGATTTTTCATTTGCTTCGCATCCGGCGGCACATTCCATCCACCGCAACCGAAAAATGCACAAGCGAACGTTACGAAGATCGCCGCGACGAAAATGCGCCAGCGCGCATGAACAGAACCGGTGAGAAGGCGGCGCACGCGCGAAGGTATCCTCTTCACCGGCCGCCGTGAAGCGCGCGAATTACGGAGATGAGGACAATCACAAGCATCACGAAGACATAAATGCGTAAGCCCCACAGCAACACGCGCGCGCCCACGGAAAGATTACGCCTGCCGAATCGCGTACGAGTTTTTGCGGCGACGACCTGATCGGCTTCGAGGAGAGATAGAACCACCTTGGGATCTTGCAGGTCGGGATGCTCCGCGTGAGCCATCTCGACTCCACGGTCATGGACTTGAGGACCACGCGTTGTTTTTCCTTTCTTCAGTTTAGCTCCAGTTCATCCTGAATCGACATCGCTCTGCTGTCAGCCGCCCAGCAACTTCGGGAAAATTGTGAACAGGCCAAAGCCCAGACCGGCGCAGACCAAGAGCACGGTGACGGTGACGCCCGCGAGATTTCCCCAAAAACCGTTGGCGTGCTCGCCCATCAAGTCGCGATCGTTCACAAGCAAGAGCAAGAATGCGAGCGCCGGCGGCATGGCGAGAACCGCGATCACGTTGACGGTCAAAATAATGAATTCGAGAGGAGCGTGAGGAATCAAAACGAGTGCGGCGGCGGCACTTGCCGAGCCGAGCAAGAAGAGATAAAACGGCCAGGCCTCTCGAATGGGACGGTTCAAACTGTGCGCCGTACCGAAAACTTCTCCGAATGCGTACGCGGAAGAAGTAGAAATCGCGATTGCGGCGACGATCCCGGCTTCGAATATACCCAACGCGAAAAGGGAGGCCCCGGCATGACCCACCCAAGGTTCAAGCGCCTGTGCGAATTGCGCGGCCTGAAAATCCGCGGCGTTGATGCCGTGGTGGAACAGAGGCACGGTGGCGAGAATCGCGGCAATGGCGAATATGGAAGCAAGCAGCGTTCCTAATATTGTATCAAGCCGGCCTGCGGCGATGTCCCGCGGTTGCATGCCTTTGTCGACGACGGCGCTTTGCTGAAAGAAAATCATCCACGGCGTGACAGTAGCGCCGATGTCCGCGAGTATCAAGAGCAGGATTTCGCCACGGTCGCCGCGCGGCAGCGGCGTCCACGTTAGAAGCGCATGGCCGACTTGCGACCAGTCCGGATGAGCGAGAATGGCGGCGGGGATGAAGAGACCGTTGAAAATTGCGAGGCCGAGCGTGATGCGTTCCCAAGTCCAGTAACGTCCCGTGGTGATTGCCGCGAGTACCAAGATAAGCGCAGCGCCGACGGCGATGGATGGTCGAATGCCGAAGAATCCCAAGCCGGCGCGCACACCGATAAATTCCGTGACAAGGGTGAGAAAATTTCCCAGTACGAGATCACCCATGGAAAAAAAACCCCAGAATTTCCCGAAGCGGTCGAAGATGAGTTCCGCATGTCCGCGATGCGTTACCGCTCCCAATCGCACCGTCATTTCCTGGACGATCAGGCCCATCATGAAGGTCAGGATCACGAAAGGAACGAAAAAGCCCACGCCGAAGCGCGCGCCGGTGGCGGAATAGGAAAGCATGCTGGGCGCATCGTTCTCGCCGAGAAAAACCAGCACGCCCGGACCGACCAGGAGCCACAGCAAACGCAATCCGCCAAATGATTTCCAGCCGCGGCCTTTCCAGCGGGCGTGGGCGACGCGCCAACGATCGCGTGCGCGGTCGCGATCTTCATGGGTAACGAGTCCGGCCAATTCCGGAGCGACAGAGGAAGTGACGGCGGATTCGGTGGTCGGTTGCGCGGGCTGGTATGCGGAAGTGGGTCGGTTGTCCGTCGGGCGAGACATAGGTTAACCGTGTTGAACTGTCGAAATAAACTACACTTAACATCGGCAAGCGTCAATAGCTATGCCGCGATGATTGTCGAACCAACAAAATTGCACTCAGGATGCCGATTCGTGCCGAAGAGTTCTGCTATAGTGAGCAAGGAGACGCCGGGGAGGATGCGATGACCGAAGCGCCAAAACCGCAGCAGCAGCAGCAAGTACAAATCAAGGCCGACGAAAAAGAGCTTGTAGGCCAATACACCAATCTCGCAATGATTCATCACAACGCGGAAGAGTTCACGCTCAACTTCATTTATGTATTCCCCAATGTGCCACAGGGAAAATTGGTGAGTAGCGTGATTGTGAGTCCCGGACACGCTAAGCGTTTGTTGCGGGCACTTGGTGAGAATATCACGCGGTATGAAGCGCAGTTCGGTGCGATTCCGGAAGGGCCCGCGATGCCTGACCCGAATGTTGGATTCGTGCAGTAGCGCCAGCGACGGGAACAAAGGCGCGCCGGCTGGAAAGCTTGTGCCACTGCTCTCATCAATGAGTGGCAAAAAACCGCCTCTACAATTTCCCTTAACGCGCCCTAGATCGTTCAGGCGACAGTTGGCGCGGATGCGGCGGCCAGAACCCATTGGCCCTCGAGTTCGAGGAACTCGACGCCGATTGCGTAGCCGGTTGGGGATGATTCGCAATAGGCAACCCGAGCGAGCGAACGAAAACCTCCCTCGGGCGAGAGAACGGCTATGCTTTCACCGATGCGCCAACGCCTAACGCTGCGAACACGCGCGCCGCGCGAGCTGACGTTTTCAGTAAAAGTGGATTCCAAGCCGGGCATAAACGTATTCCCGGAGATGCGGACACCGACTTGCATGGGTAAACGCGGCTCGCACCGCTCTACCTGGTAGTCCTTCGCCTTCCTTTTTCCGCCGAGTGCCATTCCCCAGCCCCCTGTTTGCCGCCAGAATCGCCGAACAAACTTTCCCCATCCTGCACACTGCGATTTGATTTCATTGCGTAGAGAGCATTATCAGCCGAATGCAAAAGCTTCTCGATAGAGAGGCCGTCGCGTGGATAGACGGCGACGCCGGCGCTGACCGAAATGCGCGGCTCGTGACCGTCTTCAAGCAATCGTTTGCGAATGCGATGAGCGACCTGGACGGCAACGGCCTCCTCGGCTTCGGGAAGGACGAGCGCGAATTCATCGCCGCCATATCTCGCAGCGGTGTCCATGCCGCGGCAGTGATAGCGGAGGACGCTGGCGAGGCGCTTAAGCGCCTGGCTGCCGACGAGATGGCCGTGGTTGTCATTTATTTTTTTGAGGCCGTCGAGGTCCAGAAGGAGGACGGCAAAGCCGCGCGTGGTCCGTTGGGCGCGCTGAAGCTCGGCTTCCATGACTTCGAGCAAGCGGCGATAATTTGCCAGGCCGGTGAGGGGATCACTGATCGCGAGGCGGCTGACCTGATCGAAGAGCTTGGCGTTATCGAGAAGGGCGCCAGCCAGGACGATGGCGTAACCGGTGGCTTCGAACAGTTGAGCAACCCCGGAGGCCGTATCGAAGCGCACGCGCGATTGGCTCATCGCAAGATGGCAAGCAACGTTTGCCGCGCAGCACAGGAACAAACTGCGATCGAGAAACGAATCGAGATGATCAAGACGCTTCCAAAATCCTATGGTAGCGATCAAATAAATCGCGGCGGGAAGCAAATCGAGCGGCCGCGGGATGAAGGCGTTGGGATGGATCTTGGGAGCTACCGGGACGGCGAAAAATACAACGCTGGTGAGATAGGAAACAGCGCCCACGATCAGGACAGCCCAGGCGATTTCCTTGTTTGGTTCTCGTGAAAGCGGCAGACTACGGTCCACCAAGAGCGCGGCGACGAGCAGGATTGCAAGCAGGGTGCGGCTGACCATCCAAGCAAGCGGAACTGTAAGTGACGTAGCAGCAGTCAAGTTGGGAGCGATGTTCGCACCCATCTCGATAAGCCCCGCCAGCCCGAACGCAAATGCGAGGATCAAGGTGATGCGGTCGTGCATGCCGCGGAAACGCACCAAGGCATTGGCTGCAAACGTAAATGCCAGAACGCTGCTGGCAAATTGCAAATAACGCTCAAGAAGCGGGTCTGGATAAAAATGGGCATGGCGAAGCATCCACAGAAACGCCACCAAGGCGGTTCCGATCAAGACCCAGACGACGCCCCACTTCAACCGCGCAAGTATATTCAGTAATCTGACTGACTTTCGCAATGGCCCCCACCGAGAGACACAAATCCCTGCCCCAGACAACGGAGTGAGAGCAACCGGTTGGCCGTTCCGGTACGGTACTCTGCTTTAGGTAAGATACTCATTGTATTATGCTTATATCATTGCGGGAGGCGGCTATCGGAGTATCGGCCCGAAATGGGACTCGTGCGGCGGGTAGAATTGTTACGAACTGAAACAGCAACGGTTCTTTGACGGCGATCATGAGTACCAGTGGAAATTTGACTACAAAAGCGCGGCGCGAAAAAGACAGCTACAGTTTGGGCGGCGGTACAGGCGGGAGATCGCGGGCTTCGATGGGACTGACAAAACCACACTCTTTATGGGAGCCGTCGCAGAATGGCTTGTTGGCGGAATGGCCGCAGCGGCAAAGCGAGACGGCTGTGCGGCCATTGAGACCGAACACGCGCCCTTGCGAATCGACGATCTCGAAATCGCCTTCAACGCGAATTGAGCCGTTGTCTTTGATTAGGATTTTGGTTCCCGCCATTTTTTGACTCCCCTAACGTAATTCAAGAGGATTACCAGGGTACGCAAAAAAAACAGATTCCTCGTTGCAGCCGCTCCCCGGAATGACAACAAAAAGCTAGCTCAATCTACTGAAGATCTAATATTTCGGCACGGAGGCATCAACCTCGTCTGACCAGGCCAGGATGCCGCCCTTCAAATTCCAGATTTTGCGAAAGCCGGCTTTGGTTAGGAATTCGACCGCTTCGGCCGAGCGCTTGCCACTTCTGCAGTGTGCCACTATCTCGCGAGAGCTGTCCAGTTCGCCGACGCGCTTGGGAAGATCACCAAGCGGAATAAGGTGCCCGTTCAAGTTGCAGATTTGATATTCGTGAGGCTCGCGAACGTCGAGGATGTAGAGATCGTCGCCACGGTCCAAGCGTTGTTTCAATTGCTTCGGCGTGATTTCCGGAACCGCGACGGTTTGCGCAGGAGCTTCTTCGCCGCGAATGCCACAGAATTCGGCATAGTCGATCAGCTTTGTGACTGTCGGATGCTCGCCGCAGACGGGGCATTCGGAATTTTTGCGGAGCTTCAATTCGCGGAAACGCATGCCGAGTGCATCGAAAAGAAGTAAGCGGCCAACGAGCGAGTCACCCTTGCCAAGAATGAGTTTAATTGTTTCCATGGCTTGAATGCAGCCGATAATGCCGGGCAGAACGCCGAGAACGCCGCCCTCAGCGCAGGAAGGCACCAGGCCGGGCGGAGGCGGCTCTGGATAGAGGCAGCGATAGCAAGGACCGCCCGGATAACCGAAAATGCTGGCTTGGCCTTCGAATCGGAAGATGGACCCATAAACATTGGGCTTGCCGAGCAGGATGCAAGCGTCATTGACAAGATAGCGCGTGGGAAAATTGTCCGTGCCGTCGACGACGATGTCGTAGTCGCGCAGAATATCGAGCGCGTTTTCGCTGGTCAGACGCGCCTCGAATGTGTCGATTCGGATTTCCGGGTTGAGGTTCGCGAGACGCTCTCGCGCAGCTTCGAGCTTTTTGCGTCCCACGTCGCTCGTGCCAAAGACAACCTGGCGCTGCAAGTTCGTGAAATCGACGGTGTCGAAATCAACGATGCCGAGGCGGCCGACTCCCGCAGCCGCGAGATATAGTCCCAGCGGCGCGCCGAGTCCCCCGGAACCCACCGTCAGGACTTTCGCTTTTTTCAACTTGAGCTGACCGTCCATGCCGACTTCCGGCATGATCAGGTGGCGGCTGTAACGCAGAACTTCCTCGTTAGAAAGCGACGCTACGTCTTTCCCTGCTTCCAACGCGGTCGTCGTTCCAGTTTTCGTAGACATACGCAGTCTCCAGTTTCGTCCCGCTGCAGATAAAGAATTAGTTCGGATGTCCCCAAGCCGCGCAAACTTTGCTGAACTCCTCGATCCAAAGCTTCTCGCGGTTAGATGTATCTCTACCCAATTTCGCGGCGAGATCGAAAAAGCCATTTCCCGGCATCTGGTCGCCGGTCTTGTGGACGACCAAAACCGTCAGCATACCCCTTCCGAACTCGTCCTCCTCGGTCGAGATTTCGCCCAAGAGCGTCTTAAGGGCGTAACTATCAGGTTCGAATTTGATACTTTTTACCGCGTTGCACAGGTCCGAGTAACAGATTGGACTCTCTTTTCTAGCTTGAGCCACTATTGCCGTCCGAGCCTCCTCCTTTGCTACGCACCACGTATTTGCTGGGTATCCGAATTTGTCATCATTCTCCATGGTCACCGCCGGCGATGGAGGGTACAATGCTGATGGTGTCTCCCTGCTGCACGGCGGTTTTTTCCTTCTGCAAATAGCGAATGTCCTCGTCATTGACGTAAACATTGACAAAACTGCGCAAGCGGCCATCGTCGGAATAGAGGTGCTTCTTCAGATCGCTGAATTGCGACGTGAGCGCGTTCAATGCGTCGCCGACGGTGCCGGCTTCAAGATGAACGCTCTCCTGCTTGCCTGCAAACTGCCGGAGCGGCGTCGGGATCATCACCTTTACAGCCATCGTTATTGTCTCCTTCGGTCTTAGAGATCTCGAGTCATGCAGGCGCGCCTGCAATATATTCGATGCCCTCTTCCGTGTAAGAGGCTCGGTCATCGTTGAGCCGCCAGGAGCGCATTTCCTGGGGTTCGGCTTTTTCGACGCGAAAAATAATGTAGCTGTACCACGGCCACGCATGCTCGCGGTCGAAGTCGCTGGGGCGCGCGGGCGAATCCGGATGCGAATGATACCAGCCGATCAGATCCCAGCCTTTTGCGCCGGCTTCCTTTTCAGCGAGGCGGACGTCTTCGGAAGTGATCTCAAAGCGATTTCCCGGTGAATCGCCGCGTTGATTGGTAAGCGGCACAAGGCCAAGAACAGTGCGATCCGCGCCCTCTTCGTGGCCCAACAACGCTCCGCAGCATTCGTTAGGATAATCGCGCGCGCCATGCGCCTGAATTTGCTCGAAGAAAGATTGTCTTAGTATGAGCATTTCGACGTCTACTCTTCATTCCAGAAGCGCTCGCTCAAGTAGCGGTCGCCCGAATCGGGAAAAATCGTAACGATCACAGCTTTCTGATTTCGATCGAGGCCCTCTGCAATTCTGCGGCACCCGCAAAGGGCTGCGCCTGAACTGATGCCGACGAGCAAGCCATTTTCGCGCGCGAGGCTTCGGACCATGGCAAAAGCGTCTTCGGTGCGTATATTGAGATTGGCATCCACTACTGATGGATCATAGATCGCGGGCACCATTGCCGTGGCCATGTGCTTCAGCCCTTCCAACCCATGAAATGGATCGTCGGGTTGAACGCTGATAGTGCGAATCGCGGGATTCAGTTCCTTCAACCGCCGTGTTACACCCATGAAAGTGCCGCTAGTCCCGACGCCCGCGACGAAATGAGTAACAGTGCCCTTCGTCTGCGTCCAAATCTCGGGCGCAGTGGTTTCATAATGAGCGCGCGGGTTGGCTGGGTTGCTGTACTGATCGGCGTAAAAATATCGTGCAGGATTTTCCCTCACCACGGCCTGCGCACGGCGGATGGCGCCGTCAGAGCCGTCTTCGGCGGGAGTCAAAATCAGATTCGCGCCCAGGGCGCGCAATGTTGTGAGACGTTCGAGCGACACGCTGACAGGAATGCAGAGCGTAACTGCATAACCGAGAGCGGTTCCCATCATGGCCAGAGCGATTCCGGTGTTGCCACTGGTCGCGTCGAGAATCATCTTGCCGGGACGCAGCGCGCCTGTACGCTCGCCTTCGCGGATCATGTAAAGGGCTGCGCGGTCTTTCACCGAACCGCCCGGGTTGGCCCATTCAGCCTTGGCATAAAATTCTACGTTGGGGAATTCGGCGTTCAGGCTATCGAGGCGCAGGAGGGGCGTGCCGCCGACCAAGTCGGCCAAACTGCTTCCCAGTGACTGTACAGGCCGCTGGACGTCTTGGTCGATAATGGGCTTTGAAGCCATTTTAGGCGCGCTGGCCTTGCTTTTTGCCTCCGGACTTGCATTGGATGCAGAAGGCATTCTTACGTATTCAACGAATATCCATAAGCTTAGCAAAAATACCCTATAGTTAGTAGGGAATGGAAGCGGAAGGAAGCTGATGCGTCGAAATCCACGGCCGAATGAGAAAGACTAATGGGCGGCGCGGGCGGCTATCGCTTCAATTTGGCGGAGGTGATTGATATCGTGGCCCGCCATGGTTTCAACCAATTCCCGGAAAGGCATCTCCCCACGTTCGGGATGGGTGAGGATTTTGGTGTAGGCGTCGGGTTTCAACGCGCCGATGAAAGCAATATTCCAGTGGCGCAAGGACGAAAATACCGCTAAAGCAGAGGGTGCATCATAGGCGGAGTAGACTTTCGCCCACTTGTCCTGGTCGAAGGGCTGGATGACATGGTGGTCTTCGGCTACGGCCTGACGAAGGCGGTAGGCGAACACGATTTCGCAGTCGGCCAGATGGCAGATGATTTCGCGGACGCTCCATTTGCCGGGGGCGGGCGGTTGATCGGCGCGCTCAGGGCCCAACGTGCGAATGAACGAAGCGAGCTGGCCGGAGGTGGCGGCGATGACTTCTTGCGGGTCGCGATCTCCAAGATGCGATGCGTAGGGATTCATGGCGAAGGACATTAACACACCACTAGCGCACCCTCAAGGGAGCGAGCGTACCTGCTCGAGCGACAGCGAAAACAGATAAAACTGGCAAAGACTTTACGTATAATCGATGGATGCATTCGAGGTACTAAATAAAATTTCCGGGGAAATGAAATGACTCCTATAGCGACACAACCGCAGAAACCACCCATCCAGGGCATGATGCAGCTACTCAATGGCCCTTTTATAGCAGGAGCTATCTCTTGCCTGGCCCAAATGGGCATACCGGACCTTGTAGAGGGCGGTCCCAAATCAGCCCAGGAGCTGGCGACCCAGATCGGCGCCGACGCAGAGGCGCTATACAGGCTGATGCGCGCGACGGCCAGCGTGGGAGTGTTGTCTGAAGGACCCGATGGGAAATTTTCGGAAACGCCGATGTCGGCTGTACTGCGCAGTAATGTGAATCCCAGCCTGCGAGCTTTCGCAATAATGGGCGGCCGGGATTGGCACGGGCGAGGATGGTCACGGCTTGAATATTGCGTCCGGACGGGGAAACAGGCTCTGGAACAGGTTTACGGCGTGCCGATCTTCGAGTACTTCAAGCAGCATCTGGACGAAGCACAGATCTTTAATGACGCGATGACTTGCCTCTCGATGGGCGACGGCCCCGCGGTGGTTGACGCGTACTCTTTCGAGGGAATCCATACGATCGTCGATGTGGGTGGCGGGCACGGATTCTTGCTTGCGACCATACTGGCGCGGAATCCGCAAATGAGAGGGACGCTCTACGACGCACCGCACGTAGTTGAGGGAGCCAAGGGCGGGCCGCTGAAGCCTGTGATGGAACGATGCGCACTTGTGTCTGGCGACATGTTTTCTTCGGTGCCGGCTGGCGCCGATGCGTACATCATGAAACACATTATTCACGACTGGCCCGATGAGTTGTGCATCAAGATTCTGAAAGCTTGTCGAAAAGGTTTAAATCCCGGCGGCAAACTGCTGGTGGTCGACAACGTAATTCAACCCGGCAACGATTTCTATCCTGGCAAATTCCTCGATCTGCAAATGTTGATTTTCCCTGGCGGAAAAGAGCGCACGGAGAAACAATTCCGCGAATTGCTCGCAGCGGCCGGCTGGAAGTTGAGCCGAGTAGTCCCCACTGCCTCTCCCATATGCATTGTGGAGGGAATCCCTGCTTAAGCCTCCGGCGCGACGAAATTTCAGGCATATTCACTCGGAGGCGCTTTTTGCGGAGGCGCGCTACGGCGTATGATTCGGCCGTGACATTTTTGGCTTTACAAGGCTGTGTGGAAATCCTTACTCTGGTGGTCCTATGTGGTATGTGAACGCGAAATTCCCGGCGAAACAAATCGAATCGTCGCTGCCGCAATTCGGATTCACCGTGCGAGCCTCCGGCGGCGTTGCGCGCATTGAAAAGTACAATTGCGGCGCGGAGTTCCGCAAATCGCCCGACGGCGATTATCAAATGACCGAGTTGCCCGCCATCATGAAGATGGGGCAATTCACGCAACTGTGGGACGCGGGCTACCAAAAATTCCTGATCACCAAGGACGGACGCAAGCTGCCCGCCATCGTCAGCGAACTCGCGGACCTGCGGAAGTTCAACGAGGAGTTGCGCTCGGCTCTTGGCGTGCCCACATATTACAACGAGGCCCTGGGTTCGACGTGCAGCTACAGCGTGTACGATCGCGTGAAGGGCCGGCCCGGCGACGTTCCGGACGAAACGGTCGGAGCGCATTCTGCCGCCGAAGAAGAATAGCCACTCACTTGGAAATTTCCTAAGATACGCCCGCTCAGACCACCCCTGGGGAGGCTTCGATGAACAGTCGCAACAAGGCTGCACGCGGTCTCCTCATCTTGGGCTGTCTGGTGCTTTTCGCAAGCGCGGTGCTTCATTGCATTGGCGGATATAGTGTCGGTTTTCCGGCATTGAAGGCTTCGAACTTGGACCCTCCCCTGCAAATAGCCTTCCGCGTCGTTTTTTTGTCCCTCGCGTGGCACTGGGTTGTAACTGCGATTGTCGCCCTACTGGCTGGCCTTACCCAAACGAGCCTGCGCAAAATACTTGTTCTCGTCTGCGGTCTGGCGGTGTTGCTCGAGGCGGCGGTCGGGGCTAGCATGATGGGATTTTTCATAGGCAACGAAATAATCGGAACAGGCGCGTTGTTGCTGATCTGCGCGGGCCTGCTATTTGACCAATCGGGAGTTCAAACGTAGATGCCCTCCGTCGCCCAAGCCGAAAAAGCGGCAAGACTCCTGGCGCTTCACCATGGTTCCCATATCCTCGTTCTGCCCAACGTGTGGGATGTGGCAAGCGCGCGCATTTTCGAAGACGCTGGCTTCCCTGCAATTGCCACAACCAGTTCGGGAATAGCAAATTCACTCGGGTATCCGGATGGACAAGTAATCACGCGCGACGAAATGCTCGAAGTCGTTGCGCGGATCGTCCGCGCGGTTTCCGTGCCGGTGACGGCGGACATGGAAGCCGGGTACGGCAATAGTCCTGAGGATATGGCCGCGACTGCTCGCGGTGTGGTCGAGGCCGGCGCCGTGGGATTGAATCTGGAAGATGCAATCGGCGAAGGATCGGGCGAGCTGTTTGAAGTGAAAATTCAACAGGAAAAAATTCGCGCGATGATTCAGATCGCGAAGAAAATGGGCGTTGAGTTGGTGTTGAATGCGCGCACGGATATTTATCTGGAAGAGATTGGCGAACCTTCGACGCGCGCGGCACGGACAATCGAGAGATTAAACGCATATCGTGAAGCGGGGGCAGCATCGCTGTTTGCCCCCGGAGTGAAAGATGCGGCGACGATCGAACAATTGACGCGCGGCGTGCTCGGGCCGCTGAATATTTTGGGTGTCGCGGGTGCGCCTT
>DASZCH010000012.1:0-4843 GCA_035943235.1 Candidatus Acidiferrales bacterium
GTTTCCACGGGCGATTTACTCGTACGCATCGAGCACGCCGTGGCCGCGGGTGTCGACTGGGTCCAGATTCGCGAGAAAGATTTGCCGGCGCGCGATCTGCTGGCGCTTACTCAACGCGCCATCTGCGCGGCGAAGAACAAGTTGAAGGCGACGTCAAACATTCGAACGCGCGTTGTGGTGAATGACCGGCTCGATGTCGCGATTGCCGCGGATGCGGCCGGCGTGCATCTTGGCGGCTCATCGCTTCCCATCGGCGAAGTTGTGCGATGGTGCCGCGCCGGAAATGCCCCGAAGGATTTTCTGATCGGCGCGTCATGCCACACTATCCAGGAAGCCGTCGCAGCCGAAGGGGCGGGCGCAAATTACATTTTTTTCGGACCCGTTTACGAGACGCCGTCAAAGGAAAATTTGGGCGCGCCGCAAGGCATCGAGAAACTTGCCGAAGTTTGCGAGAAGATTCGCATGCCCGTGCTGGCCATAGGCGGCATCGGCGAGGGGAATGCCGCAGTCTGCATGAGCGCCGGCGCGGCAGGCATCGCGGCGATCCGACTATTCCAGCAATCGCTCAACGCCACATCGCTCGGGGACACCCTCTCGCGTTTGCGCGCGATTCGGCCCGGCGCCACACAATAATTAGTCAATAGGACTCCGCTCTGCTAACGGAAATGTTTTTTCTCACTCGCCCAACCATTTTCCCACCGGTTCCCAACCTTCCACGTGATCGCAAACCACTTTAATGGTTCCGGTAATGGGAATCGCAAGCAACAATCCCAGAGCACCCCACAACCATCCCCAGAAAAGCAGCGCGACCGTCACGGACACGGCGTTCAGATGGACGCGGCGTCCCACGAATGCAGGCAGCAAATAATTTGCCGCCATCAAATGAAAAAATCCGAGTACTCCGCAAATCAAAAGGAATGGGCCCACGCTATGAAACTGCTTTAAGCCAACGAGCACAGGCGGCATCCAGGCAAGCACCATGCCGAGGTAGGGTACGAGGTTCAGCAAGCCCGAGACGAGCGCGGCCAGAAACGAAAAATCCAGGCCGATGACCCAGAAGAATACCCAGCTCGCGAGGACCAGAATCAAGCCAACCAGCGCCGTTCCCACCACATAGCTCCGCAGCATGTTGCTGACTTCAGAGAGGGCGATTTTCACGAGCGTCCGCTGAGCCACTGGGAATAGCTCCATCGTCCCGTGCCAGATTTTTCGCTTACCTACGAGCATGAAGAAAATGAGAAAGGGCAAGAAAGTAGCAGCGAACAATCCTGTGTAGAGCGAGCCGAGCCGTTGAACTAGCGCGTCGCGTACCGGATGCGTTTCCGTTACAGTGACGACGTGCTGCTCACGCGTCTGGGGTGACAGCTCGTTGACTCGCAGTTCGAGCAGATTCATACGGCGCTCGATGCTGCTGGTGACGGCACGCAGCGGGGCACGATAGAGCGGCCAATCCGCGCCGAACTGGTCCACACGATTGATTAGGGACGATCCGACAGCAAACAGCAAGGCTATCGCCACGAGCAGTACGACCAGCGAACCCAGCACTCTGGGCAAGCGGAAGAGTTCGAGCCACACTACCAGCGGATCGAGGAAGTAAGCCAGCAGGATTGCCACCAGAAGCGTCACCACCACGCTGGAGGCCAAATAGAAGAACCCAATCACAATTCCCGCGGCGATAATTCGCGCGCTCACGGCGGCGCTGCGCACGGGTTTCTCTTCATGAGTCAGGATAGGAATGGTATCTGGCATTTCCGTGAAGATACCATACACCACCTGCAGGGCTATCTCGTTTCGTATCGCTCCCGTAAGTGTTTAGCCATTCGCACGATGGGAAATGAGACATCGTTCGCGAGCGGAACTTCGAGGTGTTCCAGTTCCGCGTACCCTTTGGCGCGATAGAAGGGCACGCCGGTCAATGTGGCGCCCATTTCAAAGCGGGTGAAGCCCGCGGACTTCGCCGCCGATTCGCATGCGTCAAGAATCATGCTGCCGATGCCGCGCCGCGCCCATGTGGGATGAATAAAGAAGGCGCGAATCTTTGCCGCGTCGCGAAGCGGATCAAGGACTGCGTCTTCCCGGCCTGCCCAATGATCGCCACCGTAAAGCGTCTTGCGTTTGCTCCAGCCGCCGCATCCGACAATAACCGAACCGTCTTTGTCGGAGGATTGGATTTCCGCGACGAAATACGTTCCGTCAGCGATCAATTGGCTATCCACGTCGCAGACCGTCTTGAGCGCGAGTTCAATTTGAGTTGGCGTGTAATCTTGTGCCTGCAATCCGCGGACGGAGGCGTCGATCAATTTGCGCAGGATCGGAACATCCGCGGGAACCGCTTGGCGAATTTCAACATTCATCGGCGTGGACGCTTCAGTCGTGAGCTTTGGTTTCGATTTCATTGCCGAGGGCGGTAACGAATTGGTTGAGCGGCTGAGGGCCGAGGTCGCCTTTGGAACGATGACGAACAGAGACGGCGCCCGATTCAGCTTCCTTGCCGCCCACAATGAGCATGTAGGGAATTTTTTGGAGTTGCGCATCGCGGATTTTCGCCTGAAGCTTTTCGTTGCGGTCGTCAATATGAACGCGAATGCCCGCCGCGCGCAACTTCGCTTCGACAGATTTCGCGTATTCTGAAAATTTCTCGCTGAGCGGCAAGATGCTCGCTTGGACGGGCGCCAACCACACGGGAAACGCTCCAGCATAGTGTTCGATTAGGATACCGAAGAAGCGCTCGACTGAACCGAGCAACGCGCGATGGACCATCAGCGGTTGGTGGCGGGCGCCGTCCTCGCCTACGTACTCGAGGGCAAAACGCGCGGGCAAATTGAAATCGAATTGCACGGTGGTGAGTTGCCACGGACGCCCAATCGCGTCGATTAATTTCACGTCGATTTTGGGACCATAAAATGCGGCTTCCCCTTCGATGCGTTTGTACGGAATTTTCATGCGCTGGAGCGTATCTGACAGCGCGGCCGTGGCGCGGTTCCAATCTTCCACCTTTCCGGCGTAATTTTCGGGATGCGTGGCGTCCCATTCTGAGAGTTCTACTTCATAGCGATCGAAGCCGAAAGTCTTCATCACGGCGAATGCGAATTCCAGGCAGCCCGCAACCTCGGATTCGATTTGATCCTGCCGGCAGAAAATGTGGGAGTCATCTTGCGTGAAGCCGCGTACGCGCAGCAATCCGTGGAGAACACCCGAACGTTCGTAACGGTAGACTGTGCCAAGTTCCGCGTACCGCAGTGGCAGCTCGCGATAGCTGCGCAGATGCGACTTGTAAATCAGAATGTGGCCCGGGCAGTTCATCGGCTTGATCTGGTAATCGGCCTTCTCGATTTCGATTGGGCTGAACATGCTGTCGCGATAGAAGCCGGTATGTCCGCTGGTTTTCCAAAGATCGAGACGCATCACGTGCGGAGTAAAGACGAGATCGTAGCCACGTCGGAGGAGTTCCGCGCGCAACCAGTCCTCGACGATGGTGCGGATAAGGCCACCCTTGGGATGCCAGAAGATCAGGCCGGGCCCAGCTTCGTCTTGAATGCTGAAAAGATCAAGTTCCTGGCCGAGTTTGCGATGATCGCGGCGCTTCGCCTCTTCAAGTTTGTGCAAATATTCGTCGAGCTCAGCTTGCGTGTAAAAACAGGCGGCGTAGATCCGCTGCATCTGCGGATTGCCTTCGTGGCCTTTCCAGTATGCGCCGGCGACGTTCATCAGCTTGAACGCTTTAATTCGTCCAGTCGATGGGATATGCGGGCCTTTGCAGAAATCGATGAATTTCCCTGTGGTATAGAATGAAACCATGGGTTCAATTGCTTTTTCCTCGATCAGCTCGCATTTAAATTCCTGCTGTGAGTCCCGGTAAAACTTCAGCGCCTCGGGCTTAGGCAATAGCTTGCGCTCGTTTGGAATATTCTGGGAAGCGAGCTCGCGCATTTTCTTCTCGATGCGCTCGAGGTCTTCCGGTGTGAAAGGCTCGCTGCGAACAAAGTCATAAAAGAACCCATTATCGATGGGCGGGCCGATGCCCAGTTTTACGTTAGGGAAAAGCTCGATGACTGCGGCCGCAAGCAGATGCGCGGCCGAGTGACGCAGCACTTGAATCGCCTCGGGATCCTTGGGAGTGAGAATCGCGAGCGAGGTATTTTGATCGAGCGGGCGCGCGAGGTCCCACAACTCGCCATCAACGCGCGCAACAAGCGCTTCTTTTTCGAGTCGCGGCGAAATTTGACGCGCAATCTCTGCGGGAGTAGTCCCGCCAGCAACCTCGCGCTTAGCGCCATCCGGCAGCGTGATTTGTATGATTCCCATTGTCATTTTTGGGAGCGCTCGAAACGCTCTCCCTTATGGCCGACTAAGTCGCCCAAGCTTCTTACGCATGCACTGGAAACGTCTAGCTTACTGGCCGTCGCAATCACGGTCAAGGCCACGAATGCACCCGAATCCAGCGCAAGTTATATTTAGAACTGGGTTTCGTCGGCGGAGATATCGTGTCGCTTAGGCGCGCCGCCTGCGGGAAAGTCGGCGACGAGCACTTCTTGTGCTTCGATCAGCGGAAAGCCCTTAGAGAAGGCCATGACTTTTGCGAGGGCCTGGTAAAAATAGAAATTCTGTTCGCCGGCCTGCAAATCTTCGATCGAATCCCACAAAGACATGACGCGCACGTCGGCAGTGGACGAGGCGGTCTCTGCACGCAGGACTATTAGCGCGCGAAATCCGCGCTGCTGGTGAGCGTGAGGAATGGCGTTCTGCACGGCGGCAAGAAACGAATCGAGCTTGTCGGGCACGATGTGGAACTGCGTGACGCGAGCGTACAAAGCGCCTCCTCGAGTGGCTGGGTGGAGGGGAG
>DASZCH010000013.1:0-8167 GCA_035943235.1 Candidatus Acidiferrales bacterium
CGCGCGGCCGGCTCGAAATAATTGAGTTGGACAACATCGCGCCAGGGCGGAAAGTAAGGATCGCGTCCGTAAGCCAGGAGTTCTGGTTCAGTTTCTGTTTCGACGAGGTAAAAGTTTGAGGGGTCTTTGCAAAAATCCTCTTGCGTGGCGCGGACATAATATTCGGGATGAGATGTTGTCCAGGGATGATCGAGCGCGGTGTGATTCGCGACGAAATCGAGAATCAAACCAATATTGCGCGCGCGGAGTTTCTTGCGGACGAAATCGAGATCAGCCCATGTGCCGATTCGAGGATCGGGTTGATAGCGATACACAGAATAGGGTGAGCCGACAACCTGACTCAGTTTCCATCCGGGCAAAGCGGCGTCGAAGCCTGGAAAACTGGCGGAGTCCGTTTGAAAAAACCGACGACCGATAGGGCTGCGTTCCCAAACGCCCATAAGCCACACGAAATCGAAACCGAGACCAGCAATATCGTCCCACTCGCCGTCGGGAACGTCGCGCAGGCCAATTTTTCGCCCGATTTTGGCGGAGAGTTCCTCGAGCCAAGCCCAAGTGTTGATTTCATAGAGATGCGGATGCGGCCGGTAGGCGAAGACGGAAGACTTGCGCGGTGAGGGCATCTCCACCGTGGAGGCTATGCCGCGATGCGACGGTTGTCAATTGTGTGGAGGATAGTAAACCCAACCAATCAGTATGACCGGGACAGGCGAAAGGTTGTTGCATCTGGACAATTGAGCGCAAAAGTGACAGAGTACTATCGAGATCCGGCCCTCAATTAACCGAAGATTTATTCCTGCTGAGGAGGATGCAAAACATGTTGAAGCGTATTTTATTGTGTACGGCTGCGTTCGCATTTGCCGCCGGCGTGGGTTTTACAGCTCCCCAGGCTGCCAGCACTGCGAAGTCGTGGTCGGGCTACGTGACGGATAGCAAGTGCGCCACCAATGCCAAGGCGAGAACGGACGCCGCATGCGTAAAGAAGTGCATCGATGCGGGCGACAAATATGTGCTGTACGACACGGCCAACAAGAAGGTATATCAACTGGAGCCGCAATCAGAGGTCGCCGAACATGCCACCCATCACGTGCGCATTTCAGGCACGTTGGATGGCGACACGATCACCGTAACGTCGGTGAAGATGCTCAGCCAACCGAAAGCGAAAGCTGCTCCGGCTGCTGGATCCTAGTCGTCCACAGCATTAAAATGTGAAGCGGGCAGGCCGCCAGGCACTGCCCGTTTTTTTTTGCTGCCGCAGTTTCCCGCCTCTTCATCGTGCAAGATTCAAGGCGACGCGGTAACCGAACGCAAAATTGCTTCCGCGAGTCTTATAGTGCTTCCGTCCGGGATTCTTCGGGTGTGATAACATCCGCGTTCGTCTGGAGGAGAAATGAAAATGAGAAATCGTGTGGCCGGCGTGATGATCGCGGTGGTGTGTCTGCTGTGCGTGGCGCCAGCGGCGTGGGCACAAAGTGATTCGCAGTGGACGCCCGCGCAAACATCGTCACTGGATAATTTTATCGGCACGGCGATGCATCGGTGGAAAGTGCCGGGCCTGGCGATTGGAATCGTGCAGGGCGGCAACGTCGTTTATCTGAAGGGATTCGGCGTTCGCGATATCAAAACGGGCGAGGCAGTGACGCCGGACACCCTGTTCGACATCGGCTCGTGCACGAAGGCGTTTACGGCGGCTTCCGTGGCGCTTTTGGTGGATCGGGGGAAAATGCGTTGGGATGATCGCGTGAATGCGTATGCGCCCATCTTCCATTTGCATGATCCCATGGCGGACGAATACGTGACGATTCGCGACTTGCTGACGCATCGCACGGGGATGGGCGGAACGGATTTGCTGTGGTACGCCTCGCCATTTTCGTTGGCCGAAATTGTCCGGCGCGTGCGGTACATCGAACCGACAGCGGGATTTCGCGCGCGCTTTCAATATCAAAACGTGATGTACGCGGCGGCGGGTTACGCAGTGGGAGAGGCGTCGGGTGGAACATGGGAAACTTTTGTGCGGCAGAATATTTTTGACCCGTTGGGAATGAATGGGGCGGATTCGAGCGCAGTGGATGCGCAGAAAGCGGCGAATCATGCGACGCCGCATCTGGAGCAGGCGAACGGAACCGTGGAGACCATTCCGTGGAGAAATCTGGACAACATTGCGCCCGCCGGTGCGATCAATGCCGGCGTGCGGGACATGACGAAATGGATTGCGATGCAATTGAATGACGGCGTCGCGGATGGGAAGCGGTTGATTTCGGAGAAAAGCATGAAGGAAATGCACACGCCGCAGATCGTGGTACCGCCGGGCGGAGAATTTAGTCTCTTCTTTCCGGAACCGATGCAACTGAGCTATGGAATGGGATGGTTCATCGAGGATTATCGCGGACATCAGATCATTTTGCATCCCGGAGACATCGACGGATTCGCGTCGGTGGTAGTGCTCATTCCCGAAGTCCACACCGGCTTCGTGATTTTTGCGAATTTGGACCACACGCCCGTGCGCGAAGGGCTCGCCTTCCATCTGACCGATCAAATGTTGGGTCTGCAGGCCGAAGATTGGATTGCGCATTTTGACGGCGTGGCGAAGAGCTTTGCCAAAGCGGAAGAAGAGCAATCGACGGAAGAGAAGAACAAACCGCATGCGGATACGCACCCGTCGCGAGAACTTGCGGCGTATGCGGGCACGTACGGGAATCGCGCGTATGGAGATGCGATCGTATCGCTGGAGGGCGATCATTTGACCGTTCAATTTCACACATTCAAATCCGCGCTGGCGCATTTTCAATACGACACATTTGTGGCGGACCTGCGCGGGCTGGGCCGAAGAACGCGCGTGACTTTTTATTTGAACGCGAACGGGGATGCGACGAAATTGTCGATGGAAGGGCTGGAGTTCGAACGGGTAAGTGCGCGTCCGAAAGATTAAGAAAGAGGGCACTCGATGTCACGAATGATGGACGAGATTCGGGAGCAGCCTCAGGCGCTGCGGCGGACGTTTGAAGCGGAGCGCGCGCACGCGGTTGAATTCAAGAAATTCGCCTCGCGGCGGGATTTCCGCTTGGTGGTGCTGGTGGCGCGAGGAACGTCGGACAACGCGGCACTTTTCGGGCGCTATTTGCTGGAGATTACCACGGGAATTCCGGTGTCGCTGTGCGCCCCTTCGGTGCACACATTGTACGGGGCGCGATTGAATCTGCGTCACGCGCTGATGATCGGGATTTCGCAATCAGGGGAGGGAACGGATATCAATTCGGTGCTGAAAAGTGCGCGGCGGCAGGGCGCGTTCACGGTAGCGGTGACGAACGAAGCGAAGTCGACCATGACGCGCGTGGTGGACGAGAGTTTTTTGGTACGCGCGGGGAAGCAGAAGTCGGTGGCGGCGACGAAAACATATACGGGTCAGTTGCTGGTGCTCTATTTGCTGGCGTCGGCGCTGGGATCGCACATTGAATTAGAGGCCGTGAGCGAAATTCCATCTCGCGTGCGTGAAACGCTGGGACTTGCGCCGGAAATTCGGGAGATCGTAGAGCGTTACCGGTATATGCGGCAGTGCGCGGTGGTGGCGCGTGGGATGAACTACGCGAATGCGTTCGAATTGTCGCTGAAATTGATGGAGACGTGCTATATCGTCGCGGAGCGATTTTCATCCGCCGACTTTTTGCACGGCCCGATTGCGATGATCGAACGGGATTTTCCGGTGATTCTTTTCGCGCCGCCGGGGAAAACACTGGCGGGGCAGCAGTCGCTGGTGAAACGGCTGAAGGCATTGAACGCGGAAACGCTGGCAATTTCGTCGAGCGACGCGCGGCTGCCGGGGGTGACGCGGATGATTCGCGTGCCCGGGAAAATGGGGGAAATCTACACGCCGATTCCGTACATTGTGCCCGGACAGCTTTTCGCGGCGCAGCTTGCAGAAGTGAAGGGAATCGACGCGGATCGGCCGCGGTCGCTGAAGATTGTCACGCAAACGTTCTAACTGGATGGGTGTCCGGCTAGTTTGACGATGCGGGATGTTCGCAAAAGGCATTTGGAACGAGGCCAATTTTGCCGTTCGAGCGATTGAAAGCGGGGATCGGAGCGCAGGAAATCGAAAGTTGGCTCCACTTTAATTAGCACCAGCGACCGGGAGCGATTGCGGTGGGCCATTTCCAGATAACACAGAGTATTTTCCTTGTCGTCCATCTCAGAATAAAGAAATGCAGCTGCATAAGAAAAACCGACGGTCGCCGACAGGTCCAGGATTAAAAAAACACCACCGCACGCGGCGACTGTAAAGAGAGATGATCATTTATGCATTCTATATTTACCTTATTAAGTAAATGCAAATCTATTTTACAAGGGGCGTAGAGAAACAGAGGAACCACGGAAGGAAAGCAACGCTGCCGGCGGCCTATGGCAAGTTAGAACGCCGGCAGCGGAAATAGTGTCTTATTGCTTCAAAGCATTTTCGATGAACGCAGCGACATTTGCCTTGAGCTTCGCGTGGGCGGCATCGTAAACGTACATCATATGGCCCGCGTCGTAGTACTTGAGCGTAATGTGGCTGCGAAGACTCGGCGGCAAGTCCAGATGATCCATCGTGTATTCTGTTTCGTAAAACGGAGTCGCCAGGTCATAATATCCGTTCTCGACTTCGACGTGCAAGTGGGGATTCGAAACCATTGCTTGAACTAGATCGGGTTCCACATTCGGCGCACCCGGAAATCCAAAGCCACGGCCGCCGTGCTTCCAATCCCAGCTCGCGCCGGCGAAATTCGCGGAGACGAGATAGGTCATATCTTTGCCAAAATCCAAATCTTGACGGATGTAGTCGTTGAACGCCGCCGTATAGGCTCCGCTCAACGCAGTAGACTGTGGATCGTACGAGGCATATTCGGCTAGTGGATCATCCGCGGGCCCGGAAAAGCGCGAATCCAATCGTCCAGTCGTCAGGCCGCGGCTGCGCTGCAACTCTGCCATGAATTGCGGCAGGTTAACGCGCAGATTGGCTTTAAAAATGTAATCTTCACTAAGGCCCGTGAACTGAGCGAGCTTTTTGGCCACAGCTTCTTTCTCGCTATCGCTGATTTTGTCGCCCTTCAGAAGCGCGTCGGCGTATTCGGTGGACGCGAATTGCCGCGATTGCTCGATGATGCTGTCGAGATTCGCTGGGCAGCCCTGCAGTATTTTGTGATAGCACGCGGTCGCCGCGTAGCTCGGAACGTAGAGCACGTAAGCCAGGTCTTCGCCGGGATAAAACGAAATTGTGCCCAAATCAAGAACGGAAGACATCAGCACGATACCGTTCAAATCCATTCCGTAGTGTGACTGCAGGTAGTTTCCTACAACGGCGGAGCGAAATGTGCCGTAACTCTCGCCAATCAAAAACTTCGGCGAGTTCCAACGACTGTTTTCGGTCACATAGTTGTTGATGAACTGGCCGAAGGCGCGCATGTCCTGATCGACGCCCCAAAAATCCTTATTGTGCGCTTTGCCGACGGCATGGCTGAATCCAGTACCCATTGCGTCAATGAAAACTTCATCGGTCACGTCGAGCAGGGAATCTTGATTATCGACGAGCTTGTAAGGTGCTGGCGGCGTTGAGGCCGCATCTGACGTGACCACGCGCTTCGGGCCGTACGCACCCATGTGCAGCCAGATGGTGGAGGAGCCGGGTCCGCCGTTGTAGAAGAACGCGACTGGACGGTGCGTCATGTCCTTCACATCACTCCGAGTATAAGCCACATAAAACATCAGGCCCGTGGGCTCACCGTCATCGTTTTTCAAAAGGATGGTCCCGGCAGTCGCTTTGTAGGGAATCGTTTCTCCGCCCATGCGGATTGTGTGGTCGGTCACCGAGGACGTTTCCTTCGGCTGCTCCGTAGAAGATTCCTTTTTAGCCTCCGGCTTCGCCTCATTTTTCTCATTCTTCGATTCGTTCTGCTCGCTCTGCTGGTTGCGGCGCGTTTGTGCCGTTGCTGACGGCGAACAAGTTAAAACCGGAAAAATACTAACAAATATGCCGAGGAGAATTGTTGCGACACTCAGGCCCGGAAGCTTTTTCATCGTTAGACTCCCTCTAGGGAATTATCTGGTTAAAGCTATGGCGCAGGGATTCTATCGAGCCCGCGGTAAGGAAGTCAAAAATCTCTGCGTCAATTTCGCTTACCCGGAAGGCCGGACCTTCTTTTTAGGCTATGATGATTTGCAGCGCACAAGTTCGCTTCCATGGCAAATTCGCAGCGCAATTACGACGCAATTGTAATTGGGTCCGGCCCCAATGGACTGGCAGCTGCCATCAGATTGGCACAAGCCGGGAAATCAGTTGCGGTTTACGAAGCGGAACCGGCAGTCGGCGGAGGCGCGCGTTCGGCCGAACTGACCCTTCCGGGTTTCGTGCACGACATTTGCTCGGCTGTTCATCCCATGGCGGTCAGTTCCCCATTTTTCCGCACGCTTCCTCTCGATCGTTTTGGTTTGCGCTGGATTCAACCGGATGCACCGCTCGCGCATCCGTTTGACGACGGCACCGCCGCCGTCTTGGCGCGTTCATTGGACGAAAGCCTTGCGCAATTCGGGGATGATGCGGACGCAGTTCGCTCGCTGATTAACCCGCTCGTAAAATCATGGGAACAATTGGCTGAGGCGGTGTTGGCGCCGCCGCGGATGCCGCGCCATCCGCTGGCGCTTGCGCATTTCAGCTTGAATGCTTTTCGTCCGGCAATGAAATTGGCGCGGCGCAAATTCAAAACTGAGCGAGCGTGCGCCGTGTTTGCGGGCATGGCGGCGCACTCGATGCTGCCGTTGGAGCAGATCTTGTCCGGAGCGTTCGGGCTGCTGATGTGGGCTACGTGTCACAGTGTGGGATGGCCGTTTGCGGCCGCTGGCTCGCAATCACTATCGAACGCGCTTGCAGATTTATTGCGTTCGTTGGGTGGCGACATTTTCACGGACCATCGCGTGAAAGTTTTATCCGAGTTGCCGCCGGCGCGCGCGGTGTTGTGCGATATCACGCCGCGCCAGTTCCTTCAACTTGCCGGCGGTGAGATCAGCGAACGTGAGCGGCGGATTTTTGAGAAATACCGCTACGGACCAGGCGTATTCAAAGTCGACTGGGCTCTCGACGGACTGGTGCCATGGAATGCCTCTGAATGCGCTCGCGCCGGAACCGTACACATCGGAGGCACGCTGGAAGAAATCGCTGAATCGGAGCGCGCCCCGATAGCAGGGAAGATAGTCGAGCGGCCGTTTGTCCTGTTCGCGCAGCCGTCTCTTTTTGATTCCGAGCGCGCGCCCGCCGGCAAACACACCGCGTGGGCCTATTGTCATGTCCCCAATGGCAGCGGAGTTGACATGCTCGAGCGCATTGAAAACCAGGTCGAGCGTTTCGCTTCCGGTTTCAAGAAGCGCATCCTGGCGCGATCCGTAATGGCAACGGCCCAGATGGAATCGCACAACGCGAATTTGATCGGAGGCGATATTGGAGGCGGCTCAGCGGAAATGAGCCAATTCTTCCTGCGCCCGAGCGCGACGTTGTATTCCACCTCGCTGCCGGGCGTTTTCCTTTGTTCGTCTTCGACGCCGCCGGGTCCCGGAGTGCATGGAATGTGCGGGTACTTTGCCGCGCGGCGCGCGCTGCGGCAGCGCTTCTAGACGGACTGCTTTGCCCGCTGGTTGACTGGCACCGGAAACCTTCTGCAAAAAAGGGGCGCTGGAAATAATCTCCCAACGCCCCGCTCGTTCTTAATTCTATGCAAATTGCCCGTCAACCATCGCCAATCGTCATGGTGCGGGAGGCGGCGGACACGGCAGAGCTGAATGTGGAAGCGCAGTTTCGTTTGGATAGCTGAAAGCGCCGTCAATCGCATTCGACACTGGTCCCTGGCTGAACCATTGCAGCAAGGCTTCTGTCTGAGGATGGAAGGTGAAGATTTTCCCGGTCTCTCGCAGAGGAATAGCAACAGTGGCATCAGGCAAGACTTCGACAGGGTCTCCAGTTTCCAGGTTCCCCTGGCAAACCCGCGCATTCGCCGGAACGCCTGGGAATTGCCAAACGGGCACAGCCGTATTGACGAACGGATCGTTGAATGCTTCGGTGACCTCGTGCGACAACCCCGTTATATCCTGAAATCCAGCGCCAAACAGTCCCGGAGAGATCCAACTGGCAAAGGCCTCTATCCAGCGA
>DASZCH010000014.1:0-18210 GCA_035943235.1 Candidatus Acidiferrales bacterium
CTTTTTATACTGTGGATTTGCCTTACCTGTGGGGCAGGCTCCTCAACAGCAACGGCGTTATCTTCGGAAGCGGCTTGGTCCACTTGCGCCATTGGAGCGAACTGGATGCTCTCGATATCGCAAACGGGCTTCCCGCCGAACTTCTCGCAAGCACCGAATCCCGTGTTCGCCGGCTTCATCCCGCACTTCGTTCAGCGGAATTCACGCATCGGTGGGGCGGCCCAATTCTGTTCGCCAATGATTGGCGTCCGGTATTCGCCCGACATCCGAAAAGCCGGCAGGTAATCGTGCTTGGCGGGTACTCGGGCCACGGAGTAGCCCTCTCCGTTTATTTGGGTAGCTGGGCCGCGGAGTCTATGCTCGGTCGCCGCGATTTGCCAAATTGGTAGAGACGATTCACAGCTCGATGCTTGCCGCATTGGTGGATTGCGTTACGATAGTCCGCTGAGTTTTCGAGAGGTTGCCGATGACGCGCGAGCAGCAGAGGATCGAAGAATCCCAGCAGCGCAAAGCGCACTGGAAGCGCTGGGGGCCCTATCTTTCCGAGCGCCAGTGGGGAACGGTGCGTGAAGATTACAGCGCGAACGGCGAGGCCTGGGAATATTTTCCGCACGAGCATGCACGTTCGCGCGCCTATCGTTGGGGCGAAGACGGAATCGCGGGATTTTGCGACCGCCATCAGCGAATCTGCTTCGCTCTCGCCCTGTGGAATGAAAACGATGCCATTCTCAAAGAGCGTCTGTTCGGCTTGACGAACAAAGAAGGAAATCACGGCGAAGACGTCAAGGAATATTATTTTTATCTCGACGCGACTCCCACAAGCTCTTATCTCAAGTGCCTGTACAAGTATCCGCAAGCCGCTTTCCCCTATGAGCGTCTTATTGCGGAGAATCATCAGCGCACGCGCGAAGATCCCGAATTCGAACTGATCGACACGGGCGTTTTTAATGAGAATCGCTATTTAGACGTGTTCGTCGAATATGCAAAAGTCTCCGTCGAAGACATTTTGGTTCGCATCACCGCCATCAATCGCGGTCCGGATGCCGCGCCTCTCCATTTGCTGCCCACTTTGTGGGCCCGCAATACCTGGGCGTGGGGAGATCCCGTGCGACACGCCGGTGCCAGACGAATTCCGTCGCCGTCTGGCGTTGCCATCATTGAATTACAGCAGTCCGATTACGGCACCCGCTGGCTGATTGCCGAAGGCGCGTCTGAGCTTCTGTTCACAGAAAACGAGACGAACGCGGAGCTTTTGTACAACTCCCGGAATCGGACTCCATACGTAAAAGATGGCATACATAATTACATCGTTCACGGCAAGAAAGACGCTGTAAATCCTGCGCAAACAGGAACAAAATGTGCGGCGCACTATCCCGCGCAACTGCGGCCGGGCGCCGGAATTTCCATTCGCTTACGCCTGACGGATCAACTGCCATCTCCGCAGTCCAGCAAAGGTAAATCCGCGGGCGTCGATTTTTTCGGTCCGGAGTTTGAAGCCACATTCGACGAACGCATCAAAGAGGCGGACGAATTTTACGCAGGACGTGCGGAACAGCCGATGACTGACGACGCCCGCATGGCGCAGCGGCAAGCATTCGCCGGACTGCTTTGGGGCAAGCAATCGTATCATTATGAGGTGCAGCGCTGGCTTCTGGGCGATCCAACGCAACCTCCGCCGCCCCCCGAACGCTTAACGGGCCGAAATCATCAGTGGGTCCACCTCTATAACGCCGACGTCATTTCCATGCCCGACAAATGGGAATATCCCTGGTACGCGTCATGGGATTTGGCTTTCCACTGTGTCGCCATGGCCCCGATTGATTCGGACTTCGCCAAAGAACAGCTCATTCTTCTGCTCCGCGAATGGTATATGCACCCCAACGGCCAGATTCCAGCCTATGAATGGAATTTTTCCAACGCGAATCCTCCCGTGCATGCCTGGGCGGCTTGGCGCGTTTATAAAATCGAAGGACGCGTGCGCGGAAAAACCGACCGCGTATTTCTTGAACGCGTATTCCAAAAACTCCTCCTCAATTTTACCTGGTGGGTGAATCGCAAAGACCCGCTCGGCATGAACGTCTTCGAAGGCGGCTTTCTTGGTCTCGACAATATAGGCGTCTTTGACCGCTCGATGCCTCTGCCCGGTGGCGGCTACGTTGATCAATCGGACGGCACAAGCTGGATGGCCATGTTTTGCCTAAACATGATGTCGATGGCAATGGAGTTGGCGCACGAAGACCCGGCGTACGAAGATCTCGCTAGTAAGTTTTTCGAGCATTTCGTTTATATAGCCGAAGCGATGAACAAAATCGGCACGAGAAACGTGGGACTGTGGAACGAGGCAGACGGTTTTTATTACGACGTTTGCCATCTCTCCAATGGGGCGCAGATTCCGATAAAAGTACGCTCCATGGTGGGATTAATCCCGCTGTTCGCGGTCGAGACGTTCGAGCCTGAAGACGTGGCGCGCTTGCCCGATTTTCAGCGGCGCATGAAATGGTTCATGCTCCACCACCCGGATGTCCCCGAGCATATCGACATGTCGCAGCGCACGGACAAAGGCGCGCGTCTGCTTTTCTCCATAACCAGCAAGGAGAAAGTGCTCCGCGTCCTGCGCTTCATGCTCGACGAAAACGAATTCCTTTCGCCTTACGGCATTCGCTCGCTCTCCAAGTATCACCAGAAAAATCCGTTCGTCCTGACCCTTGACGGTGAAGAGCATCGCGTCGACTACGAACCCGCTGAATCGACCACGGCGCTTTTCGGCGGAAACTCGAATTGGCGCGGACCAGTTTGGTTCCCATTGAATTTTCTGCTGATTGAAGCGTTGCAGCGTTACCACTATTATTACGGCGATCAGCTCAAGGTTGAATGCCCTTACGGCTCGGGCACACAATCGACCCTTTGGGACATCGCCGCGGAAATTTCCCAGAGGCTCGTGCGAATCTTTATGCGCGGTCCCGACGGCCGCAGGCCCGTTTACGGAGCCACGAAAATCTTCCAGGAAGATCCTCACTGGCGCGATTTGATTTTGTTTTACGAGTATTTCCACGGTGACAACGGCGCCGGGCTGGGTGCAAGCCACCAGACAGGATGGACCGCGCTCGTATCGAAATTGATCGAGCAGAGCGGCGACAAGGATTAAGAAAGGACAAACGCCCGTTTTTGCGGGAGGCTCACCGCGTCAAAAATCAGTAACCAGTCCCAACCCGAACGACACGCGATTGATGTAGTTGAAGAAAGCCACGGTCAAAACCGTCTCACGCAGCGCGGCCTGGCTCCATCCCGCACGCAGCACTTCGTCCGCATCCGGCTGGTCGACGTCCAGCGGCTTTCGCGTCAGTTTGTCCGCGAATCGAAACAGCGCCTTCGTTTTGTCGTCCACGGGCGCGTTCATGTAATCGGTCACCAGTTTTTTCGATGTCGGCGTATCAATTCCGAACTGCCGCAGCAGTTCCATATGAATCGCGATGCAATACGATGACGAGTTGATGCCGCTGACCACCACTCCGATTTGTTCCTTGACCAGGGCGGACAGCGCGCCTTCGCCCATAATCGCCGCATTGAACTGTAACTGCGCTTTGATTACTTCTGGTACTGGGCCCAGCGCCTTGAAGAAATGCGGCACGAAACCAAAATTCTTCTCAATCGTCCGGTAAATATCGCTTAACTCGGGATTCGCCTCTGCCTGTTCGACTTCATCTACGTAGGGCATCGCCCACCTCTCGATTACATATACGCAACAGCCTGACGATTGGTTGTACATGGACGGGATGAATTCGCGCGCGGTCTTCAGAGCTGCTTACGGAGCTCAACCAATTCAATCAGGACCTTCTTGCCTTCGCCTGTGCTCGTCAAAAAGAAATTGACGCGCGTTTCGTCCGCTCCGGCGCGCGCGGCAGGATAAATGGCGGCAACGCCCATTCGCGAACGAATCATCTCCGTGGCCCGCTCAACATCAGGCGTTACAAACTCGACCTGCTGGATCCCTTCTCCGGATTTCGCCAGAAAACGTGCCATTGCGCCCGTACCTGCCGGTTCGCGCGTCGTCAAAATATCCAGATGTATGCCGTGGCCGGGATTCCACTCAAATTCTCGAGCGTCCTGGTCGGGAGGAACATCCGCAAGCCGCGGATTTCCCAATGCCGCCCGAATGTCGTCGAAATGATTCGGTGTGACTGCGACGCCCACCGTGGCGTGTGCGGAGATCAGCGCGCCAATTTCTGAATCCTGCCGCCACTTCGAAATCGCTTCTTCCGCCAATTCATGTCCGCGGCGATAAAGCTCTCTCGCGGCGCTAGTGCGCGTGTCTTCTTCCGGCAAGGTCAAGCAGCGTACTAAATCCGGAACCGGAGCGGCGCGAAAATTCATGCCGTCCTCCGTGAATTCGCGCTTTCTGCGTCAGGCTTGCTGGGTCCGCGCTTATCCACCAGCGACGCAATCGTCGCCGCGACCAGCAAAAACGCAATCACGCCGAGCGATATCCCTGAAGGCACCTCCACCCAATGAGCCGCCAGCATTTGCGAGCCAATAAAAAGTAAGACCAACGAAACACCCGTGTCGAGATATTTCAGTTGCGTGATCCATTTCGCGACAACAAAATACAAGGCGCGCAGACCTAGAATCGCGCACGCGTTCGACGAAAATACGATAAACGGATCGCGCGTGATTCCAAATACCGCCGGAATCGAATCCAGCGCGAAGAGCACATCGGCGCCTTCAATTGCCACCACCGCCAGCAGCATCGGCGTCACCAGCCAGTGTCCCTCGCTCTGGATGAAAAAATTCGCACTCGCGTCCTTGGTTGCGGTGGGAACGACTTTCCCCAGCCAGCGCAGCGCGGGATTCGCTTCCATGTGAACCGTCTTCGATTTTCTGAACAACAAATGCAGCGCCACATAAACAAGAAACGCTCCCAGGATATAGAGCGACCACGAAAATTTATTGATGAACACGGTTCCGGCTGCAATCAGCAACCCGCGCAGCGTCAGCGCGCCGAAAATTCCCCACACGAGCGCGCGATGCTGCCGCGCTGGTTCAATCGAGAAATATTGAAAGATCAAAATAAAAACGAAAAGATTGTCGACGCTCAGCGATTTTTCAACCAGGTATCCGGAAAGGAACTCGATCGCCGGTTTCGCTCCCGCGTGGCGCCATATCCACAGGTCAAAGGCCAGCGAGAGGACAATCCACAGCGCGCTCCACGCTGCGGCCCGTCGGAGCGAGATCGAACGCGGTCTGCGGCCAAAAGCGATCAGATCGACGACGATCAGCAACAATAATCCGATAACGAAGCCGATCCACAATTGAACGGAAGCCACGGCCGAAGTTTACGTGTGAACCCAGGAAATGAAAAGAAGGATCCGGATTATCGCGCGGATCCGGCGGCCCGCACGGCGTTAAAATTTGAGAGCGTTATCCGCGTTGTGGCGCCCGCCTGCACTGAAACGGCAACGTCCCACTTTTCCCGCGTGTCGCCCACTTGCGCTCGAATGTTCAGGCACGTAATCCAATACGTTCCGGGAGCGATGCCGCTGAATTCGCCGCGCCCATCCACATCTGTTTGCACTTGGCCGACCGTATAGCGGGATTGCGCCAAATCGAGCGCCAGCGTCTTCACGTCCTTGGCGTGCGACGCCTCGATGTCGGCCCATCGCGGACCCGAATCGATGGATTCGAGCCCCGCGTCCATCACGTCCTTGCTGTCCGGATTCACGCCCAGATATTTCCTGATCCTCACGTGGTAATCCGCAATCTCACGCTCGTATTTTTCTGGATTCTTTGTCCGGTCGCTCTCTTTATATTTGCGCGGAGGGAATCCGATATTTGGCCCGGAGGTGTTCTCATCGAAATAGGCCTTCCAGAATTCGGGGATGTTGATGATATCGTCCGCGGTCAAGCTCTTCCGGAAGTCCTCTCCCGTAATCTTGACGCTATGATTTTTTTTCATCCACGCTTTCAGTTCGTCGGAAACGGTTAAATGGTCGACGAAGCCGTCGAAATCGAGCTTCGGAACAGTGGCTTCTGCTTCGCGCTGGATATCCGCGAAACTCTTGCGCAACAGGTAGAACGGTAATCCCCTCACTGGCTCGGCCACGCCCGCGGAGGGTGTGATGCGCACCACAAAAGAGATCGATCCAGTTTGTGCCGCCGCCGGCAAACTCGCGAACAAAAGGCACATTCCAAGCAGCAAAATTGGCCGGTACGCAAATCTCATGCTGCACATCCTAGCAGAATGCGCGTGCCGCGAGCGGCCAGCCTTGCGCGCCTGTACGCAGTTATAACTACATCGAATGGCAACCGGGAAGGGAACTGCGAATAAAAATCAATACAGGCGGAATTCTATTTCGAACAGCATGTGCACTGCTGCAGGCCGCCCGTCGGGTCCGGCTGACGGTTTGAAGCGGTAAATGTCTCGCACAGCCGTGATTGCTTCCTCGTCAAGCCCATAGCCCAGGCCCTTCGAGACATGAATGTTGTGTGCGCGGCCGTCAGTTCCGATGACTACATCCAGAACTACCACGCCTTGAATCTTCAGCTTAAATCCCGCGTCGGAATATTTTGGATTGGGGCAGTAAAGGCAAATTGGCGTTCCGTACCCGTTTTCACCTGCGTTCGGAGTGCCGCCGCCTATTCCATATTGGCTGCCCGCGCCAAGGCCGGCGCCATTGCCGTTGCCAATTCCCGTGCCGCCGCCGTTGCCCATCGAATCATTCACCAAACTCGAAAGCGGGTCTCCATTGTTCGGCAGATTTGGGGTTGGCATCCGAATATTCGGCGGCGCGATCACTGTCGGCTCTACCTGTAACTTCGCGTGTTCAGGCGGCTTCACTTCCGGTGGAGTAATCTGATCCATCGAAAATTTCGGCAAACGTCCGCGCGTCGCGGGAGCCGTGCCCGTTCTTCCACCGCCTCCGCCTGCCTTCTTGTTGCCCATTTTCAGCTTGGCCAGGAACGGAGAAACGTTCAGCGGTATCACTGTGGTGTTCGCCTGTATTGGCGGAGACATGAATTCCGGCAGCAACGGCAAAATAATCAGCACGATCACCAGCACGTGAAACGCCAACGACAGCGCCTGCACTTTGGTGAACTGCTTGTTCGGTGTCCAGATTTCCGGCACGGCAATCGGCTTGCTCGTCACCTTCAAAGGAGGCAATTTTCGCGGCGCAACCGTGTCGCGCACATTTTCCCAGAAAGAGGCGAACCATCCTTTGGAGCTGACCAGCAATTCGGAATCAGAAGGTTGTCGAGCGGACGCAGGCAAGCGCCGCAGAAGTTCCTTGAAGTTGTCCGACATCGAAGAGCCGAATCGCGCGGGTTGGAAAGCGCTCGGCGCCGCTCCACGCGGCACTTTAACGGGACGTTCGGTCAGAAAATCTTTGATGTTTGACAAAAAGACCGCGAACCAGGACTCGTGGCTCACGGAACGCCGCGTCAGTTCGAAATTCAGGCCCGGACCGCCCTCAGGCCGCCTGTTTTGCGGTTGTGCGCTTCCTTGCTCCTGGTCCATAGCTCGGCCTACACCCTGACACCCAAAATCTCTCGTCGTCTTATTTAGATTCGGCAAGGCAAAAAAGGATGTATGAGCCCTCCCGCAGGCTGACACCCATGCCTTTTCATTGTAACATACGAAGTTCATTGCGGAGCGCGGCGTTCCGCACCGTCAACACCATAAAAAGCCCAAGAAAAGGCCCAATGGCGAAGCCTCTCGACCTGAAAAGCACCATCAATCTGCCTCGCACCGATTTCCCGATGAAGGCTCAGTTGCCTCAGCGTGAGCCGCAGCAGCTCGCTCAGTGGGAGGCGGAAAACGAGTATCACCGCATCCTTGAATCGCGCGCCGAATCGCCGCTCTTCGTCTTCCACGACGGCCCGCCCTATCCCACGGGAGACATTCACCTCGGCACCGGACTCAACAAAATCTGTAAGGACATGGTCGTCAAATCGAAAACCATGGCCGGTTTTCGCGTCCCCTATATTCCGGGCTGGGACTGCCACGGTTTGCCCATCGAAACAAAAGTGGAAAAAGATCTCGGCGGCAAGAAAGACAGCGTTTCCGCGGCGGACTTTCGCCGCATGTGCCGCCAATTCGCCACAAAATATATCGATTCGAACCGCCGCGACTTCAAGCGCCTCGGTATTTTCGGCCAATGGGACAAGCCTTATCTGACGATGGATCACGACCACGAGGCGGTCATTGCCGACGCGTTCCTTACGTTCTTCGAGAAAGGCTACGTATACAAAGGTCTAAAACCGGTTTACTGGTGCATTCACGACCGCACTGCGCTCGCCGAAGCGGAAGTTGAATACGAGAATCACACTAGCCCGTCGATCTACGTGCGCTACAAGCTCGTTCAGGATGGCCCGGATGCTGACAAAATCCCGGTCGCGCTCAAGGGCAGAAATGTCTATGGCGTGATCTGGACCACGACCCCGTGGACGATTCCCGCCAGCATGGCGCTCGCTTTCCATCCGGACTTTGCCTACGCCGCGGTCGAGACAGACGATGGCGCCGTTTACCTGGTCGCGGAACAGCTTCGGAAATCCGTTGCAGACGCATGCGGCTACAAAGAATCAAAAGTCCTCGCCACATACAAAGGCGCTGAACTCGAAGCCGCACACCTGAAATTTCATCATCCGTTTCTCGACCGCCTCGAACCCGCTGTGCATGCCGATTACGTCACGCTCGATCAGGGTACCGGAATCGTTCACACCGCGCCGGGCCATGGCGCTGACGATTTTCGCACCGGCCAGAAATATGGCATCGACACATACGCTCCGCTCGATGACGACGGCCGTTTCGTCGAAGGCTTGCCGGAATACAAAGGTAAATCCGTCTTCGAAGCTAATCCGCTCATCATCAAACTGCTCGAATCGCACGGCGCGCTGAGCGGCCAGGGAAAATTGCAGCACAGTTATCCCCACTGCTGGCGCTGCCACAATCCTGTGATTTTTCGCGCCACCGAACAGTGGTTCATCGACCTTGAACACGACGCATTGCGCCAGCGCGCGCTCGACGAAATTCGCAAAGTGAAATGGACTCCCGAGTGGGGGGAGCAGCGCCTCTCCGGCATGGTCGCTGAACGCCCCGATTGGTGCATCTCTCGCCAACGCTTCTGGGGAGTGCCGCTCGTCGTTTTTTATTGTGAGGGATGCAACGAACAACTGAAAGATTTTCACGCGCTCCGCAATGTGGTTCGCTGGTTCGAGAAAGAAGGCGCGGACGCCTGGTTCACGCATTCCGCCGAAGAATTGCTGCCGCCCGGAACGAAATGCAAATGCGGCTCCGCGCGCTTCCGCAAGGAGAAAGACATTCTCGACGTGTGGTTCGAGTCCGGTTCGACCAGTCTCGCTGTGCTCAAGGGCGATATGTGGCCCGCTGACGTCTACCTCGAAGGTCCCGATCAATATCGCGGCTGGTTTCAGAGTTCGCTGCTCGTCGGCATCGGCACGCGCGGCCGCGCGCCCTACAAACAAGTCATCACCCACGGTTGGACGCTCGACGCCGAAGGCCGCCCCATGTCCAAATCCGCCGGCAACGGCGTACTGCCCAGAGAAATCTGCGAAAAATGGGGCGCGGATCTTCTTCGCCTGTGGACCACTTCGCAGGACTATCACGCCGACATGCGCTTTTCCGACGCCATGATGACGCAGCTCGCCGAATCCTACCGCAAGATTCGCAACACGTTCCGCTTCGCGCTCGGAAATCTAGCGAATTTCGATCCCGCTCGCGATGCCGTCGCGGATAGCGAGCTTTCGGAGATGGACGCCTGGATGCTTCATCGCACCGGCGAGCTCGTCGCGAAATGCCGCGCCTGGTATGACGAATTCGAATTCCATCGCGTCTTCCACGCGCTGTACGATTTCTTCGTCGTTGATTTAAGCGCGTTCTATTTCGATGTTCTCAAGGATTCCTTATACACATTCGCGCCGCGCAATAGCGCCCGCCGCTCCGCGCAAACCGCGATCTTTCGCATCGCCAGCGCACTCATTCGTCTTGCCTCGCCCATCCTTGTTTTCACTTCAGAAGAAGTCTGGAAGCATCTCCCGCGCGCCGCCGGGGAACCCGGCAGCGTCCACATGGCGCGTTTCCCGAACGCTGAAGATTTCGCAGTGGGCCTTGACCGTCGCAAAATCGAAAATTGGGAATCCTTGCTTGCCATCCGCGAGCAGGCGCTGAAGAAGCTCGAGGAAGCCCGCAACGCAAAAGTGATCAACAGCGGCCTGGAAGCCAAACTCCAAATGCGCGCCAGCGGGAAGACCCTCGAACTCCTGCAAAGTTACGCGGCCGCGTTGCCGCAATTGTTCATCGTGTCACAAGTTGCCGTTGAACCCGCGGGCGGCATCGCCTCGGCCTCAACTGGTCCAGTTGACCAGATTGAAGTCACTCACGCTGACGGCAAAAAATGCGAGCGTTGCTGGAATTATTCCATCCACGTCGGCGAGAACCTTGAGTATCCCTCCATCTGCGAGCGCTGCACCGCCGCCATCGCTGAAATCGAAAGCAGCCGTGACGCATCCGTTGAGAGTGCCAAGTAGCGAATGGCCGTCCCGCGCAGCATCGCGTGGCGTTGGCTGATTCTCATCATCGCCGCCGTACTCGCCGCGGATCAGGCCACTAAACACGCCATCGAAAAATACACCACCGCCGATTATCTGCATGTAGTCATTCCTGGCATCCTTAACCTTGTCCACACTCACAATCCGGGTGTGGCCTTCAGCCTTTTTGCAGATTCCCACTCGCCGCTGGTTCGTTTTATGCTCCTTGCATTCTCGATTGCCGTGATTATTTTTTTGTTCTGGCTTCTCGCTGCGGAACGCGCTGGCGGCCGCATGGGCCGGCTCGGCGTGGCCATGATCTTGGGCGGAGCGCTCGGCAACGTGCTCGACCGCCTCACGCAACGCGGCGTCACCGACTTCATCGATCTCCACATTCAATCCCACCACTGGCCTACGTTCAACGTCGCCGATTCCGCCATCGTCATTGGCGCGGCTCTTGTTTTGCTGGAAGTCTTTCGCGATTGGAGTCATTCTAGCAATCACCAAGGAGCTGCCTAGCCAATGCATCCGCTGTTAGGGACCATCCCCACGCCTTGGGGAGGTATCCCTGTCTACACGTACGGCGTTCTGGTCGCCACCGGCGTCCTGCTCGGGCTGTGGTACGCGCGTCGTTACGCGCCGCAGGCAGGCATCGATCCGGAGCGTGTCTGGAACCTCGGCATCTACATGGTTCTGGTCGCGCTGGTCGCGGCGAAAATTTGGCTCCTGCTCGTCAACGGTAAATATTATTCGCAACATCCCGGCGACATTTTCACCCTTGCCACTTTGCAATCCGGCGGAACATTTTATGGCGGACTTATCGGCGCTATTCTGTTCGCACTTGTGTACACGCATTACGAGCGCATCCCCTTTCTCCCGCTCGCCGATTGCTATTTTGCGGGTCTGCCTCTCGGCCATGCCATCGGCAGGCTCGGCTGCTTCGCCGCTGGCTGTTGTTACGGCAAGCCCACGTGGCTGCCCTGGGGCGTCGTTTTCACGAATCCGCGCGCGGCGGAGCTTGTCGGCACGCCGTTGAACGTGCCGCTCCATCCCACGCAACTCTACGAATCCGCCGCGGAGTTCATCAATTTCCTCATCCTCGTTTGTGTGGCGAAGAAGCAGCGCTTCGCGGGAGAGATTTTTGCAACCTATATGATTCTCTACGGCCTCGAGCGCGGCCTGATCGAATTTGTGCGCGCTGATCCCGATCGCACCCTGTTCCTTCGCGGCAGGTTTTCGCTGATGCAGGTCGTCAGCCTCGCTTTGATCTTGATTGGCGTCTGGATTTGGCGCCGTGGAATGAAACATGCTGCGACACTGCACCATCACACTGAGCCCGCAACAGCGCGGCAATAATCTGCTAGGAACCGCTTCTGACCGACATGACCTCAAAGCATTCCACCCTCGACGAAGCCAATAACGAAGTCCATGGCAAAGCCCACGGTAAAGTTCATGGCAAAGTCGATGTCTCGCGCGATCTCCCTCGCGCCGCCAAACTCATCGTCTCTACCGAGGACGCAGGCCAGCGCCTCGATCGTTTTTTGACGGAGCATCTCCACGATTTAAGCCGCACGCGCATTCAGTCGCTGCTCGACCACGGCCACGCCCGCTTGAACGGCGCTCCTGCGAAGCGCTCCCATCGCGTCGAAGCCGGTGACGCAGTGGCCATCGAAATTCCCCCGCCGCCACCCATGCACGCGCACCCTGAAGCCATCGCCCTCGATATTCTCTACTCTGATGAAGATTTGATTGTCGTCAACAAGCCCGCGGGCATGGTGGTGCACCCGGGCGCGGGAGTGAAGTCCGGCACGATGGTCAACGCCTTGCTCCACGAATTCGGCGCGCGCGGCGAGCTCTCCTCCATCGGCGGGGAACTCCGCCCGGGAATCGTGCATCGCCTCGACCGTGAAACCTCCGGCGCGCTCCTTGTCGCGCGTAACGATAAAGTTCATCGCGCTCTCTCCGATCAATTCCGCGACCGCCAGATCGGCAAGACGTATATCGCGCTATTGCATGGCAGACTCAAAAACGACACAGGCCGCATCGAACTGCCCGTCTCGCGCGATCTGCATCGCCGCGTCCGCATGACCACGCGGCGGCGCGAAGGCCGTCCCGCGCGAACGGATTGGCGCGTTCGCATGCGTCTCCCGGGTTACACATTCCTGGAAGCTGATCTGCACACAGGACGCACGCATCAAATCCGCGTCCACTTCTCTGCGCTCGGTCATCCGGTCGTTGGAGATACTCTCTACGGAGCGCCCGCGCAGCCGAAGGCTGGCACAGCGCTCCTTCCGCCGCTTGGTCGAAATTTTCTTCATGCCGCGCACCTCCGTTTTCTGCATCCAACCACAGGGAACGTGATTGACGTGCGCGCGGCTATGCCTGTGGACTTGGCAAACTATCTTCGCCGGCTTGCTAGCGCCTCGGGCGCCGGCGTCGAATCCATTGACGCTGTGCTTACGCCGTACCTATAATCCTGTAATCCACGGTGCTTAACATGACAAAGAAAACGGCCAGGACGATCATCGCGGCGATCTCGCTGCTTCTTCTCGGCGTGCCGGGCGCCGTTTTCGCGCAACAGAAACCAGTTCTGCCGCCTCCTCCGGGCGCTCAACAAAAAACGATTCCCCAGCAGGCGCCCACCCTTCACGTTAACGTCCGCCTGGTTCATCTGGTCGCCGCGGTGATGGACCGCCGCAACAAATTCGTCACCGATTTGGGGCAGGGGGACTTCAAAATTTTCGAGGATGGCAAGGAGCAGCACATCACCCAGTTCAGCCGCCAAGCCGATTTGCCTCTGCGCATCGGCATGCTTCTCGACACTTCGAACAGCATTCGCGAGCGCCTGCATTTCGAAAAGGACGCCGCGGTCGATTTTCTTTACAACGTAGTTCGTCGCCACCAGGATTTGGCTTTCTTGATGACCTTCGACAACGAGCCCGAAGTTATCCAGGACTATACCGACGACGTCGGCCAATTGAGTTCCGTGATTCAAAAGCAGAATTCCGGCGGAGGCACAGCGCTAAACGACGCAATTTACGCGGCCAGCCAGAAACTTATGACCGCGCCTCCGGCGACCGGACCGAATCCGGATATCCGCCGCGTTCTCGTCGTCATCAGCGATGGTGACGACAATCTCAGCGATCACGCGTTGAGCGACGCCATTCAGATGGCTGACCGCTCCGGCGTTTCCGTTTACGCCATCAGCACAAATAACGATTGGGTCACCACCGACACCGCCACGCCGCAAAAACTCCACCTGTCGGAAGGCGAGAAGGTTCTCCAGGAGTACTCCGACGAAACCGGCGGCCGCGTTTTCTTTCCGTATCGCGTGGACGATCTGGCTCAGTCGTTCCTTGACATCGGCAGCGAGCTGCGCAGCCAGTATCTCCTCGGCTATGCGCTCCCCAATCCCGATGCCAACGGCGAGTTTCACAGGGTCGACCTCCGCGTCGACCGCAAAGGCCTGATCGTCCGTTCGCGCAAGGGCTACTATGCCACCGCGCCAGTCACCACTCCGGCTGAGCCCACACCGGGCAGCCCCTCGCACCGCTAGGCCGCTCCGCCTCTTCCGGCTCTGTGACCGTATTGCTGATTGCGTGAATTCATTCGAGATTTGCTGAGGGATCGAAAATTCAGTTGGGTGGGTGGGAGCTTCTTCGTTACCGTAGAGGAACTATCTCGCGCTGCGTCCTGGCGCGTAATAGCCTCGGCGCGTTAGGACGCGAAGGTCCGTGGTCGTCGTTTCCACTTTCACCTTGCGGAACGCTCCATTCGCGGTCGTGTCCGTGGGATAGTATGCGATCACGTACTGGCTGCGCAGTTCCTGAGAAATCTGGTCGAACGCCTTATCCAGATCATTGTTATTTCGCACCGCAATCACGCGCCCGCCCGTCTGCGTCGCCATCTCCTGCGCAACACTGCCGCCCACATAGCCAATGCTGAAGCCGTATCGCGGATCGGCCACCAGTAAAACATGGATGACGGCGTTGGCTTGTTGCGCGGCGAGGATCGCATCCTGCACGCGGTGATTGCTTCCTTCATCCTGCGCGTCGGTCAAAATAATCAGCGCCTTCCGTCCTGTCTCTGACGGCAGCTTGGAACCGCAGACTTGATAAATCGCGTCATAGAGCACCGTGCCCTGTTGGTTGAGATTCGTCGGCCCCAGACTCACCGGCGCGTTAATTTCCGCTTTTTGCAGCGCTGCCTGCAGGATTTCCGTGTTGTCCGTGAAGTCGGCGAGCAAATTCACCTGCGTGTCAAACGACACCAGCATCGCCAAGTCGTTTTTTCGCAGTATGTCGCGCAAGAACCGCGCCCCGGTTTCTTTTTCGGCGCCCAGGAAGTCTTCCTCGCTGCCGCTCGTGTCGATCATCATCGCCAGCGTGATGGGGTCCGTCATGTCCTTTGAGAAAAACGAAATCGTTTGTTCCTTGCCGTCCTCATACACGCGGAAGTCTTTCTTCTCCAGATTCGGAATGATCGCTCCATGATGGTCGCGCACCGTCACGTACAGTCTCACCAGGTTGACGTTCACGTGCGTCACGCCTTCATTCGGTTGTTGCTGCTGCTTCTTCAGCTGCTGAGAGTCCGGCTTTTTCACCGGGATTTGCACCGGAATCTGCGGCCGCGGCTCCGCCGCTTTTGCGGTGAACCCCGGAGTGGTTCCATGCATCCAAATTTGCGGAGCGCCAAGAGCGAGTGTGACAAACACCACAGCCGCGGCCAGCAGTCTTGATTTGGACAAGGTTCGCCACCCCAGCGCGCGAAAAGCCATTGTATAATTATCGGTGTTCTTCATTGCGGATAGTTCGATGCGCTCCGCGCGCAAACGGATGCGTCAAGCCGCGGCGATTCCTTGACAGCCCGAGGTAATATCTTCGCCACGCGAGCTGTGTAACGGGGGCAGGGGGAAAATGAGAAAATTCGTGGCGATTTTCGCCGCCGCTGTGCTGTTTCCGGCATGCGCGCTCGCGCAGAGCGGTGCTGCCTCGCAAACGACAGCCCCGCCGCAAAAGCCGTCCGCCAAATCGCCTCAAAAGCCATCGAAAATCGTCATTCACGCGACGGAAGTGCTCGTCCCCGTCACGGTGAAGGACCCTAACGGAAACCTTGTTGCGGATCTACAGCAGGACGATTTCCGCATTTTTCAGGATGGTGTTGAACAAAAAATCCGCTTCTTCTGGAATGAACCGTTTCCGATTTCCGCCGTAGTGCTTCTCGACGACGATCTCCCCGTTAAGGAATCCGAGAAAGTCCAGAAAAGTCTCGACAGCATCGCCGCCGGCTTCGGACCCAATGATGAAGTGGCTCTCGTGCGTTTCGATGAGTACCCCAAAATGGTGATGGATTTCTCCGCGAACAACGACGCGCTTTTTGCCAAGCTCAAGCAGATTCGCACGAACCAAAAAGATTCGCTCGACTCTCGCGTTCCCGGCACTCCGGCGATGGTCATGACCACGCCGCCGCGCATCAACGGCCAAACTCTCGGCGGCGCCGCCGATATTCCCCTGATGGGCACGAACACCAATGGCGTCACCAAGCATGTCGACGACGCCATCCACTACGCGGCCGAAATGCTCCGTACACGCGCGCGCGAACGCCGCAAAATTATTTTTCTCGTCTCCGATGGCACCAACGATCGCAATAATCAGTGGAGTTTCAACAACACGTTGCGTCTGTTGCTCGCCTCCAATGTTTCCGTCTACGCCATTGCCGTCAATTCCAGCGCGGACGTTCTCAAACTTCAGGGGCCCGGCCGCCTGGCGCAGTATGCGAATTCAACCGGCGGCGACGTTTTCTCCGCCACAAAGCAGATTGACCTCGAGCGTATGTATTCGGCGTTAACCGAAGAGGCGCGCAATCAATACACTCTCGCGTTCGAGCCCTCCAACACGGTAGGCAAAGGCAACTATCATCCGCTTGAAGTGCGTGTCGAGCGTCCCGGCCTCGCCGTCACAGCGCGCCAGGGTTACTACGCAACCTTTCCGCGTTAATCCTCAGAAATTCGTGTAGCGCAACTGTCAATTGCGATTTTGTTTTTCTCTTGATGTACCGAGCGAACCCGCGTATACAGGACAGAAGCGATCAAGATTCGCGCCGGTGAAATAAAAGCGCGGCTTGCTCGCGGGGAGAAGCTCCCATTGCAGTTCATGCGCGCAATCGCCGGTAAATTAAGACGCCGGCGCCGATAAACGCAACGCAACCAACAACGAAACACGAAAAGGGCAGCCCAATCGGCTGCTCTTTTTTTTTTGAAATATCAATTCGTGTTGGCCGGTTGTATCGAAATCAAATGCTCGTGCGCGGGGCAAATCGGCCGGTAATCGCAGTAGCGGCAGATGAATCCCGGCCTGGCCGGGAATTCCGCGGCGCGAATCAGGTCCGCGACTTCCGCGACAGCTTCTTTGGCTTTCTTGAGGGCCTTCGCGTCGCGCGTCGTCGCCACCGCTTCATTCGTCGTCAGGTTGTAAAACACCAGTCGCTCCGGCTCGAGTTCTAGCACTTCCTGCGCCGCCAGCGCGTACAGGCTGAGCTGCAAACTCTGGTCCGCCTGCTTCGCGCGTTTCGGATTTCCCGTTTTGTAATCCACGACTTCCACTTGCCGCCCTTCGAGCCGGTTGATTTGGTCCATTCGCCCGATGATCACCACATTCGGGTCGAGAGGCAGCTCGAACGCTTTCTCCTGATGCATCACGTCCGCTGGCGCGCGCGAATAGCTCTCGCAAAACGCCTGCAATTGCTCGCGCCCCGCCTTGCGATATTCTTCCTCTTGATAATCGTCCTGATATCCTGCCGCAGACCATTCCCGCTCGAATATTCCCACAACTTCCTCGAACGGCACGCGCCGCTGCTTGCGTATCTCGCGCACGAATTCGCGAATCGTCGTGTGCATCACGTTGCCAAACGTCATTGCCGCCTGCGGCCCACCGCGAATTCCCCACACCTGCTGCAGCAAATATTTCATCGGGCAGCTTTTGTACGTCTCAATCGCCGAAGCGCTCAGTTGCAGCGGCTCACCCAGCGGCGGATGAAACGCCTTGGCCCACAGCGCGATTCTTGAATACGCGCGCGAATTTTCCGGAATCGCCGGAAAAAGTTGCGGCAGCCGCGGATCGGCAGGTAACGACCCGACTGTCTCGTCCTCTTTCGGCACGTTCACCTTCGGCGTCAACTGTTCCGCGTGCGCCGCTTTCAATTTCGGATCTTCGAGAATGTCCTCCAAAAACGGCGACCATTTTTTCCGGTTGTTGACGATCGTCGCGAGTGTCAACGACTTTCGCGCCCGCGTCATCGCCACGTAAAACAGCCGCCGCTCCTCCTGAATACGGAATTCGCCCTTCGGCTGCTCCTCTTTCATCAGCGCGGCAGGGAACTCCAGCACCGGCGCTTGCGGGCGCGCCGGAAATTCCCCGTCGGAAACCGTCAGCACGAACACGTGATCGAATTCCAGTCCTTTCGCCGCGTGCACCGTCAGAAGCTGCACCGCGTCGTCCGCAGGCTCCTCCGTCTGCGCAATTTCTCCGCCCGCCTGCAGGAAAAAATCAAAATATTCGATGAACGCTGCCAGCGACTTGTCTTCGCTCTTCTTCTCCCAGTCCTCCAGAAACGCCGCAAGCCTCTCCAGGTTCAACCGGTCCGCGTCCGAAGGCAGCGGTGAAAGTCCAAGTC
>DASZCH010000015.1:0-22804 GCA_035943235.1 Candidatus Acidiferrales bacterium
CTGCCTATACTGCGAAAGAGTACCGGCTGGAGCATCCGCGATTGATCGATTTTTGGAGCGGATTCGTAGACGCTGGGCTGAGTACCACGCGCGGTAATTCGAGCACGTTGAGCTTCACGTTCGACGGAAAGGCGATTAGGACGACGAAAGCGAATCAGTTTACGGTGTATTTCAACTCCATCTTGACCAAGAGCAGCATTACAGGTCCGACGCTGACGACCGCTCATTCAATCGTCGGAGGAGTTCGCGGTGATTTCAATCTCACGCCGCGATTTTTCGCGTTCGGCACGGCGGACTTTCAGTACGACGAGCTTGAGGAACTCGATTTGCGCAATACACTGGGCGGTGGCCTGGGCTTTCACGTTGTAAAAACCAAGAACGCGGTTTTCGATATTTATGGCGGCGGCGATTACTCGCAGGCCAATTACGCGACGGGCGTAACGCGGAAAGCCGCGGAGATTAATGCCGGCGAGAGCTTGACGTACAAGGCTTCGAACCGAACTCTGCTCGCGGAGCAACTCGATTTGTATCCCAATGTGAGCGACATCGGGGAATACCGCATGACCTTCAATACAACCGCGGCCACGAAAATCGCGGGCTGGCTGAACTGGCAGGTGGCGTTTGGTGACCGGTACGTCAGCAATCCGATTCCGGGAATCAAGCGCAACGACCTGGTGTTGACAACGGGAATCCGCGTGACATTCGGCAAAGGGTCGATCTGACGCACGAAGTCCGTGGCGTGCGGCCGCGTCTGACTAGACTTTCGCCCCACGTGAGGATTCTTTTTCAGCCTGCGGCGCGACACTGACTGGCCGCGTGGGACCTGTGCCCGCGCCGGTGTGTTGAATCGCTGCGGCGATTTCGTCCAGGTCCTTCGCACTGAGCTGGAGATTTGCGGCGGCGATCCAGGCATCAACCTGTTCCGGCTTGCGCGCGCCCACGATAGCGCCTGTGACGCCTGCCCATGCCAGTGTCCACGCCACGGCTACGGCTGAGACAGTGACGCTATGACGTTGCGCGATAGGACGCAGCGCATCCCGCAGCGCGAGATTATTTTTCAGGTTCGGCTGCTGAAACTCCGTGGCGGTGCGGCGCCAATCATCTTGCGCCATTTTTGCGACGCGCTCGGCCGTGAACGTATCCGTGAGCAATCCCGACTGCATGGGACTATAGCAAATCACACCGGTGTGGCGGCTGGCACACCAGGGAATTTCGTTTTCGGCGACGGAGCGATTGATCAGTGAGAATGGCGGCTGCAACGAGTCAACGTGGCGGATGGGCTCGCAACGCTCCATCAGTTTCACGTCGAAATTGGAAACGCCGGTTGCGCGCACCTTTCCTTCGCCGACGAGTTGCGACATCATGGCCCAGGAATCCTCGACGCGAGCGCCGCTCTCATCCGGCCAATGGAATTGGTAGAGGTCGATGCGCTCGACGCCCAGGCGGCGAAGCGACTCTTCGCATTCCTGGCGGATGGATTCAGGCCGCAGTACGCGTTTCGCCTCACCCATGCGGGCCTTCGGGTCCCAGACGAGTCCGCATTTGGTGAAGACGAACGGACGCTCCGCGGGCGAAAGCTCGTGCAACAGTTTGCCCACGAGCTCTTCGGAATGGCCGAGGCCGTAGACCGGGGCGGTGTCTATCCAGTTGATGCCGAGCTCGATGGCATGGCGCATGGTTGCGAGCGAAGCTGCGTCGTCCTGCGGGCCCCAGGAGAATGCCCAGTCGCCGCCTCCGATGGCCCACGTGCCGAATCCGACCGCGGTGATTTGCATTCCGGTTGAGCCCAAGTGATGCTTCGCCAGGTTCATTTTTCACCTCCCCTCAATTTCGCGGTTTCGTATGGCTCCGAATATTATGACTCCAATTTTTCGAGGTCGTCGCATTTTTTTAGTTGCGCGAAGGATGTGCCTCGCAATACTGGAAGTTAGCGACGAACTGTTAACGGCTTTGCCGGCAAACTGCTAGAATCGCGCGCACCTGCCGAAGGAGGCTTATGAGACTTCCCGCCATTTTGTTAGCGCTGACTCTGGCCGTATTTTCCGGTGGGCAAGAGGAAGGGCATCACCATGCGCTGACAGACCAGGAAATTGGCTCGATCCACTTTTTCACGTCGTGCTCCACGGCGGTGGAAGGCAGTTTCAATGGAGCGGTCGCGCTGCTGCATTCGTTTCAGTATGAGCAAGCGCGGCAGGCATTCGCCCAAATATCCAGTGAAGATCCCGGCTGTGCCATGGCCCAGTGGGGCGTTGCGATGTCGCATTATCACGGCCTGTGGGGCAGTGGCGACATGGTAGCGGGGCGAAATGCCATTCATCAAGCGCAACAGATTGCGGCTGCGAATCCGAAGACCACACCACGTGAAATTGCTTACATCGACGCGCTGGCCGAAATTTATCGCGAGGACGGCAGAGACGGGTTCGCTCACGCTCGCGCCTTCGAGCAAAAGATGGGCGCAGTGCAGGCGGCGTATCACGCCGATGACGAAGCGGCCATTTTCCACGCACTCACCCTGGATATTGCCGCGCCCGCCACGGACAGGACTTTTGCGAATCAGCGCAGATGCGGCGAAATCCTCGAGCCGATTTTCGCGAAGCATCCCCATCATCCCGGAGTGGCCCACTACATCATTCATTGCTACGACAATCCGGTTCTCGCGCAACAGGGTCTTGCCGCCGCTCGTGTGTACGCCACAATTGCTCCCGCATCCGCGCATGCCAATCACATGCCTTCGCATATCTTCACGCGCTTGGGTTTGTGGGATGAGTCGATCAGCTCAAATCTGAAATCGGCGCGATTGGCCGCCGATGCCGAAGCAACTTCAGTGAATGGAGAAGCTCGCGACCAGCGGCTCCATGCCATGGATTATCTCGAATATGCTTACCTCCAGACTGGGCGCGTGAAATTGGCAAACGGCGTGATCGAACAGATGAAGGCCTTGCAACGGGTCGCTGGATTGACGCTGACAGGTGACTACGCGATAGCGGCGATCCCGGCGCGCTACGCGATAGAACGGGGAGATTGGGATCAAGCGAGCGCGCTGAAAGTGAGAGAAGACGGCGTTCCGTGGGCGCAGGCGATCACGTGGACGGCAATCGGCGTTGGCAGCGCGAGGGCCGGGAATCTTGCTCGCGCATCGCAAGCCGAAAAGACGCTGGCCTCGCTTCGCGATGCGACCAGCAAGCTGAACAATACGTACTGGGCGAATCAGGTTGAAGTTCAGCGGCTGGAAGTGGCGGCGTGGATTGCGGAGAAGTCCGGCAAAGGCGCTGAGGCGCTATCCACGATTCGTTCGGCGGCGGAATTGGAAGAGAGCATGAATAAAGACGCCGTTACGCCGGGCGCCATCACTCCCGCGCGAGAAATGCTGGCGCAGCTACTCTCTCTGGAGAAGCAGCCTCGGCAATCGCTCACGGAATATGAGTCCGTTCTGAAAATCGCCCCCAATCGCTTCAATGCGCTTTATGGTGCCGGCAGCGCGGCAGAGGCGGCCGGAAACGCAACTGCTTCCCGCAAATACTTTCAGCAATTGCTAACGGTCGCCGTGGGAAATGAGCGGCCGGAATTGCCGGCGGCTCACAAGAAAGTGCTGCGTGCGAGGAGCACAGCGACTCCTGCGGCGCTTTAGGATAACAACACTGTAAAGACATCGCGCTTGACCTCATATATTTCCGGATCGCTGAATCACGAAACCGCAATTTTGTATTTCACGTCTTGTAGCTGAACATCGTTGCGCGGGTATATACTCGCGCGTTCCGCAATTGTGTTTCCCAAGGAGAACTTCAACGTGAGCTATCTTCGGCGTTTTTTTCATTTTTTTGCGGTAGCTTTCATCGGCATGGTGATTTTTGGCGCGATGGCGCCACAGCTTGCCGTGGCGCAGCAAGGCGCGCAGCAAATTAACGAGAGCGTCTACAGCGGCATGCACTGGCGGCTGATTGGGCCGTTTCGCGCGGGCCGTGCGGTGGCGGTGACGGGCGCGCCCGGGCAGCCCGACGTTTTCTATTTTGGCGCGGTCGGCGGCGGCGTGTGGAAGACGACGAATGCGGGCTTGACGTGGAAGCCGGTATTCGATTCGGAGCATATCGCGTCGATTGGCGCGATAGCCGTGGCCCCGTCGGAGCCGAATGTGATTTACGTGGGCTCGGGCGAGCCGGATATGCGCTCGGATATTTCCTATGGCAACGGGATGTACAAGTCCACGGACGGCGGCGCGACCTGGAAACACATTGGCCTCGAAGATACGCGCCAGATCGCGTCGATCCTTGTCGACCCGCGCGATCCCAATTTGGTTTATGTCGGCGCGCTGGGACATTCCTACGGGCCGAATGCGGAGCGCGGCGTGTTTCGTTCAACGGATGGCGGCGTGACGTGGAAGAAGATTTTGTTCAAGGACGAAAACACAGGCGCGATCGATTTGGCGTTCGATCCGCAAAACACAAAAATGATTTACGCGGCGTTGTGGCAAACAAGGCGGCCTCCATGGAACGTTTATCCGCCGTCGAATGGGCCCGGTAGCGGCCTTTACAAATCGACGGACGGCGGCGACAACTGGACGCAGCTTACGAATGGGCTGCCGACGGAAGGGCTGGGCCGAATCGGCGTGGCAGTGGCGCCGAGCAATTCGAATCGCGTGTATGCGATTGTCGACGCGAAAGATGGCGGGCTGTACCGCTCGGACGACGCGGGCCAGACGTGGAAGCTCGCGGACAATGAGTCGCGCATCTGGGGGCGTGGATGGTATTTCGGCGGCGTGACCGTCGATCCCAAAAATTCCGACGTGCTTTACGTGATGAATACTTCGACCTACCGCTCGACGGACGGCGGGCAAAGTTTCACGGCGATTAAGGGCGCGCCGGGCGGCGACGATTATCATACGCTGTGGATCGAGCCGAATGATCCGAAGCGGATGATTCTCGGAAGCGATCAGGGCGTCGTGGTCAGCGTGGACTACGCGCAAACGTGGAGCTCCTGGTACAACCAGCCCACGGCGCAGTTCTATCACGTGGCCGTGGACAATCGGTTTCCGTACTGGGTCTATGGCGCGCAACAGGATAGTGGCGCGGCGGGCACGACAAGCCACAGCCGGCATCGCGGCATCAGCGCGCGCGACTGGCTGCCGCTCGGAGTGGGCGGCGAGAACGGCTACATCGCGCCGGACCCGCTGCACACAGGAATTTTATTTGGCGGCACCGTGTCGCGCGAAAATGTTTTCACGGGCGCGGAAGCGCAAGTCACGCCGGAGCTCGCGCATCCCGGTGATTACCGGCACACGTGGACGCAGCCGCTGGTTTTCTCGCCGTCCGATCCGCACGCGCTTTATTTCGGCACGCAAGTTCTGTTCAAGACCACCGATGGCGGCGGAAGCTGGCAAATTATCAGCCCTGATTTGACGCGCGCCGCGCCGGGCGTTCCCGCGAATCTGGATCCCACGACAGCCAAAGACCAGGACGGTAACGGCGAGCACGGATTGATTTATACCATTTCGCCTTCGCCGATGGCCGCGAACGAAATTTGGATTGGCACGGACGACGGCAACGTTCAAATGACCACTGACGGCGGGAAAAATTGGCAGAACGTGACGCCGGCGGAGCTGACTCCGTGGAGCAAAGTGACATTTGTCGAGGCTTCGCACTTCGACCAGAACGAAGCGTACGCAGCGGTCGACCGCCATCGCCTCGACGACATCAAGCCATACATTTACAGGACGCAGGACGCGGGGAAAACGTGGCAGCCGATTACGGCCGGGATTCCTGACGGCAGTTATGTCAACGTGATTCGCGAAGATCCCGCGCGGCGCGGATTGCTTTATGCAGGGACGGAAAAGGGGGTGTTCGTTTCGTTCAATGACGGTGGTCAATGGCAGCCGTTGCAACTGAATCTGCCGACGGTGCCGATTCGCGACCTGGTGATTCATGGCGCGGACCTGGTTGCGGCGACGCACGGGCGCTCGTTCTGGATTTTGGATGATGTGACGCCGCTGCGCGAAGCGTCGGAGCAAATCGCGAATTCTCAGGCGTATCTTTTCAAGCCTGAAATGGCATACCGCGTGCGGCCTGGCTCTGACGAAGGCACGCCACTGCCGGCGGAAATTCCCGCGGGAGAAAATCCTCCCGATGGCGCGATGATTGACTACTATCTGAAAACTGCGGCCGCAGGTCCGGTGACGCTCGAGATTTTCGACAGCGAGGGGAAACTCATGCGTCGCTATTCCAGCGCGGAGCGCGTACCGCCGATTAACGAGAAGGCCCTCAATATTCCCGCGGCGTGGGTGCATCCGGCAGAGCCTCCTTCGGCGGCGGCGGGCATGCACCGGTTCGTTTGGGATTTGCATTATCCGGGCGCGGGCGGCGGACGGCGCGGCGGCAATGCCGCTTTGGCAGCGATGTTCGGCTTCGGCGGCGGCCCGTGGGCGGTTCCCGGAGAATACACTGTGAAATTGACGGCGGACGGACAGACTTATTCGCAGCCGCTGACGGTGAAGATGGATCCGCGCGTGAAAGTGTCACAGGCGGACCTGGAAAAGCAGTTGGAGCTGGTGCAGCAGGTGCTCGCGCGGACGGCGGAAGTGAATGCAGCGTCTCAGCAAGCGGCGGCTCTGCAAAAACGATTGCAGGAAATTGCCGGCCAGATCACGTCGAGCAAAGAAAAGAAACTTGCCGATACGGTGGACGAACTCAACAAGCGAGTCAGCGCGATTCTCGGCAAGCCTCCCGCCGGGGAATTGGGCGGCACGCCGGAGCCGACGGACCGCACAACTCTGCGATATGTTTCCGGCGCTTTGGGGCAGGTGGAACGCGTGGTGGAAAGCGACGACGCGGCGCCGTCAGCGGACGCGTCCGCCGCGTATGCGCAGGACGATCAAATCGCGCAAGCGGCGCTCACGAAATGGGAAGCGATTGTGTCCGCCGACTTGCCCGCCCTGAATAAGGAGCTGCATCGCGCGAAAATCGATGAAATCGAGCTGGGCAGAGTGCGCCCCGCCGGCGCGGAAAATTAAAACGGGCGGCAGAATTGTGTTTGGGGTGATTCTGCGTGGAAGAAAACCGCACCCTTAAAAGCGATCCTTCGTCCCTCACGGCAGGAGAGTGCGGCACCCGCCTGTTGCCTATTGGACGTACAGGAATGTGCGATGAAACGACGCTACAAGATTGTTCTATGGACAGTAGTTGGCGTTTGGGCCATCGCCCTGTTGTTGTCACTGGTACCCATGCTCGTCAGGGCGCACCACGAAGCAAATGTCGTGCGGGGAGAGTTCTCTGAATACGGTACATCGCTCGTGAACCGACATTTCGACCAAGCGTATCAATATTGTGGAACTGACTTTCGCAGAGCCATGCCGTATGACCGGTTTGTCAAACTCTACCAGGATCTGGAACAGCAGTATGGAAATCTAAACGGCGTTACTCGACGAGCTTTTGACGTGGAGGGGCGGGGCAATCCTATGTATTGGCGGGCCGTTATTGACGCCGACTTCGTGTACCAGAAGAAGACTCTGCGTTTTGAATTCGTATTCCATAAGGAGGGCGACCGCTGGGCGATACTCGGTTCTAAGCAACTATGAATTTGGAGAGAAGGTATTCACTGAATTTCGCATAGCGCTAGCGCGAGGCGTGTATTGACCCGGTGAAGAGGCGGGAACTAGAATGGACCTCCCACCAGCCCGTGAGCGGGTTTGCCCGCGCAAAGGATTCCGCGATGACCAGAATCACCGAAATAAATGTGAACGGGACGCGGCACGCGATAGACGTGGACGCCCAAGCCACGCTGTTGAGCGTGTTGCGCGACCAGCTTGATTTGACCGGCACGAAATACGGATGCGGCGAAGGGCAATGCGCCGCGTGCACGGTGCTGATTGACGGCAATCCGCGGCACTCCTGCCAGACGCGCGTGGGCGCAGTGGGCCAGCGGCAAATCACGACGATTGAAGGACTCGAGAAAAATGGCGAGTTGCATCCCGTGCAGCAGGCGTTCATGGATGTGGACGCGATGCAATGCGCATATTGCACTTCGGGGATGATTCTTGGCAGCGTGGCGCTGCTCAAGAGCAATCCGCATCCGAGCGAAGCGGAAATTGTCGAGTACATGAATGGGCACATTTGCCGGTGCGGCGTCTATCAACGGATTGGCCAAGCCATCGCGCTGGCATCGAAGCGCATGAAGGGAGGCGCGGCATGAGCGCGACACCGGAGACAAAAATAGTTCTCGATCCGGAACGTTACGAATTTCGCGCCACGCCGATGCATTTGTTCTCCATGGACCGCCGCGACTTCATGAAAGCCATTGGCGGCGGCATCGCCATTTTGCTGGTGGCGAAGGAAGCGCTGGCGCTGCAGGAGTCGGGACGCCGCACGGGGATGCGCGAAAACATGCCGCGCGAAATCAATGCATGGCTACACATCGCGCAGGATGGAAGCATCACCGTTTTCACGGGCAAAGTGGAAATCGGGCAGAACATTCGGACTTCGCTGGCGCAAACAGTGGCGGATGAACTGCACGTCCAGCTGAACTCGATTGCCATGGTGATGGGCGACACGCAACTGACGCCGTTTGATGCGGGGACATTTGGGAGCCGCACCACTCCGCAGATGGGAACGCAGCTTCGGCGAGTAGCGTGGGCGGCGCGCGATGTGTTGACGGACCTCGCCGCGAAGCACTGGAACGTGGATGCGAGCCAGCTTGTGGCGGAGAACGGAAAAATTCACGAGCGTTCCGGCGGACGGTCGATCACCTATGCCGAACTTGCACAGGGCCAGTCTCTCGCGCAAATGATGCCGGCGGAGGATCCTGTGACTCCCGCGACAGAATGGAAAATTGCGGGGCAGCCGGTCCGCAAAATTGGCGCGCGCGATTTTGTCACCGGGCGGCACAAGTACACGCCGGATTTGAAGCGGCCGGGAATGCTCTACGGCAAAGTGGTGCGTCCCAGCGCGTTTGGGGCGACGCTGATTTCCGCGGATGTGAGCGCGGCGAAGGCGATGCCGGGCGTGACGGTGGTTCGCGACGGGGATTTCATCGGCGTTGCCGCTCCCGATGAACTGACCGCGGAACGCGCGGCGGCTGCAATCAAAGCGGAATGGAAAACGACGCCTCAAATCTCCAATAAAGAGCTTTTCGAATTTTTGAAGAAGAACACGGAGCAGAATCCGGCGGAAGAGAATCGCTACCGGCACACGGCCGGCTCGATGAGTGACGGATTGTCCGCGGCGACGCACCGGCTGGAGGCGGAGTATCACATTTCGTATATCGCGCACAGCCCGCTGGAGCCGCGCGCGGCGCTGGCGGAATGGAAGGACGGCAAAGTGACCGTGTGGACGGGAACGCAGCGGCCGTTCGCCGTGCGCGAAGAGCTGGCGCAGGCGTTCCATCTTTCGAATGACAATGTGCGCGTGATGGTGCCGGACACGGGCGCGGCGTACGGCGGAAAACATACCGGCGAATGCGCGGTGGAGGCGGCGCGTCTTGCGCAAGGCGCGCAGAAGCCCGTGCATTTGATGTGGACGCGCGAAGAGGAATTTACGTGGGCGTATTTCCGTCCCGCGGGCGTGATTGAAATCAGAAGCGGCGTGAGCGCCGACGGGATGCTGACGGCGTGGGAATTTCACAATTACAATTCGGGCGCGGCGGCGATTGCCACGATGTACGAAGTGCCGAACCAGCTCACCGAATTTCATCCCGTGAACTCGCCGTTGCGGCAGGGATCTTACCGGTCGCTTGCTGCTTGCGCGAATCATTTCGCGCGCGAGTCGCACATGGACGATTGCGCGCATGCCGCGGGAACCGATCCGCTCGAATTCCGCATGAAAAATTTGAAGGAGCCCCGATTGCGCGCCGTTTACGAAGCGGCCGCGCAGAAATTCGGCTGGCAGAATCGCAAAGCGACGGCGGGGCGCGGGTTCGGCATCGCGGGCGGCATCGATAAGGGCGGCCACCTCGCCACATGCGCGGAAGTGGCCGTGGATCGCGCGTCGGGCGAAGTGAAAATTGTGCGCGTGGTGCAGGCCTTCGAGTGCGGCGCAATTGTGAATCCCGAGGGCTTGGAGAATTCGATTTCCGGCGCGATCACGATGGGAATTGGCGGCGCCTTGTATGAAGCGATTGAGTTCGACAATGGACGAATTTTGAATCCGCGATTCTCGCAATATCGCGTGGGGCGCTTCAAGGATGAGCCGAAAATCGAGGTGGTGCTTGTCGACCGCAAAGATCTGCCGTCGGCAGGCGCGGGCGAAACGCCCATCGTCGGACTCGCGCCCGCCGTCGGCAACGCAATTTTCAATGCCACGGGCATGCGCATTCGCACTATGCCCATGCTCTCGGGCGGCAAACTACCTCAACCAGCCTAAATTCTGGCCGCGCCGGATGCGGCCGTTTTTGCTTCTTCTACTTCTCGGCTGATTTTGCCTGCAACTGTTTCCACTTTGCGAGCATGGACTCTAATTTTGCGCCTAGTGCGCGCCCAGCGGCTTCCTGCGCTACCGTAGGCGCAGCGTCGGAGCCGTCGACTTGCGAGTAAAGTTGCGCGCATTCGCCATTGACGCGCGCGAAACTATCTCCGCCGCCTCCGCGCCCCAAGAATCCGCCGGGACCTCCGGCGCCACCTTCGAAAGCGGCAGCTTGCTTATCGAGAGCTTCGTCGCCGCCGCGCCGCTTCAAGTCTGCGCGGAATTTTCTGATTTGCAGAAGCGCGTGATAGCTGCTGTCCATCGCGGAGGCGAGGCGGTCCTCCATCGCGAATTGCGCGGCAAGAGCAACCGGAGTGACGTGAACGCGCGGGTCTTCCTTCACGGTGAAGGTTTCAGAGTAGGTTTGGCCGTTCGCCGTCAGCTTGACCGTGTATTCGCCCGGCAATGCGCGCGGGCCGAGCGGATAACGCGGCGTGCGATGCGGGACGGCGGCGATGGGATAACCGTAGCGCAACATTTCCGGCGTTGCGTAATGCAAATCCCAAACCCAGCGATGCATTCCTGGTTTCGTGGACAAAATTTTAGGCTTTTGAATCCAATATGTGGGAATGATTTGCGATTTGGACTCCTCTTCGAGCGTGTACGAAGGTTGATCCGTGCTCGCATAGCGCCGAACGAGGCCTCCGGCATGATCGAAAATTTCGAGCGCGACGTCTCCCGAAAATCCGCTGCCGAGATAATAATCAATGATCGCGCCGTTGGGCGGATTTTTCCCGGCGGGAACTTCCGGGGGCAGCGGTGTATCAGTGTTGGTGTCGCGGCGATAGCGATAGGCTGGCGCAGGCTTGAAAAGGTGCGCGTCGGACTTCGAAAGGGCGTCGGACAACTGGCGGAGCGGTGTGATGTCGTCAAGAACCCAGAAGCCGCGTCCATGCGTGCCGACGACCAGATCATCATCGTGAATCCACAAATCGCGCATCGAAGTGTGCGGCAAATTCAATTGCAGCGATTGCCAGTGGTCTCCGGCGTCGAAGGAAACCCACACGGCTGTTTCCGTGCCCGCGAACAAGAGATTCTTGCGGTCGGGATCTTCGCGCACAGTGTTCACCGGCTGGTTTTCCGGCAGGCCGTCAGAGATGAGTTGCCAGTTTTTACCGCCGTCGTCGGTGCGGTAGATGTAAGGCTTCATGTCGTTGATGCGAAAACGGCTGACCGAAGCGAACGCGGTGTTCAAGTCGAAGTGCGAGGCGACGATTTGCGTGACTTTGCTCCACGCCGTCAACTCAGGCGGCGTCACGTTCTTCCAATTCGCGCCGCCGTTGTGCGTCACCCAAATTAGGCCGTCGTCAGTGCCGGCCCAAAGCAAATTCACGTCCTTCGGCGAAGGGCCAAGCGAATAAATTGCGCCACGCGGCGGGGCGCTCTTCACCATGTTGCTGAGACTGTCCGGAATGCCGGGGTCTTTGCGCGTCAAATCAGGGCTGATGGTTTGCCAGGATTGGCCGCCGTTCGTGGTTTTGAAAAGCACGTTCGCCGCGTAATAAAGAATGTGCGGGTTAACGGGCGAAAACATGATTGGCTCGGTCCGGTCGCCGCGATATTTATCCGAAGCGGCGGCGATGGGCGTTACATCTTGTTTTTGTCCCGTGATCCAATCATATTTTGAGACTTCCGTGCGGCCGGCCCCGTAAACGATGTTGGGATTCAGCGGGTCCGGTGCGACGTAGCCGTATTCGATTACACCCACGGGATGCCAGTCACGAAACGTGATCTCGCCGTCGTTGCCCCGGCTGGCGATGCCGACTGAGCCGCTTTCCTGCTGGCCGCCATAGACCCAGTAAGGAAAACGATTGTCCGTGATGACGTGATAAAACTGCGCGGTCGGCTGCGTGTACCAGGAGCTCCACGTCTTTCCGCCGTTGACGCTGACGATCGAGCCCTGGTCGCTGGTCAGGAGAATCGTGTCGGGATTATTCGGGTTGATCCACATATTTTGATAATCGTCGCCGCCGGGCGCGCCCTTCAGCGCTTCCCAGGTTTTCGCGCCGTCAGTGGATTTGAACGTGACCGTGCTCGTGGAATAGACGATGTCAGGATTTTTCGGGTCCACCCGTAAAACGCAAAGGTCGCCGCCGCCGATGCGGCCGGTGGGACGACGGTCGGTGGTGGCCAGTTTCCACGTGGCGCCCGCATCATCGGAGCGATAGATGCCGAGTCCACGGCCGTGCGCGATGGAAGCATAGATACGGCGGGAATCGCTGGGCGCGATGGCGGTATGCACTTGAATGATTCCCTTGGGCAGGCCTCCGCTGAGCTCATTCCACGTGGCGCCGCCGTCGGTGGATTTGAAAAGTCCGCTATTGGGGCCGTTGTATTCGTTGGCGTCTTCCCAAGGCCCCGAGACGGAATCCCAGAGCGACGCATAAGCGACATTCGGATGGGAAGGGTCGATTTCGACGCTGCCGCCGCCGGTGTATTGGTCTTTGTCACTTGAGAGAACTTTCTGCCAGCTCTGCCCGCCGTCGGCGGTGCGAAAAATTCCGCGCTGTTGGCTGGGGCCGTAGGGATGGCCCACGACGGCGACGAGCACGTGATCAGGATTGCGCGGATCAATGGCGAGCTCGGCGATTTGGAAGGCGTCATCGAGACCCACGTGCGTCCAGGTTTTTCCCGCGTCCGTCGATTTGTAAACGCCGTTGCCGACGGAAAGATCCGGGCGCTGCAAACCTTCACCGCTGCCAACGTAAATTACGTTCGGGTCAGAAGGAGCGACCTCGATTGCGCCGACCGATTGCGTGGGCTCGGCGTCGAAAATCGGATTCCACGTCTCGCCGTAATCGGTGCTCTTCCAGACGCCGCCATTCACCTGCGCGATGTAGAAAACGTTCGGCTGGCTCGCGACGCCGGAAATGGCTTTGGTGCGGCCGCCGCGAAACGGGCCAATCATTCGCCAGCGCATGTCCTGGTAAAGATTTGGAGAATATTGCTGCGCCATCAGAACGGGCGCGAGGGCGGCTGTGGCAACAACGGCGAAAACTATCAGGACAATGCGGCGAATCTGAATCAAGTTGCACCTCTCGATTTGGGCGAAAAACAGCAAAGCATAAATCATTCCAGGCGCAGCGCGAAAAGAAATATTTACGCGAAGACGCTCAGCTCGGCCAGGCGAAGCCGCGCGGGGGGCCGTATCATTCCTGGGAGCAAGCTGGCAAAATGGCCTAACGTCGAGACAGAGCCCTGGAGGCAATGCAGTGACTGAAACGTCCAAAGGTCCGGCGATACGCAACGTGTCCGACACAGCGCGCTGGGTGGCCTATTACCGCGCGATGGAAACGGAGCGCGCGGATGCGATTTTCCGCGATCCCTACGCCCGCAAACTTGCAGGCGCACGCGGCGAGGAGATTGTTAACGCGCTGCGCGGAGGCAAGCGGCAAGCGTGGGCGATGATCGTCCGCACCGCATTGCTGGACGATATGCTGCTGCGCACCATCGCGGGCGAGCAGGTCGACCTCGTGCTGAATCTTGCCGCGGGCCTGGACACGCGGCCGTATCGATTGGCTCTTCCTTCGGCGCTGCGCTGGGTGGAAGTGGACCTGCCGGAGGTAATCGCGTACAAGACGGAAATGCTGGGGACCGAGACTCCGCATTGCCAACTGGACCGCATCCCGCTGGATTTGGCTGACCAGACTGGCCGCCGCGAGCTCTTCGCGCGATTGGATGCGAGCGCGAGCCGCGTTTTAGTGATCACGGAGGGTTTGCTCGCATACCTCTCGGAGGAAAATGTCAGCAGCCTGGCGCGCGATTTGCACGAGTTCCAGCATTTTCATTTCTGGCTCACGGACATTGCTTCGCCGAAAGTAAAACAAATGATGGAGAAACAGTGGGGCAAGGAATTGCGAGCCGCGAACGCGCCTATCCAGTTTGCTCCGGAGAGCGGCGAAGAATTTTTCCGCCCGTCTGGTTGGGAAGCGATCGAATTTCGCGGTTTTTTTCAGGCGTCGCGCGAGTTTAACCGCCCCATGCCCGGAGACTGGATGATACGGCTGTGGGCCAAGCTGATGCCGCGGCGCACGGCCAGAATGATGAAGCTGTGGCGCTCAGGCGCCACGCTGCTTCGCCGTGTGTGACGCGAATTACTTGCGGCGCGGAGATTGTTGAGGAGCGGCGGGCTTGGGCAGCAGACCGAAAACCGCGACGCCCGTTGGAGTTCCCACAAAAACTTTCCCGGCGGCAATCATCGGAGTGATGAATTTGTTCCCGGTGATTTCATCGCGATTGCGTTCCCTATTGCTGTCGTAGAGTTCTTTGGCTAGATCGCTTGCTTCGTATGCGCGGAGCACGGCGGGAGAATTATTCTCGACAGCCCACACAATGGCATCTTTCATGCCGTTCGCGGAAATGCTGGGAGTGGTTCCGGGATAGCCGAAACTCACCGCAGTTTTCGACGCAGCTGGGCTGACAACCCGCGCATTTGTAAGCTTGAATGCGCGCAGAGAGTCGTCGACCGCGCCATAATAAAGCGTGTGATTGAAATAGGCAGGCGCCGCGAAGACGCCGCCGGTGCCGCCGAGTCCTTCAGAATTGTCGTTCCCCGTGCGCGGAATTGCCTGGTAAATGGCGCGGTCGTTTGCTGGATTGAATTTGCCCATCGAATCGCGATTCACAACGTAAATAATGTCATCCTTGCCCGCGCCGACAGCCAGATGGTGTGTTTTTCCTGAATGATCCTGCAGGTCCGGCAAAACCATCGCGCCGCCCGAGCCGAGATCCAAATCCTTTCGCGATTCTTCGATAGTGTTGTGCATCACGAAGTAGTCGCTCACGGAAAGTTTTCCGCCGGCGGTGGAAAGTTTCATGAACGCGTTGCCATAATCGCCCTTTTCCGGGAAGCCCTGGGCGTTGAGAGTGGTTTCGAACGTGCCGTTGCCCGCGAGAAAATAAATATTCCCCGATGAATCAGCGGCGAGGCCCGCGCCGGACATCCAGATCGCCGCTTCGCTTCCGTTGGGCGTAATGTTCAGCACGTTCGCTTGCTTCAAGGTGCGTGCGTTGTATCCGATGATCCAACCGTTGTAAGGATCGAAATCGCAGTGCGACGCCCAGCTCGTGTAGACGACTCCATTGAGGAGGAGCAAACCGGCGCGTTCTTTGTACTGCTTTGGATCGAAATCGACCTGGCCTTTTGAATTGGGCACGGCTGAGCCCGGATAGGTGGCTTCGATGGTTTGCGGGCTGCCGTCAAGTTCCGCGCCGGTCGTTATATCCAGCGCATGCAATCGCTGAAAATATTTTCCCGAGCTGTCTTTCGACATGGCAACAACGTAAATCGCGCCGTGCGGCCCCGCCTGTAAATCAATCACTGGCGTTGACGTGACTCCGATTTCCGGTTTCACCTGGCCGCAGCCGCGATCGTCGCTGGTGGTTTCATCCGGGCCGAGCAGAGAGACTTGCCAGAGCTGTGCGTTCGTATCCGCATCGAAGGCGTAGACGAAGTCGTGTTCCGTCGCCACGAAGACTGCATTACGCTTCGCGCCTGCGAACTTCAACTGCGAGACGTAAAGCGGCTCCGCATCAACGAGGCCCTGTACCGACAAAAAGGCAATCTTGCCGAAGTCGCGGGAGTTGACATTGCGGGGCGTGAGAATTTTCTCGCTGGCGTAGAGGCCCGTTCGCGCATTGTCATTGTGGTAGGTGAGCACGTCGGCAGGAGCGTCGGGCGCGGAGGCGACGTCTTCTGATGCAGCCGGTCCCTTCGACGCGAGCGGTTGCGCCGAGGCCGATTCAGTCGAATGAGATTTGCTGCATCCGGCGATTATCCCGACGCCAACGCTGAAGAAAATGACGGTTGCGACGGCGACGACGGAGCGTGCTCTGCTTCTCAAAATGGCGTGTTTCAAAGGAATTTCCCTCGAACAGCGATTCTGTTGCGCGAATGGAAATATGTAGATGTTCCCGCCGCACGTAAGATGCGAAGAAAACGCCTTTCGTTACCGGGACGGCGTTGAGGTTACGGGCCCGTAGGGCGATGGTGCTGGCCGAAGCTGACTTCGATGGGCGTGTCCTTTGGCAACACCAAATCATTGCCGCGTGTGATGAAATGAAAATAAAACGATTCGCCCGCTCCCACGAAACCCATCACTTGCCCAAACGCGCGCGATTGCAGTCCGATGCCAAGCGCAAAGCCGATGAGTTTGTAGCCCGAGCCGCCGGCTACGCCCGCTTTTCCCGCGCCGCTTCCCTGGTTGGCAGGACCATCGTCGGAATCACCATGGTGCATTGTGGAAGTCGCAATCGCGACGGATAGTGCGGTGCGCAGCACGCGCGATTCTTTATCGCTGGCGACGCTGGTGTCGCCTTCCGAATCGAGCTTGATGTGCGACGATTTCGGGACTTCAATTCCCTCGAGCGCCATTTCCACGGGCTGCGGCGTGCTCAGGGGCAACTGAACGCGCTGCAGCGTGAAGTGAAGCTGGCCGTTGCGATGCATTCGCCGCGCAGGCTCCGCGTGCACCACCATGCCTTGAAGTTCCGTGCCCACAGGCAGCAAAAGTTTCTTTTGGGGGGAGAAAATCGGGCGCGTGAGGATGGCGCTGACGGGTGTGCCCAGATGCGCGGTCGCGGAACTCAAGGGCGTGGCCAGCCGCGCATACGCTTCATTATTCACCGCCGGAAGCTGGCCCATCGCTCCCATCTCTTCCGCGGCAATGGCAACCGAGCCGAATTCGAGGGGCTGTTCGAGCTCGGCGTCGAACACGGTTCCGGCCGCAATTTTCTGTTTATGATACGGCCATTCGTTCCAGGCGAATTGTTTCGCGTGTTGCCAGACTGCCGATGGCTTTATCTGCTCCATCGTGAGGTGCCATTGCTGGCTGATCAAACCGCGCGCGCGATGGACCGCTCCATTTTTTTGTGGATTCGTTTCGAGGCGTATGACTGGTCCCGCGTCGGCCACTACTCTCGTGCGCAACGGAATGCGCGTTCCGTCGTTCAAAATCAGGGCATCGAATTCGACCTGAAGCGCGCGATGCGGCGAGAAATCCGCATTCAGATACGCGGCGGTGCGTTTCATCTTTGAGGGCGAGGTCAAGTCGGTGATGTGACCGTCGACTTCGGTATTTTTCGGAATTACTACGCGGTCGAAAGAATAAATCGGTTCGGTGGTAAACGCTTGAATCGGCTCGCCGATTCTTTTTACCGGCACGGATTTCTTGAGCATCACGCGCAGGGGAACTCCAGCGTCGACGGTGAGTTGCAGGAGAGGCGGAAGAATCGGCGGCGAATCCTGCAGGAATGCGAGGGCATCGTCTGCTCCCGGCGCGTCTCCTTCGGGAACGCTCGCTCCCGGAATGTTTTTCGCTTCAGTGTGCCCTTCGGGACGCCGCTTCAGCGTCGGCAAAGTCTGCTGAGATGTTTGCGCCGGCAGATTAAGCGCCATCGCAAAAAAAAGTGAAATTCCAATTGCTGAGCTGCGTGGGAGCCAGTTCATTTTGCTTCCTGTCCCGTGGCCGATGACCTGTTGGAGTACGTTGAGCGCGCGATGGCCCTTCCAGACATGATACCTGAATACCGCCATGAGTTGCCTGAACAACAGAATATTGGAGGGCGAAGATGGTACAGTTCGCAATTACACTGTCATTGTGCCAGTTGACTTCCGCGCTCCAGGCACGGGAAGATGGAGTTTTCCGGTTTACGCGGCGAACTTCGCTGTGGGCGTAGACGGCAAGGGGGCCGCAACACCGCAGGCGCGACGGCACGAAAACCGAAATCGTATGACTACGAGGACAGAGATCGCGAGGGGATTGCATCGCATGACGCGCGAGGAGCGCGTGCAGGCGGCCTTTTACCGCGGCGGCGAGTTGATCCTCGAGAATCCTCTTTATCTCCGCGCTTTGCGTACGCTGACGGACGAACTGCTGCGCGAAGACACAGAACCTGAAGATTCGACCGTGGAGGCGATGCAGATCAACGCGCATCCGTGTAACGTCGAGATTCGTGCTAAGGAAACGGGTGTTGTTGCGGGAGTTGCAGAAGCGGCGTGGATTTACGAGCGCGCGCGGCAGATCGCGACACCGGTTATCAATGACGGCAGCGAAGTTGCCTCGGGCGATGTGATCTTGCGCGTTACGGGCGACGCGCGGAGTTTGTTGACTCTGGAACGCACCGTGGTGAATTTAATGCAGCGGATGAGCGGGATTGCCACGGCGACCAGAAAATTGGCCGATGTAGCCCGCAAAGCGTCGAGCACAGCGCATGTGGTTGGGACGCGTAAAACAGCGTGGGGATTGCTCGACAAGCGTGCGATTCATTGCGGCGGAGGCGGGACTCACCGCCTAAGCCTGAGCGACGCGATTCTGGTCAAATCGAATCATCTGCGCCTGGCATCTAATCACATAGGGACGCCGCTCGCTGCGTCGCTGCGGGCCGCGTGGGAGTGCAGGAGGTCGGCGGCGTTTTTCGAAGTCGAGGTAACGAGCATGGAAGAGGCGCTAAATGTCGGGCACGTGCTTGGTGAATTGGCCGCGACAGCCGACGATTGTCCGGCCATTCTCATGCTCGATAATTTTTCCCCGAAGGATGCGGCGCGCGCTGTGCACGCGCTCCGTGATGCGGGATTGCTCGATGCGGTGCTTGTTGAGGCGAGCGGCAACGTTTCCGAGGAGTCAGTTGCGCAGTATGCTGCGGCTGGCGTGGATACGATTTCCATCGGTGCTCTGACGCATTCCGTGCGCGCTCTCGATTTGAGCGCGAAGATTGTTCCCCAGACGAGGTGATTTAGGCGTGAGCGAAACGGCAAATTCCATTCCATTTGAGGCGCGCTATTCCCTGCCGCTCATCGAGACGCTTGGCGACTCGCCGGCGGAAATTCGCCTCAAACAGGAACGCATCGCCCGGCTGAAGGAAGAGCGCAACGCGGTGATCCTGGCGCACAATTACCAGCGCGACGAAGTTCAGGAGATTGCTGATTTTGTGGGAGATTCGCTGGGACTTTCGCAGCAAGCCGCCGCGACTCCAGCGGACGTGATTGTTTTCTGCGGCGTGCACTTCATGGCCGAAACGGCGGCCATTCTGTGCCCGCAGAAAGTTGTGCTGCTGCCCGATCTGCGCGCCGGGTGTTCGCTGGCCGCGACGATCACGGGAGACGAACTTCGCGCGTGGAAGGCGCGCTATCCTGACGCGGTGGTTGTGGCGTACGTCAACACGTCCGCCGAAGTGAAAGCGGAAAGCGATTATTGTTGCACCTCAGCGAACGCGGCGAAAATCGTCCGCGCCATTCCTCCGGAACGGCCCATCTTATTTGTTCCTGACAAATTTCTGGCCGCATTTGTGGCGCGCGAAACCGGCCGGCCGAATATCATCGCGTATCCCGGCTCCTGCCACGTGCATCGCTCGATCCGCCCCCGGCAAGTGCTGAATATGATGGACGAACATCCGGACATCGAATTGCTGATTCATCCGGAGTGCGGTTGCGTCACTTCATGCATGGCGAGCGTTGCCGACGGCACGTTGCCGCGTTCGCGCACATTTTTTCTTTCGACCGAAGGAATGATGCGGCATATCGGCGAATCGAAGGCGAATGAATTCGCTGTGGGCACCGAGGTGGGGATGCTGCACCGTTTGCGGAAAATGGCGCCCGATAAGCTGTTTCATCCAGTCAATCCCGAGGCGGCTTGCGAATTCATGAAGACGATAACGCTTGATCGCATCCTGCATTCGCTCGAAATTCTCGAGCCGCAGATTTGCGTCCCTGAAGAAATTGCGCGCCGCGCCCGCCGCTCCATCGATCGCATGCTCGAAATCGTCTGACCTCCCCTGCAAATCCTCGAATCAAAATAAATCCGAGCTTCTCTCATTTTCGTAGCTGGCCTAGAATTACCGTTTCGCAGAACTCTGGGGATGCGCATGGGAGGATTGAACATGGGAACTATGAACGAGTGCAGCGCGATGCTGTTGGCAGCGATCACGATGACCGCATTGGCGGCGCCAGCAGTCGGTCAAACGGCTTCGAACGCCGCGCCTGCGCATGTAGTGCGCTATCACGCAACGAATGACAATGTGAAATACGATTACTGCGTGGCACCGGCGGTCGCCCACGTTCATTCGGGCGGAGTCATTGAAGCGAACACGCTCGATTGCTTCGGCGACGCCATCCAGCATCCTGGAGACACGCTGGCGATGGCGAAAGGCGACAATCCGCTCACAGGACCGTTTTATATCGATGGCGCCGAGCCGGGCGACACGCTGGCGATACGTTTCCTTTCGCTCGAAGTAAACGGGAAACAGGGAATCGGCGCGCTGGCTCCGGGATTTGGCGCGCTGAATTCCACGGACCTTACGCCGATGATCAATCAGCCGCTGCCCGAGCGTATCTGGTTTTATCCCATCGACGCGGCGACGAATACTGCGACGTTCAAGGCGGATGATTCGAATTTCACGACGAAGATTCCATTGCATCCTTTTCTCGGTTGCATCGGAGTCGCGCCCGCGGGCGGTGAATCGCGCAGCTCAGTTGTCCCTGCGGATTTTGGCGGCAACATGGATTCGCCCGAGGCGAGCGTGGGGAACACACTTTATCTGCCGGTGAACGTGCCGGGAGCGCTGCTCTATTTCGGCGATGGGCACGCCGCGATGGGCGATGGAGAAATCGCGGGCACGGCGATTGAAGTTCCACTGCGCGTGCGCCTGGAAGTGCGCGTGATCAAAGGCCGGAAAATTTCGTGGCCGCGCTTCGAAAACGAGCACGAACTGATGGCCGCGGGTATCACTCGCCCGCTCGACGATTCACTGCGCATTGCGTTCGCGCAGCTGGTCGATTGGATTCATCAGGATTACGGCCTGAGCAATCTGGATGCGTACGAATTGCTTTCGAAAGTGGCACGCATTCGCGTTTCGGAAATGGTGGATCCGAATTACGTCGTGATCGCGAAAATCGACAAGCGGTTTTTGCCGCCGAAACGGAAATGACCACGCACGAGCCCGACCGGCAGGCGCGGTACGACCGTGAATGGCGGCGATTTCGCCGTTTGCGCGCCGCTTTCTGGACGCTTTTCGCGGGATTGTTCCCGATTTTGTTTTTCGGCGTCGTCATCAAGAGTTTTTTGGGCCTGGGGACGGGCGGATTTGTCGAGCTGCTGCTGGCCTATATGGCGATGGTCTGGGTCACAGGTTACAACGTGAGCCGTTTTCCGTGTCCGCGTTGCGGACACGTTTTTGCGCGCGAGCGCTGGTTGGGACTCGTCTCAACGTCGCAGCGCTGTAATTTTTGCAAGCTTCCGTTGTGGGGCGGCTGCGAGGATTTGAAGCTGCCGCGGACGCAGAGCCTCTAACACGCATCACAGCCCTGAGGGTCGCTTCCGCACGCAACGCGGAGTGGGTGCGCGGGAGCAGACGTTTCGCTTGTCTGGAGCGGCGAGTTCAGATAGTTTGCGGTTCGAGAGGCATACGTGGTCATCAAGATTCGCAAAGCAGGCGCGGCGACGATTCTCGACCTGAATGGCGCGCTGATGGTCGGCGAAAGCGAAGGAAAATTTCGTCAGCAAGTCAAGGAACTGCTTGCCGATGGCGAACGGCAGATCGCCATTAATCTTGCGGGCTTGACGGACATGGATAGCTGGGGACTGGGCTCGCTGGTGCGCCACTGCGCCGAAGTCAGGCGGAACGGGGGGCGGTGTGTCTTCTTCGCGCCGACGCCGCGAGTCCTGCAGCTTATCAAAATCGCCAATCTCGATTCCGTGCTCGACATCGCCGCTGACGAAGCGGCGGCGCTCAGCCACGTCTAAGAACTTCCTCGATGTCTCCTCAGAGATTTAATTTCTTCAGGTGAAGTTCCACATTCATTGGTGCTCGCCGGTTGAAACGAAAATGGCCTTCGGCAGCATCATGCTCACAACTTTATTTCCGTCCACAAGCTCGCTGATGTGCAAATCGGCAGCGACGCTCGAAAGCATATAAGCATCGTCGCGCGAAAGATGCTTGTCGTGCATCAGGAAATCAATCATTTCGTGGACGGCCATCTTCGTGGCTTCATTCAGATCTTCATGGATGCCCATAGTCATGTAGTAATCGGGCGTCTCTGCGCGCGGCCAAAGCAGATGCATATCTTTTCTGTCGATGAGCTGAAACGTGCCGATGAGCGACGTCTCCATCGCCGTGATGTCCACTTCGCCGTCGCCTTGGCCTGCATGACCGTCGCCGGCCCAGAAAAGTGCGCCCTTGGCATTTATGGGAATGTAAAGCGTGGTGCCGGCGACCAAATACTTATTGTCTAAATTGCCCGCGTGCATCCACGGCGGTGCGCTGCTGATGCGTCCGGCGGCCGGCGGCGGCGCGTCCCCCAGGCTGCCGAAAAACGGATGCAGAGGAACTTCACTTCCGTCGGCGAAGTGCGCAATCATGCGCTGCGC
>DASZCH010000016.1:0-13658 GCA_035943235.1 Candidatus Acidiferrales bacterium
GACCTTGCCTTCGAGCTTCTCGACGCGGATGGTCTCACCCGGGGCGACGCGGTACTGCTTCCCTCCACTGCGAATCACGGCGTACATACAGACAGCCTCCTGAGGCATGTGCGAATTGATGATTATACGGGCCGGAGGTGATTACGTCAACGCGCAGACGCAAAAGAAGGCGGTTTCTGCAAGGCCGCCGCGATGCCAGTCTCGACCAGAGGCGCCATGATTTCGTATCCCGCTTTGTTCGGGTGAACGCCATCGCGAGTTAGCTCAGGCTTGAGGCCGCCTTCGCTGGTGGCCATGCTGGAGTAATAGTCCACGTAAACGAAATTATTTCTGGAGGCATAGTCTTTGATCCAATCGTTGAGGGCTTTGATCTTAGGCGCAGGATCGAGGCCCCGATGCCACGGAAAATCGCTTGCTGGCAGCACAGAGCACAGTACAAGACGAATCCGATTCGCCCGGGCGAGATCGCTGATGGATTCGATATTGTCCTCAATGGCTTCTAAAGTGGTTTTACCCGTGTTCTCGGCAATGTCATTTGTACCCGCCAGCAAGACGACGACTTTCGGCTGCAAATCGATGACGTCCTGACGAAAACGCACCAGCATCTGCGGCGTGGTCTGGCCGGAGATGCCACGGTTGATATATGGCTTGCCGGGAAAGAATTCGGGACGATCCGGAGACGGCGGAGAACCCTGCTGGCCCCAGCCTTCCGTGATGGAATCTCCCATGAACACAACGCGCGCTTCGCCCGGCGCCGGCGGTGCCAATTCTTTATCGGCGTCACGGTATCTTGCAAGAAAGGCCCAGTCGTTGAGGGCGCGCTCGAGTTGGGTCATTTGACCCGAAGTCAACTGTTGCGCCGGCGGCGCCAGTGTGGCCGGCTTTTGATCTTGAGCGGCGGTTGCGGGCGCCGTCGATTGGGGAAAAGCCAATGGAGCGCACAGGGAAACCGTCATAAGCAGGCAACATCCAAAAACCGCGCGCGAAAATCTACTTTTTCCGTTCACTGAATTGTCTCCTCCGGTCGAGACTATGCGTTCAAGACGAAGCGGTCAATGTTTGGAGGGGTGCGTGGCTTGTGCGAATAGGCTTAATTGCTGTTTAATCTTTTGACGATTTGATTCGCAAATTGCGGATATGGGCTAAACACCCGGTGTCCCTGCCTAACGTAAACCGTCTGCGGCGGAGCGATAGCGCGGGCGAGCATTTCAACGCAAACCGGGAATGCGCGGTGGACAATGTAGCCGGCAAGGAATCGAGTTCAGTGCAACTTTTCGATCTGCTGTTGAACCTGGCTGCGAAATTCAAGGGGATGAGCGACCTTTTGAAATGGCTCGGGAGTGCCGCCCGTGCCGATTACGACGATGGCTCCGTAACCGAGCATCCTGCCGAACGCCGTCTCGCTCACTTCGATGCTCTCTACTTTGCTCAACATCATTTCGATGGTCTTGCGGCTGGCGAGTCCCGTCTTGATGACCACGCGACGATTCGTCACCGCCATTTCTGTGGCGTTCCGGCGCACCATGCCCACCAGAATTACTACGATGCCACAAACGATCAGCGCCGCGCCGCCGCCCTCCATCAGTCGCAAATTTGTGCCTTCCATTCCCTTTTGAGTGAGCGCGTAATACAAGAGAATTACACCGGGCAGAACGAGCAGGAAGCATCCGACGATTATGTGCCCCAGCATCACGATCCAATGGAGGCGGGTCTCGTAAATCACCGTTTCGCCGGGGACTAGATTTTTTTCCACATAGCTCATCTGCGCATTCTCCTGAGTTGCTCGGATAATATCAGGGCGCCTGTTCGTGATTGGGGAGAGTTATATCACAACCGCGGGAAGCTCTGTTGTCCGACTGGAAAGCGATCAGTGTTTGGCGGGGGTGTGCAAGTCGCGGGAGAGCATGAACTTCAGCGTTACTTTGTCGGAGGAACTGGTGAGGCCGAAGCCGACGCCAGCTTCGATATTGGCCCATTTGGCAGAGTGGTCGAAGACTCCCCATAATTCATGAGACTGTTCGTCGGACGGCAGGAAGTCGCGCAGGGGGCCCATGTCCGAATACTCCTCGACGGCCACGGCCCATTTCGGCGAGAGATTGTAAGCGACGCGTGCGGCGGGGGCGAAGTCGAGGCTCTTGAAACCGCCCAGATAGGAATTGTCGAGAATCGGATTGACGATGATGTCCCACGGATGCAGGTGCAGGCCAAAGATGGGTCGAATTTCCGAGGTGAAGCGGCGGGGATCCCAATGGCGTGCGTTGTAACTGAATTCGAAATTCACGGCGTAAACGAACGTGTGATCGTCCGCATGCGGTTCGACGAAGAGCAGACGGAGCTTGCCGCCGTTGATCGCAGGGCCGCGATCCTTGGAGTAAATCGTGAAAAGCGGCAGATAAAGTCCGGCTTCGAGCCAATCGGTGACGCCGTAGGCCCATTCGGCCGCGCCGTTCCAGGATTTGTCGGCGATGAGGCCGCCGTTGAAGGCGGGAGTCTTCTGTCCGTCGGGCGTGAAATTGTTGTGCACGGTGAGATTGATCACCCCCGGCGCGGCTATGGCGCCGTCGTAGACCTGGATTTCGTCGGTCTGGGCAAACGCTGCGGCAGGCAGCGCGGCCAGCGCGAGCGCGAAACTCGCAAGGCAGGTGCGCACATAGTTTTTAGGAAGGCCAGGCGTGAATTGTCTCAATGACGCTCCCGGGAAAATCCTTTGATAAATGCACCGACTCTCTAGGCTAAGACGCACGGAGCGGCACGAATCGTTGCAGGGTTTTTCCGCGGGGTTTCGCGAGAATAAGGGACTCCCAAAAGCCGGAGTCAGGCATGAGGGTGGGATTTGTCATAGATGGCCATGAGCTGATCGATGGTGACGCTGGTATAACGCTGGGTGGTGGAAAGCGAGGAATGGCCGAGCAATTCCTGAATCGAGCGCAGGTCGGCGCCATCCGCGAGCAAGTGAGTGGCGAAGGCGTGGCGCAGCGAATGCGGATGCAAGTCCCAATTATTGGCCAGCAGGCGCGCGTATTTTTTCACGACGTTAAAAATGGTGCGCGTCGTCAGGCGCCCTGCCTTTAGATTCAAGAACACCGCGTCCACGCTTTCTGCGGATTGCGTGCGGTGCAGAATTTCGTCGCGCACCGGCCAATATTTTTCGAGCGCCGCGCGCGCTTTTGCTCCGTAGGGAACGATGCGCTCTTTGCGCCGCTTTCCGAGCACGTGCAGCATTTGTTCGCTGGAATTGATGCTGTTCATGTTGAGCCCAGTGAGCTCGCTGACCCGCAGGCCAGAGGCATAGAGCAGCTCAAGAATGGCGCGATCGCGGATTAAAACAAGCTTCGCATCGGCACGAAGCGGTCGCTTATTAGAGGTTTTTGAACGTGCCTCCTCAGCTCCCGCGGGCGTTATTTGGTCGAGCAGACGGTTCATTTGCTCCGCAGTCATCACGTTCGGGAGGCGCTTGGGCAGCTTGGGACATGCCACCAGGCGGGCAGGATTCTGCTCCGTTAGGTGTTCACGAACGCAGAAGCGGAAAAATGAGCGCAGCGCCGCCAGTTTCCGGGCAATAGACGACTTTTGCAGGCGGCGATCGTAAAGATGGCTGATAAATTCGCGTATCACAAGATAGTCCACGGACGTGAGGGCTAGGGGCGCTTCGCCGGGAGGAGTGACGTACGTGAGGAACTGCACTAGGTCCGTCTTGTAGTTTTCGATGGTTTGCGGCGAGGCGTTGCGAACGTAGCGCAGGTAATGCAGAAACTTCTCGACGGCCGCCTCGATCGTGCTCGCAATAATTTTTGTGGCCGGCGGCGGAGATGCGGCGCGAGCGCGCCTGAAAGCTGGCGGGCTGTTCCGTTGCTCGGACATCAGGGTTTCACGGGCACGGCGGACGCTTCCACGGGCTGCGGCGCTTGAGTCTCGGCTTCGGGCACTTCCCAGTCGCAGCCTTCCTTCGCGCACGCGCGGAATGCGCCATGCTTGGAACGTTTCAGCACGATGAACGGCGCGCCGCATTTCGGACACGGTTCGGGAAGCGGTTCGTGCGGCGATGTGTGATCGCAATCGGGATAGCGGCTGCAGCCGTAGAAAATTCTGCCGCGCCCGCGTCCCTTGGCTGTGCCGCGGCGGACGAATTCGCCTTCGCCGCATTTGGGGCATTTGATACCGAGGGTGATAGGCCGCGTGTACTTGCACTTCGGATATTTCGAGCAGCCGATGAATTCGCCGAAGCGGCCGTAACGCTTTAGGAGCTGTTCGCCACACGTCGGGCATTTCTCGTCGAGCGGAACATCCGGCTGACGCGCTTTTCTGGTTCCGGCGGCCAGGCGGCGCGTGGTTTTGCAATCTGGATATCCAGAGCACGCCAGGAATGCGCCGAAACGACCGCGCTTCATGACCATTTCGCGGCCGCAATTGTGGCAATACTCGACGGTATTATCGCCTTCGACTTCCTCGCTGCCGGTATCGGAAATGTCGCGAATGTAATCGCAATCGGGGTAGCGCTCGCAGCCCAGGAAAAATCCGTGGCGGCTGATGCGTTCGAGAAGCATACCCTTTTCGCACTTGGGGCACTTCTCGTCGGTGGGGATTCCGGCCTTGTAGGATTCCATCTCTCCTTCGGCCTTCTCCAAATCGTCCTCGAAGTGTTTCCAGAATCCTTTCACGGATTTTCGCCAGGCGAGCTTGCCTTCCTCGATTTCGTCGAGTTCGTCTTCCAGGCGCGCCGTGAAGCCGACGTCGAAAATATCCTCGAAACTTTTCACGAGCAGGTCGCTGACCTTTTCGCCGAGCAGCGTGGGTGTGAAACGCCCTTGTTCTTTGTTTACGTACTCGCGCTCGACTATCGTGGAAATGATCGAGGCGTAGGTGGAGGGGCGTCCGATGCCCTTGTCTTCGAGCTCTTTCACGAGCGTCGCTTCCGTGTAACGAGGCGGCGGCTCGGTGAAATGCTGGTCCGGACGGATTTTTTCAAGGCGCAGGCGTTCGCCTTCCGTGACGCGCGGCAGCGTCCGGCCCTCCGCATCTGCATCTTCTTCGGCGGCAGGAGCGCCGGGGGTCTGGTCGGCGGCCTCGCCCTTGTCTTCGTCGTCGCGCGACGCGGAATAGGCTGCGAGGTAGCCATCGAACTTCATTACTGAGCCGCTGGCACGGAAAGTATAATCGGCGGCGGAAATGTCGATGGTGGTCTGGTCAAACACAGCCGGAACCATTTGCGAGGCGACGAATCGCTGCCAGATGAGCTGGTAGAGCTTGAACATGTCTTCGTCGAGGTAGCGCTTCACTTCATCGGGGGAGCGCACAACATCGGTGGGACGAATTGCTTCGTGCGCTTCCTGAGCCTGCTTTTTCGAGCGGAAGAAATTCGGTTTCTCGGGGACGTAACCCGGACCGTAATTCGAACCGACAAAATCACGCACCTGCGCGATGGCATCGCTGGAGACGTTGACCGAATCCGTGCGCATATACGTGATCAGCGCGACGGAGCCTTCATCGCCGAGCTCGACGCCTTCATAAAGCCGCTGCGCGAGCATCATGGTGCGTTTGGCGGAAAAGCGCAGGCGATTGTAGCCTGCCTGTTGGAGCTTGGAAGTGGTGAACGGCGGCGGGGCCCAGCGGCGTTTCTCTTTTTGAGCGACGCTCGCAACTTGCCAGTCGGCATTTTCGACGGCGCCGACGATTTCCTGGGCCTTCTCGGAGTTGGGGACTTCGATTTCCTCGCCCTTGTAACGCCACAGCTTCGCTTCAAAAGCAGGCGGCTCGCCCGCCGCTACCATCGCATGGATGGTCCAGTATTCCTTGGGAGTGAAGGCGCGAATGTCGCGTTCGCGATCGACGATCAGCCGCAGAGCAACCGTTTGCACGCGGCCAGCCGAGAGGCCGCGGCGAACTTTGTCCCAGAGGAGCGGCGAAATCTTGTAGCCGACAAGGCGGTCTAGAACGCGGCGCGCCTGCTGCGCGTCGACCAGATTTGTGTCCAGCGCGCCGGCATGGTCGAAGGCGGCCTTGATGGCCTTGGGTGTGATTTCGTGAAACATCACGCGGAAGATTTTTTTGCGGTCGACTTTGCTCTTCTTTACTTTCTTTTTTGGCGCGCCGTTTTTGGCGGCCTTGGCGCTCTTCTCTCCGTTTTTCTCCGCGCCCTTCGTGCCATCTTTTTCCTCGGGTTCGACGGCGATTTGCGTTCCGGTCAAAAAGTGCACCAGATGCGCGCCGATGGCTTCACCCTCGCGGTCCGGGTCGGTGGCGACGTAGATGGCGTCAGCGTCAGCGCCCAGCTTCTTCAGCTCGTTCAAGATTTTCGATTTCCCGGGAATGACGGTATACGTCGGCTCGAAGTCGTCCTTGATGTCTATGCCGAGTTCTTTTTTCGGCAGATCCATCACGTGGCCGTAGGAGGCGCGGACTGTGTAATTGCGCCCAAGATACTTGTTAATCGTCTTGGCCTTGGCCGGCGATTCGACGATGACTAGCGAACGTCCCATAATTCTTCGAGATTCCTCTCCCTTTGGTACCGTTACAACAATACTTTCAAGAATTGCTTTCCCGGCAGTTGCTGCACCAGGCCCCTCATCTCCAACTCGAAGAGGGACGATAGAACTTCTGAAGAGCTCAGCCCCGAATGTTCAACCAAATCGTCCACGTGCCGGGCGCTATCAACTTCGAGCATAGCGTAGAGCGCCTTCCCGGCGGGGCCCAAACTTTGTTCCACCAACGATGCGCGCGCGGCGCCATCCGTTGTCTCAACGGGCAAAAGCTCGGCGCGGATGGGCGTCGGCAGCTCTTCGATCACGTCCTCCCAACTTGCCACGAGCTTCGCGCCCTGCTTGATCAACTGATTCGGGCCGAAGGCCATGGGCTGCGTCACGTTCCCCGGCACGGCGAAAACCTCGCGGCTGGACTCCATTGCGAGCCGCGCAGTAATCAGCGATCCGGAATACTGCGCTCCCTCGACCACCACAACTCCGCGCGCCATCCCCGCAATCAGCCGGTTGCGGATGGGGAAGTTCTGGGGAGCGGGAAACGCTCCCATGGGGAACTCAGATATAATCGCCCCTCGCTGCTCGATTTCCGCAAAAATTTTTCGGTTCTCCTTCGGATAGATAACATCGACGCCGCAACCGAGAATGCCTATGGTGGCGCCGGTAGCCGAGCTGAGCGCTCCCTTGTGAGCGCAAGCGTCGATTCCGCGCGCCAAGCCGCTGACGATTACCAGGCCACGGTCGGCCAGATCGCGCGCCAGCCGCTCTGCTATTTGATTCCCGTAAGGGGTCGGACGACGCGTCCCAACGATCGAGATGGCGTGGCGGTTCAAAAGTTCGGCGTTTCTTTTCACATAGAGAAGGGGTGGGGGATCGTAGATTTCGCGAAGCAGCTGCGGATACTGCGGCTCGTCCCAGGTGACCAGGCGGCATTTGGCCGCTTCCGCGAGCGCCAATTCCTTGGCGGCGGCGCTCAGCGGTTGCCGCGCATGAATCGCCTGTGCGACGGCGGCGGGGAGCTGCTGCGCTTCAAGAGACGTGAGCGAGGCGCTGAAAATCGCGTCCGGACTGCCGAATGCGCGCAGCAGTTTCCCAGCCAAGCGCGCGCCCAATCCCGGCGTGAGCGCGAGCGCCAACCATCCCAAGTATTGGTCGGACTCCATTGCGTACGCGCGTGAGCCTACGCAGAGCGCCGCACTGTTGTCAAGTAAGGTTATTGACGAGTGGTTACTGCCAGCCGTCGGCGCCGATAGGATCGCCTGCGGGCGGCGGAGCCGGCAAGGTCAAATGCAACGCAGCAGGATTCTTCTCGAAGCGCTCGATTTCCTGAGCAGCGAAGAAGAATTGCGCGCGGCGACTTTCGTTTGTATTGAATTTCGACTGCACCCCGAGCCAATTCTTAAGTTCATCGAGCTTCAACGAGGCAATCGCGCGCGTCTCTGACGCTGCGTGATCGTCGGCGGCCAGCGCCATCAAATGATCGAGGACCACAGAGTTGACCGTTTGCTGGACTGCGCCGTCGTAACCGTTTTGTGGCTGCGCCTTCCACGTCGCGCTGAGCAAATCGTCGACGAGGTCCGCAAAACCCGGATAATTTGCTTCGCGGGCGTGATATTCCACCATGCGCTCGGCGCGATTCGGCTCGAGCAAAAGGCTGGCGACGATTTCAGCGGCGGCTTCGGCGGGCGCGAGCGCATCGAAGGCCGGAGAAGTGCGGCGCGTGAAATTTTCATTTGAGTTTGGATATTCCGGCGGGCGCGGCGGAATCAGCTTGAGGATGGACGCGGGTAACGCGAGCACGTTGGGCTGCAAAGTTTCGAGCACCGCGTGAATCGCGGCACGTTGCTGAGCCGCGGGGACAATTTCGGGATCTTTTTGCGCGCCGCCGCGGACGTTGAACGAATAGTCCATGCCGCCAATGCTTTTTGCTACGGCGGTGACCTGGTAGCGATGGTAAAGGTAAATCGGGACGAGCACGTCTTCGAGCGTGGCCATGGGCGCATTTTGCGGGATGGCGTCTTCCGAGAAGCGCTTGAGCGCGGCGGCGCGGACGGCCATCACCTGCTTCAATCCGTCGAGGTCGTTGCTGCCCACGTCCCACAAATGCGCGACGGGACTTGCAGAGCCGAGCGGGCGAGCGTCCTGGTCGGAAAGATAGACTTGTCCGTTAGAAAAAGCGTCGTCGAGAATTTTGTTGAGGGCCTGCTTCTCGTTTGTTCCGGGCGCAAATTCGCGGTAGCCGTAAGTGACGGCGACTTTGTCCCATGAGCCGATGCTGGCCGCGTAGGCGTTCGACACATCCGGTGCGCCGCTCGCGTCCACCGTGACGACGGGCGCGGGATAATCCATCACCGAACTCCGATTTACGGTGCTCCCCGCGAAATTATGCATCAAGCCGATGGTGTGGCCCGTTTCGTGCGCGGCGAGTTGACGAATGCGCGCCAGAGCCATCTCGTTTGCCTGGCGGAGCGCCGCCGAATCGTTGCCGAACGGATCGAGCAACCCCTGCGCGATCAGGAAAACCTGGCGAATGCGCAGCGCGTCCAGGTTGACGTGCCCGTTGATGATTTCGCCGGTGCGCGGATCAACGATCGCGCTGCCGTAGGACCACCCGCGCGTCGCTCGCGGCACCCACTCAATCACGTTGTAGCGGATGTCCATGGGATTGACGCCTTCGGGCAGAACCTTCACTTGAAAAGCGTCCTTGTAACCAGCTGCGGTGAATGCCTGATTCCACCAGCTTGCGCCTTCAACCAATGCGGAACGAATTGGTTCGGGTACCGCATTGTCAACGTAATACACGATCGGTTTCACAGGTTCACTGACCGAGGCCGAGGGATCTTTCTTTTCGAGACGGTAGTGCACGATGAAGCGTTTGTGGATGGACTGATCCACGGGCGTCGCGAAATCCATGTACTGAATACCGAAGAATCCGGAGCGCGGGTCATATTCGCGGGAGTGAAAACCGGGCGGAGGCGCCTGCACAAAAGAAAAATGCTCGCGCACGGTTATGCTTTGCGGATCCGGCGTCACTTCCCGCACCCACCCTCCGGGCTCTTCGCTGGTGAACGTGAGGGTCGATTCCACGTCGGAATTTTCGGGGAAATTCTTGGTTCGCGGCAAATAAATGGCGCAGCGCGAGGGGTCGAGACGAAACGTGCCTTGCTTTGTAGCTTTCAGCTTTGCGATGACGTTGTGAGTGTCATGCAAGAAGAACGGCGTGGCGTCCACAAGCACCGCGTCGCCGCTATCGGCTGCGGCGTCGAATCCCCACAAGACGGACTGCGCGAATGCCTGCTTGACGGCTTGTTGCTGCGCCGCGTCGTCCGTCACGGCGCGGTAACGCTCGTTTTCCGCCATGAGCAAGACGCGCGGGCCGCTGCGCTCGAAATGAACCACCTGAACTTCACCCGGCTGGCCCCGGTCGAGTCCTATGTCATTCGAGCCCACGCCGTTCGGCAGCGATTCGACGTAGAGGAATTCGGTGTTCCATTTGTCGACCCGCAGCCAGATTTTTCCCTCGCGCGCGTCCCAGTAATAGGTGAAAAAGCCGGGCATCTTTTCCATGTTGGCGGTTTTTTGTTCGATGCTCGGGAGCGGCTTCGCTTCGGCGTTTGTTTTCATATCTTGAGCGGCGGCGGGCAGGGCCGTTGCGAATAAAAATAGCGAGACAAGAATCAGGGCGCGCTTCATGGCATTCCTCCGTTATGTCGCTGATGACGACCGTGTTTATATCAGAGTTCATGATGCCTGAATTCGATTTTTGCGTTGCGCCGCGTTCACGGCTTTGCGCAACGCCTTGTGTTATATTGGGGATTCGCCGTTCCTTCGCGATTCCATATGACTAAATTGCGCATCTCTGTGGTCGAATATCTGAACACGGCGCCGCTCGTGTGGGGCTTCACGGAAGGGCCGCTCGCGGGCAAATACGATCTGTCGTTCACCGTGCCTTCGCAGTGCGCCGAGGCATTGCGCCGGGGAGACGCGGACGTGGCGATCGTGCCGGCCATCGAATACCAGCGCATGGAAGGCATGGTGATTTTGCCGGGAATGTCTGTGGCCGCGAAGGGCGAAGTGCGCAGCATTCTGGTGGTGGCGAAAAAGCCGATTGACCGCGCAAAGCGCATCGCGCTCGACAGGAGTTCGCGGAGTTCGGCGGCGTTGGTGCGCTTGCTGGCGGCGGGCGCGTGGGATATTGATCCGGAGTTCGTGGACGCCGCGCCGGATGCTTCGGCGATGCTTGCTCAAGCTGACGCGGCGCTGGTGATTGGCGATCCGGCGCTGCGCATCGCGTTGAAAATGGAATTTCTGTTTGCCAAGAAACCGCAGCCGGGCGCCGCGGGGGTTTGCTGCCAGGGCGATGCGGACGAGTTGCCGGTGCCGGGATTTCCGTCTGTGTTTGTTTACGACGTGGCATATCAGTGGCGCGAAATGACGGGCAAGCCGTGCGTCCTGGCCATCTGGGCTGGCCGGCGCGACAAAATTACGCCGGAAGTGGTGGCTGATTTTCAGGCGTCAAAGGAATTTGGGCTCGCGCACATCGAAGATATCGCCGAAGCGGCGTCGGTGAAGCTGGACCTGCCCGCGAGTTCGCTCGAAAGCTATCTGCGCGACAATATCGATTTTTCGCTCGACGAAGAAAATCTCGCGGGACTGAAGCTTTATTTTGAGAAATGTACGGCGTCCGGCCTGATCGAGCGCGCGCGACCAATCGAGTTTGCAGGCGCGCCGGCTGGATCTGTCGCAGGCCGCGGAGCCTGAGGAGTTGGAAACGCCGCCGGCTTCGTCCCCGTCTTCGTTTCCGTCGTCCCCTGTTTCTGCTGCAAAGCTCGGAACGGTTGAGATTCTCCGCCGGTATCCTTTCAAAGGCATGGCCGGCGAAGATCTGCGCGAAGCCTTCGTCACGTATGCGGGGATTGCGGGCGACCGCGCATACGCCTTCATCGATCCCACAAATCCGGCCAGTTTTCCGTGGATGACGGGCCGGCTAAAACGCGAAATAATTCTGTTCCGTCCGTGTTTCCTCGCGCCTCCTGATCCTGCCGATGAGCATCCGCCGACGGATTCTTTTCGTATGAACGTGATGACGCCGGAGGGTCACACGGTTTCCGTCGACGATGCGGCATTCACGCCGTTTTTCGAGGAGCGCTTTGGGCGCAAACTGGAGTTGCGCTTTTCTGAGCGCGCCATGCACGACGCCTGCCCACTTTCACTGCTGGGACTCGATTCGATTCAGTCCTTTTCGCAGGAAACGGGCATCGAGCTCGACCACCGACGATTCCGCGCGAATTTCTATGTGCGCTGGGATAATGGGAAGCCGTTCTACGAAAATGAACTCGTAGGCGCGAAGCTGCGCATCGGCGAGAAGCTCACAGTGATGGTTGTGAAAAAAGACTCGCGCTGCGTTATCATTACTCTGGATCCATCGACCGCCGAGCCTTCGCCGAAAGTCCTGGAAGTTGTGGCGAAGAGTCACGCGAATTGCATCGGCGTTTATGCATCGGTTCTTCGCGAAGGGATTGTGCGAGCGGGCGACGCGGTCTGCGCCGTTTGAATCCGACTAGAGGGCATCGAAAAAACGACAATGGGAATCACGCAGCAGGAAGCGCTCGACCTTTTCAATTCCGATGATGTGATAGCCATCGGCATGGCGGCGAATGAAGTGCGCCGCAAGAAGAACGACCCGCGCGTAGTCACGTATCAGATCGACCGCAACATCAATTACACGAATTTCTGCACGGAGTATTGCTCGTTCTGCGCGTTCTACCGGCCCCTGGGTGCGAAGGACGGCTACATTTTGCCGTTCGAGGAAATTTATCAAAAAATCGACGAGATGATTGCGCTCGGCGGCACCGGAGTTCTAATGCAGGGCGGGCTGCATCCCGATTTGCACATCGAATACTTCGAAAATCTGCTTAGCTCCCTGAAGCAGCGTTATCCGCAGGTCCATCTCCATTGTTTTTCCGCGCCGGAGATTACTTGCATCGCCGAAGTTTCGGGGCTTTCGATTCGTGACACGATTGCGCGGTTGGCCGACGCGGGGCTCGATTCCATTCCGGGCGGCGGCGCGGAAATTCTGGACGACGAAATCCGCTCGCGCATTTCGCGCTTGAAATGCTCCGCGGATGAATGGGAAGTGATGCATCGCACCGCGCATTCGCTAGGCATGCGCACGACGGCGACAATGATGTTCGGCTGCGGCGAGGAATATCGCCATCGCGTCAATCATTTTGAACGGCTGCGCCGCATCCAGGAAGACACGGGCGGCTTCACGGCTTTCATTCCGTGGATGTTCGCGCCGGAAAACACGCCGCTGGGCAAGAAGGTCGCCGAAGCGACCGCGGTGGAGTATTTGAAGACGCTGGCGATCAGCCGGCTGTATCTCGACAACATTGACCACATACAATCGAGCTGGCTGACGCCGGGAATTAAAGTATGCCAGGTGGGTTTGCAATTCGGCGCGGACGACGTGGGCAGTATTTTAATTGAGGAGAATGTGGTTTACGCCGCCGGGGTCCGCAATCGCACGAATGAATCCGAGCTTCGCCGCATCATCAGCGACGCGGGTTACATGCCCGCGCAACGCGATACGCTGTACCGCTCCTACGTCCTAAAATAGCGCTCAGAGGCGATCTTTGAGTGGCATGGGTCGTGTGCCGTTCAGAGTGTGTAAAAATCACACGGTCAGTTAGTGCGATTCCCCGCCAAACCGTTCTTAGTAAGCATATAAGCCCTTCTTAATGTGTTGATTAGATAATCATCAGGTCGGCCTTTCGTTTGCAGCAATTACCTTGGCCCGTGCCCAATCTTCGGCGGCGGGACCATCTCAAATCCTAAGGCGGTACATGAACTGAATGAAGATCAAATACGTTACGTCAATTGTGCTCTTCATAGCTGCCGCAGTCCTAGCGCCGCAGGCGCTCGCACAGGCCAACGGCGAGAATTCCCCGGCCAATAGGTCATCTGCCAGTTCCTCCGCGCAAGTGAAGCCAGCCGCAGATTTCCCGGGCCACTACCTCTGGACCGAGCAATTCGACGGCAGCATAAATTCGGAAGGACATGTAATGGAGCTGGACTCGACAGTCGGCTATGTTTTTTCGCGCCACTTCGGTGTGGACGGTGGCATTCCGGTTTATTTCGTCCGGGACAACTCGACCACCTCGACCGGAGGGATGACCACAACTT
>DASZCH010000017.1:0-7012 GCA_035943235.1 Candidatus Acidiferrales bacterium
TCACGGACCTCTCATCCAGCCTGCTTGAGCTGGCTACGGTGTATTACGCCTGCCGCGATACGGAAGTATTATTGAAAACTTTTGCAGGACGCATGGGTACGTCACTCGGAGCGCGTGGCGTGCTGGTGTGGCTGGCAGAAAACTCCGGCGTGTTGGCAGACCCAAAAGCGCCAACGAACGGCGACGGCTCGGAAGAGCAGAAACCCGGGCTAAAGTTGCGCGCGGCCTGGTTCGCTGCAGGCGAGCGCATAGAAACGGCGGGCGATTCGATTTCGGAGGGTCTGCCGGTCGAAGTTTTCGTTAGTGGCGAGATGGCGCGATACTCAGCGCAGTCTGATGATGAAGTAAGCCTGGCGCATCTCGCGAGCACATCGGTGTTGAAGGTAAAAACGGGAATCTGTTGTGCGTTGCCGGGGCCGCGCGGCTCGCTCGGTGTGGTGGAGATTTTGAATCCGCGAAATGGGGCGTTCACGCGAGAAGAAGAGCGTTTTGTGGAAGAGGCGAGCCGAATCACAGCGCTTGTGTTGGAGAGTCGCCTCGCCGAGGAGTGCGACCAGCAAGACCGCCTCGTTGCTATCGAGCGTCTCACGCTTCTTTACGACATCAGCCGCACTTTTACGTCTACGCTGGAACTGGAAGAGCTATTGCCCGTCATCGCGGACAAGATTCGCGACATCATGCAGGCTCAGGCGTGCAACCTGTGGCTGGCTGACCCAGAAGCAGGGGATCTTTATGCCGTACAGCAGGCGGGCGAAGATCCTACGCTCGGTGAAAACGCGCGCTGCGCTATGGGCGAGGGAGCCGCGGGTAAGGCGGCGAAGTCCGGGCAGGGAGTGCTAATCGAGAATGCCGCCGGAGAAGAGCTGCTGGCCAACCGACGCAAGGGCGAAACCGAGGAATTCCATCTTGAATCCGTGATGTGCGTTCCGCTGCTGAAAGATGAAGAAGTGATTGGCGCAGTGGAAGTGATTAACCGGCGTGAAGGAGAAGCGTTCGAGGAAAGAGACCTATTCTTTCTTTCAAATATCTGCGAGCAAGCGGCCGTCGCAATCCACAATGCAAATCTCCTAAAAGCTGAACGCAAGGTCAGCGCGCTCGACGCGTTGCTGAACATCAGCAGGGAAATTACCTCGACATTGGATTTGGACCACGTGCTAACCACGGTGGTTCACCATGCGTCCACGGTCGTACCTTTCGATCGCTGTGCTATCGGACTCTTTGGCCGCGACCGTTTTTTGCTCGGCGCGGTTTCCGGCGAAAAAGACGTGCCGAAGACGCCGGAGATGACTCAGTTGCGCGACATTCTGGAATGGGTGGCCAGCCGCAAAGAGCCGGTTTCGATTCATCAGTACGAAGATGGCTGGCACGCAGATCCAGAGGAAGCCAAAGGGCGCGCTGCAGCGTTTCTCGAAGCGCAGGATTATTCGGGCTTTTACGCGCTGCCGCTTCGCGATGATCAGGGAGCAATTGGCGCCGTGGCGCTGATGCACAGCGACGCGGAATTTCTGAACGAAAGCGAGCAGGAGACACTCTCGATTCTCGCGAATCAAACCGCAGTAGCCGTTCGCAACGCGCAACTGTATCAACAGGTGCCGCTGGCCGGATTTTTGAAACCTCTTGCTGAACGCAAGCAAAAGTTTTTGGCCGCGATGCCCAAGGCGCGTTGGATGAAATGGGCTTGGCGCGCCGCGATTGTCGCGGCGCTGCTCCTTGTCATTCCCATGCCTATGCGCATCGGCACAAACGCCAGCGTCGTCCCGGGGGAACGCCGCATGGTCACGGCGGAAGCTGGAGGAATCGCCGAGCGGGTGATGATTCACGAAGGAAGCTTCGTACAAGCCGGGGATTTGCTCGCTGTGCTGGATTCGAGCGCGGATCAGCTCAAGCTGGCGCAGGCGCGAACTTCGCTGGCCATTGCCCAGCGCGCTCTCGGAGATGCCGAGTTCCAGCGGGATCCCGCGGCCGCAGGCCAGGCCCGCATTCAGGTTCAGCTTTACCAAGCGGAAACGCAGCTTGAACAAAAACGCGTGGATGAAGCGCGCCTAGTTGCTCCAATTTCCGGGGTGGTGGTGACTCCGCGAGTGGAACAAAAAGTGGGAACAATGCTTGCGCCGGGAGAAATGTTTTGCGAACTAGTGGATGAGACTCACATGGCGGTGACAATGAACGTCCACGAGGTCGATTTGCCGCTGCTTCGCACCGGCGCGTCTGTGCGTATCAAGTTGAATTCTTTGCCTGTCGAAACGCTGCGCGGCACGCTCGACCGCATCGGGGCAATGACGCAGCCGGAAGAAGGAGAGCAGTTTTTCATGGTGCGCGCGGACTTTGATAATCCACGTCTAGCTGCGCACGATGGAATGGTGGGCAAAGCAAAGATTCTGGCTTGCGGAGGATGGTTTTCGTCAGGATGGTATCCGCTCGGTTATGTAATTTTTCGCACGCCGATGCGCTGGGGATGGGAGAAAGCATGGTCATGGTTGCCATGAAAACGCCACGAGGAAAAGGAATGCAGAGAGCAGCGATAGTGATCGCAATGGCGCTCGGTCTGGGAATGGCCGCGTGTGGAAATCCGGCTGCCGCATCGAATCCCTCGACCGATCCGCTTTCGCATTCTGTGAGCGCGCCAAGTGTTGCAGCACCCGCCGGAGCAAAGGCCAGCGCGCCTCAGCCGCTTGAGATTCTCAGCGTCCTATCGGTGGAAAAAGCAGTGGACGTGACAGCGCAGCGGGACGGAGTTGTATTGACGACCGAGAGCGACGAAGGGAGCGTTGTTCGCACCGGCCAGGAACTCGCGCGGCTCGATGACAGCACGCTCGAGGCCGAACTGCAAAAAGCTCAATCGGATTTGCTCGTTTCTGAAAACAACGTGAAATACAAACAGGCGGAACAGCAGGCCAAGAACGCCCAGCTAAAGCGGCAGCAGCTTTTGCGCGCCAGCGGGCTGAGCAGCGACGCAGATCTGGAGCAGGCGCAGTTCGAGGCCAAGGGCGCGGGATATGAACTGGACAGCTGGCGGCAGGAAGTTAAAAGCAGCCAGGCACAGATCAATGAACTTCAAATCGAGATCGCGAAAACGCGTATTGGAGCTCCTTTTTCGGGAGTTCTCGTCCGCCGCTATATCCGGCAGGGGCAGCAGGTCGCGAAAAATGACAAGTGTTTCCGCGTGAGCCAGCTCGGGCCGCTGGAAGTCGAGTTTCAAATCCCAGAGACGGCCGGCCAACGGCCAGCCTCGGGCGCTGTATTTACTCTCGAACTCGCCGAGGATGTAGGGCAGGCCTATTCCGCGCGAGTGGATCGCGTAAGTCCCACCGTGGACCCAGCCAGCGACAGCTATGACGTTGTTGCTCGCTTGATAGGCTCGAACTCCTCAGGACTTCGGCCCGGAATGTCAGTTCGAATCTCCTGGCCGGCCGCCGAAGCCCGCGCCTCCCAATAACCCGCCATGCGCTTTGGTCCTTCCGGTCTGCGCGCTTCCGCGGTGCTCGCCAAGGGCCTGCACCGTCCCAAGCTTCGCTCGGATATCCGCATCAGCAAGCAGAACATCGCCGGCGAAATCAGCTACGTTGTGAAAATCGAGGAAACCTCGAGTTACCGGCGCTATGGTGAATACGAATTTGACCTGCTACAAGCCTGCAATGGAACGCGCACGGCGGCCGAAGTCGCGGCGTTCATGAGCGAGAGCCATCCGGACGCTCCTGTAGATGAAAACGCGGTGCTCGAGTTTCTGGACGATATCGAACCGGAGATCTGGGAGCGAACGGTCGGTGAAAAAAATCTGGCCATCCTGGAGCGCCTTCGGGACGAGCGAAAAAGCCGCCTCGATCAATCGAGCTTGCTCTACATCACTTTCAAGGCATGGGATCCGGACAAGACGCTAGCCCGGCTCGATCCCTGGCTCAGCTGGATGTACACGCGCGAATTCGTTTATTTTTCGGTGGCGCTTTTCATCTTTACGCTGTGGCTGCTGGCCGGTGACTGGGGCCGCATCGCGAGTGATACGAAAGACCTCTGGAATTTTTCGAACAAGTCAGCATATGACCTGTGGCTTTTTTGGATTTTGCTGCTCGTTCTCGGCTGCATCCATGAAATGGGCCATGGACTCACCTGCAAACATTATGGCGGCGACGTGCACCAGATGGGCTTTATTCTGATCTACCTCACGCCCGCTTTTTTCACCGACACCACCGACATTCTGCTGATGGATAGCGTTGCACCGCGGCAGTGGACGATTTTTGCGGGCATCTGGGTGGAACTGGTTGTCTTCGGCCTCACCGCCATTGTGTGGCACATCACGCTTCCCGGGTCTGCGACGAGCAACGTGGCGTACAAAATGATGCTGCTTTCGGGCTTTCAAGGAACCGTGCTTAACCTGAATCCGCTGATTAAGGCCGACGGATACTACGCGCTGTGCCAGCATCTGCAAATCGACAATCTGCGGGAAGACGCATTCGCGTTTCTGAAAGCGTGGCTGCAGAAGTACATCCTGGGCTTGGACGTCGAGCTGCCGCAAGCCACCAGGCACGAAAAACGCATCTTTGTGACGTTTTCGCTCTTGGCTCTCGTGTACAGCACCACACTAATTACCATCGTGCTGTTGTGGGTCAGAAACATGTGCGTCAATAAATTCGGCGCATGGGGCTACGTCGTTTTCGGAGCGTTGATTTATTTTTTCGTGCGCAAGAAACTCCGTAAAGTGGCAAAAGCGGTGCGAGAGGGCTGGATGCGCGGAAAGGGAAAGTACATGGCCTGGAAACTCACGCGAAGACAGATGGTTGGTTTCGCGGCGGTCGTGGCAATGGTCATCCTGCCGCCGATACCTTCGAATGTGGCTACACCGTTCGTTTTGGAACCTGTGAGCCATGCGGACGCGCGTGCCACGGTGGCCGGTATCATGCATAAGGTCCTAGTAAAACAGGGCGATGTGGTGCAGCAAGGACAGGTCCTCGCAGTTATGGAGAATCCATCGCTCGAAGCGGACGTTTCGGCGGATACGCAACTGCTCGCGCTGGCGCAAACCCATTTTCGCGCCGCGGAAGCGAACGCAGATTTCGCCGTTGCGAATAGCGCCAGTCACGAGGCCAGGCGATTGACGCAATCTCTTGCCGACGCGAAGCGAAAATTCGATCAACTGCAGATTCGCGCGCTTGTTTCCGGAGTCGTGACCACGCCGGAACTGCCCGAGACCGTTGGCGAACATTTCGTGCCCGGGGAGATTTTTTGTCACATTTCCGCGAGAGCCGAGATGCGCGCGCGAATCTTGGTGCGCGATTGGGAAATGAGCGATGTGCATCCGGGCGCACGCGTGCTGCTCAAAGTTGCGCCGTATCCGTACCGGACTTACGCTGGCCGCGTCGAGCGAATTATGCCTGCAGCTGCGCCGGATCAGCCGGTTTCCAATTCCGCGGTGCTTGAACGCAACGGGCAGCAGTTGACCAACTACCTGGCGGTAATCGCGGAATTTTCGAATCCGGATGATTCCTTGCGGGAAGGCATGACCGGAACGGCGAAAATCTACAGCGCGTGGCGTCCAATTGGATGGCAAGTCGCTCGGGGAGCATGGCGCTGGACGAGATCACAGGTCTGGTGAGCTCACGGCCATCGAAACAAAAAAGGAGGGCTGCTGTTTAACACAGCAGCCCTGTCGCTGAGCAACTGATCTGTCGCGGGCAAGGTGCGATCACCCGGGGATGGTCGCACTTCCGAGACGAGGGCCTAGACGATCGATGGGCCTCGGCGCAAAGACGAGATGGCCTTCAACGCTGTCTTGCTCTTCAGCGCCTTAACTCCCCGGAGCACCTTTACATTGCCCAGCTTCTTGCCCTTCTGAATTGGTTTGACAGCTTTCGTTTCCATTTGAGTTCCCTTTTCGTCGAGATTGCCAATCGGATGCTGACCAGCCTTCATTGGTCGTAGCTAGTTAAAATGCCCGGCTCAATGGCTGTTTTAGCGCCATTTTCTTCGCGATCATTCGGGACAACGGCCTCTGCAACGGCAACTTCTTCGAGATCTGCTTCGAGAGCGGCTTCACACTGGCCAGCTTCTTGCTCTTCTGGATCGGCTTTGCAGTTTTCGTCGGCATTTGTTTCTCCTCTTTCTCCTGAATTTTTGTCCTCTAAGCGGACGGCTTCTATTAGTGCACGAGCGTCGCCAAACTTTCCAGCGCAGGGCAAAGAATCAGATGTAAGTGAATTCATAGGAGTTAGCCTTCTGCGGTTTCGCCACAGCTCCTTCCCGCAAGCAGCAGACTGTGTTGAGATTTTCAACGACGCGTTGAATTATTCAACAGAATAGGGCGAAAAAAGCGGCATGCGGACTAATTACAGGCTGAATTTGCGCTGCAGGTAATTGATGCGGTTGCGATCCACGCCCAGAAGTCTTGCCGCTTCGACCTTGTCATGGCCGCTCTGCCGAAAAGCAGTCTCGACGAGCTTGCGCTCGTAGTTTTCGAGTTCCTGATCCAACCGGAAGCCCGATGCAGGCAGCCGCGGGCCCTCCCGGCCAGAGCCTTTGCCATCAGCGGCGACTTCCCGGGGGAGATCACCAAGCTCAATCGTATCCGCATCGCACATTAGCACCAGGCGCTGAACCACGTTTTCGAGTTCGCGCACGTTCCCCGGCCAGGAGTACTTCTTTAACGCCGCCAGGGTGTCTTCGGAGATGCGTTTCTTCACGAGCTGATTGGCCGCGCAGTAGACCTGCACAAAATAATCGATCAGCAAGGGGATGTCTTCGACGCGGTCGCGCAGCGGAGGCAGAAAAATGGGAACAACGTGGATCCGGTAGTAAAGGTCCTGGCGGAAGCGCTCCTCGTGCACCATTTTTTCCAGGTCTTCATTTGTGGCGGTAATCAACCGAAAATCCACCTTCACGGGCTTTTTGCCGCCGAGCCGCACGACGGCATGATCCTCCACCACGCGCAGGAGCTTGGTTTGCAGCGGGAGCGTCAGGGTGGCAATTTCGTCAAGAAAGAGCGAACCGTGATCTGCCAACTCGATGCGGCCTTCCTTGGTGG
>DASZCH010000018.1:0-14164 GCA_035943235.1 Candidatus Acidiferrales bacterium
GAGCACGGACGGTCGAACGATCATCTTTGTCGCACAGGCAGCTCACGATTTGTCCCGGTTGTCCACTTTCCGCAAAGAGGGTTTTGCGGTTACTCGACAATCCATCTGGGCGCTTCTCGAGGGCGATTTTGATGGCTGGACACCTTGGTTGCATTACGAGACTTTCGTGTCAACGACTTCCGGGCTCGCGTCACGCAGAGTCAATGAGCCGATCCGTGACTGGTCCACGCTTCCTGAACTATTGAGCCTCTCCCCGGATGGGCGTTACGCCGTCGCCGTGAGACCCGCTGGCGCAGTGCCGGCGGATTGGGATAAGTATACGCAACGTCTATTCAAGGAGATTTATCTTCCTCCCGCGAAAGAGCACCCCGGAGGGCCTAACTGGATACGACAGTACGTAATTATTGATGTCAAGAGCGCTGTATCGCATCCTTTGTGGAATGCGCCTGAAAATCCCAGAGGACAGGTCGTCTGGTCGCCAGACAGTCATGGTTTGATCGTTGGGCCGACTTTCTTGCCTCCACAACAAGCAGACGCTCTGGCGCTTTCAGGAAGGGCCGTGGCGGAAGTGGATGTACCTTCGGGCCATTTCGTTGAAGTACCACTGCGGGACAGCATTCCTGAATATGGTTACAGGCCCGTGAGGTGGGACAAAGGGAATGCCGTCGAGCTCGTTGACGCGGCGACCTCCGAAAAAAGTGCTGCTAAATTGATGTTCAGGAAGGTCGGCACAGCTTGGCGGCCCATCACCGAGCAAACGCGGAAAGAGCAGGAAACCCCTCGCGTGCGCATTGAACTGAGACAAGGCCCCAACACGCCACCGGCGCTCTATGCCATCGATAGTGCGAATGGTCAGGAGAAACTGATACGGAATCTAGATCCTCAATTGAAAGACGTTATCCTTGGACGCGTCGAACTTGTCCACTGGAAAGCAACCGATGGAAGGGGATGGTCGGGCATGCTTTACTACCCAGTTCACTATCCGTCCGGGCATCAATTCCCTCTTGTGATTCAGACCCATGGATATTCATCAAGCAAGTTTTCTTTGAATGGCATATTTACCACAGTCGATGCTGCGCAACCTCTGGCTAATCGAGACGTCGCTGTGCTTCAGGTTGGAGGTCCAGACGGGGGCGACAAAAACATCATAGCCACACCTCAAGAGCCTAAAGTCTATACAGCGGGGTTTGAAGGTGCCGTACGGCATTTCGTCGCCGCCGGGTTAGTGAACCCCAAAAAAGTTGGAATCATCGGTTTCAGTCGTTCCGGATGGTTGGTCGAGTACATGCTCACTCACATGCAATACCCACTGGCTGCTGCAGAGGTAGCTGACAATATCGATGGGAGCTACTTTCAGTACGTTCTGGCGGGCGATGACATGCGTGCATTCTATCAGGCGGATAAAGGAGCATCTCCTTTTGGCAAGGGACTCGAAACATGGATCCGTGAGGCCCCAGGGTTTAATGCGGACAAGGTTCGCACGCCGTTGCGCCTGGAACTTGATTCCGGGCCTATCAGCGAAATTCTCATCGAATGGGAGATGTTCAGCAATCTTCGTTACTTGCAAAAACCGGTAGAGCTGTTCGTAATACCCGACATCCAACACGGGGTCCATATTTTGCAGAATCCGGCTCAGCGCCTCGCGTCCGAGACCGGCACCGTGGACTGGTTTTGCTTTTGGCTCAAAGGCGAAGAGGACCCCGACCCTGCCAAGGCGCAAGAGTACGTCCGCTGGCACGGCCTTCGTAGGTTAGAAAAACTGGATGCTGCTCGCTCAAAAGCGTTTCAATGAGCAGTCCCAGCCCAACCACCCCCTAAATGACAAGGTAATTTAATATTATCGTCGGGAGTCGCCGATACGAGATTTCCCTGTTGGCCTTTCCCGATCACCCGTTCGGTTCCCAAAGAATTTGACAAGAAACGCAGTTTGGCAACAGCGAGGGGACGCTCCGGATCGACCAGGTCGACCGGGTCGTCCCCCCGTTGATGGTTATTCGTCCGCTTCATACGCTGCCGTTGTGGCAACGTTTGAGTGCGGGTTCATGATATCCGGAAACAACTGCAGACTCTTGTCTCCGCTGCCCCGAATCACTTCCGATGCGGCTGGCGATTGGTTGATTTCTGGCCTTTCGTATCTCATCGTATTCACCCCCTCTCTTCGTCTCGTCGTTTACTTCACAGCCAACTGGCTGAACTCTAGTCAGGTGAGCGGCTCTGATTGCATGCTCTTTCTGGAGAACGTTGCAGAAGCACACGGCCCTGGTGACTTGTAGTGGGTGAATATGTTTCGGCATGCATCACATCTCAGCCAGAACTCAATCCCGAGTGTGCGTATGAGACTCACGATGGGGATCTGATGACCGTTTTTGATGCTTTGCAAGGCTCCAGAAAGGCGCTCTTGGTCAACGAATCCAAGTAAACTGACGACCATCGGCTGAACTAGTTGGATCGAGATGTCTTGTCCGCTCGAAATGAATTTCGTTGAGGTCCGGCCCGCATAAGCCTTTCGCCTTCTGCCCAGAAGTTCAATCGGCACCATTCCGCCAAGTGCTCGACGCATCAGCGAACGTCTCTGTCGCGGCCGTACGATCTCTCCCCGAGGGACGGCACAAATGAATTCCAAAAAATCGCGATCGAGAAAGGGATATTGCATTTCATAGGGCACGCCAGGGGCAAATGGAGCGGATTCCAATTGCCTTCGCAACGAGTTGAACGCGGAAATGTTCTCTTGAAAACTCGGCAAGGGACCAAACAGCTTCAATCTCGATGGGTAACCGCTCAGTGCTGCTCGATGACGTCTTACAAAATCGGGATGTATCCAACGGGCGGGTTCCAGATGCTTCGGGATGGTCAGAATCGGCGGCAAGAATCCTCGCACAGCTTCGATCAACAGATGAAGCCACGGCTTCCGTCCATTCAACGCCCAGACCTTCAACTGAAGCGCGAGACTTAGGAATCTGGCCTTCGCCAAGCAATCTGCAAGTTGCGGCATGGGCGTGGGTACACCACCGGTGACTTCATCTCCTCCAATACCAGACAACACAGCGCGATACCCTGCTAAACCCATCAGTTCCGAAAATTGCTTATCGAACAGGGAAGAACGCGTGCGGCAATTGGGAGCGGCCGCAAAACGTCCGACCTCAAACTCCGACCCGAAGGGGTTTTGACAATCCAGATCAATGTGGCAACCGGTGCGGCCGCGTTTTTCTTCTACTTTCGTGAAATACGGCTTTTCGTTCCAGTTGGGTTCCGAGTCGTTGTAGTAGGAGATTGTATCGAGCCTCGGAGTTTCTGCTCTTCCTTGGGCGATGATTCTGTCCGCCATGCACACAATCGAGGACGAGTCCATCCCGCCGCTCAGTTCGGCAAGAATCGGAGAATCCGACCGCAGCCGCCGCCGCACCGATTCCCCAAAGACGGTGCGGAAGTGTTCTTCGTATTCGCCGTCGCTCGAATAGCGGATTCTCTTCCGTGGGTCGAAGTCCCAATACTTGGTAACGGTTTGTTTTCCGGGACGTATGTGCACAAACGTGGATGGGGAAACCGAGTGGATTCCCACATAGGGCGTCAGGTGCGTGGCGGGAAAAAACGCGAGCCAGCCCGCGATGTATTCCTCTTCGAGCACGAATGTCTTTCCTGCCAGGAGAACAAGCGGATCGAGAATCGTGCTCCACGTAATTTGATTGTCGTCCGACGCGTAATACAGGTGCCGCGCCCCGAGGAAGTCTTTCGCCAGGATCAGTTCACGGTTTCTCGGGTTCCAAATCGACAGCGCCCAGTCGCCGATGAGTTTGGCGAAGGAGTTTGTGCCCCACCGCTCGTAGGCCGCCGCGACGATCGCAACATCGGTCGATTCCCGTGTCACTTGGCCGTCTAGCTGGCGGACCAGTTCCTTGCGATTGTCGAGGCGGCCGTCCCAAGTGATGACGGTGCCTGAAGCAGACACATGCGGTTGCTTTTCGCGGCGCGATTCCTTCGTGGTGTGGAAGGGGCGGTAAAGAATGTCCACGCCGGGCCCCGAATAGGAGCCATTGCCGTCCGGACCATATGGCGCGAGCAATTTTCCTGCTTCTTCGAGATAGCGCGGAGCGGCCGGCATGCCGTCGAAGCTCCATCTGCCGAACTGAACGCTCATTCCGTTTTTCTCCTTCTCGTTTATGGAACGCCCGCTAGCAGCGGTCGAGCACTGCGTACATCTCCCGCATATAGGGTTTGTCGTTCACGACTTTTCCGTCCACTTCGACCCAGGCGTGCGCCTTGAAGGGCATCTGTTGCGCCCCGATGACCATTTGCGCTTGAACGCCGTGCTGTCTCAGCAGGCAGGCCGTGGCGGCCGAGCGTTGCAGGCAGAGCGCCTCTTTCCAGTACCAAATCGAGGCCAGATCAACCGCATAACAAATCCGTTCGACCGCGTCGGGCGATGGCTTCCTTGTGGCGACCGGAAAACGGCGAACCTTGCGATAAATCGCGGCGAAGTTGCCGCGCGCCAGATAGAGGTCGAAGAGAATCAGTTTTCGGTATGCTTGAAGAGCCAGAAACCGCATCGTCGATGCCTCTCTTTCTTTTAGACCGGCAGTCCCAGTTGATCGCAGAGAAAAGCCATTCGGTCCGTCAGACTTTCGATTCGTTCGCTCAATGGCAGCACGGGCGAATGCCCGCGAAACGGGCTGTAGGCGAGCAGGATGGGATGCTCGGAGGCGTTCGCCGCCTGCAGCCGCGCCGTCATTTTCCGCGCGTGAAGCGCATTGCAATTTCTGTCGGCGTCCCCGGAAACGATCATTGTGGCGGGATAGGCGGCGCCCTCCCGAACGTGGTGATACGGCGAATAGCCCGAGAGCGCGAGGAAATCGTCCGGGTCTTCCGCCGTGCCGAACTCCTCCCGCCAGACATGCGCGTTGTCGAACCGATGGTAGCGGAGCATGTCGAGCATCGGGGCGATGCAGACAACCGCGCGGAAAAGATCCGGGCGCTGGGTCATGGCCACGCCGACGAGCAGGCCGGAGTTCGAGCCTCCGAAGATGGCGAGTTTCCCGGGCGCGGTTCGTTCGGTCCGGATGAGCCATTCCGCCGCGCCCAGGAAATCGTCGTAAGCGTTCTGACGGTTGCGCCGTTTGGCCGCTTGGTGCCACGCGGCTCCGAATTCCGATCCCCCTCGAATGTTCGGCAGCGCAAACAGGCATCCGCGCTCGATGAGGAATGCGACAAAGACGCTGAATTGCGGAGTCATGGATATGCCGTATCCGCCGTAAGCCGTGAGGATCGTCGGGTGGCGCCCGCGCGCGAGAACGTCGCGGCGGCCGAGCAAGAACATGGGAACGCGAGTCCCGTCTTTCGAGCTGTACCACACCTGCGCGTGCTCGTAGTTCCCGGAGTCGAAGGGAATCCTTTTTCGCGACCACAGCGTGCGGCGCCCGGTGTCTGCGGAATGGCGGAAAATACTGATTGGTTCGGTGAACGATTCCGTTTCGACAATGAGTTCGTCGCCTTCTGACGGCGCTCCCCTGAGCCGGATCGTCTCGCCGTCCCGCACCGGCACTTCCCCGGTCTTCTTTCCCGTGAAATCGAAGATCTGAACCTGCGCGGCCGTTTGCCTTATGTAGGAGACGAAAATGCGCTCGCCGGCCACGGCCCACTCGTGAATCCTGGCCTCGGTTTCGGGAACAAGGTCCACCCATTCCGGCTCCTTGCCTGGGCGGAGGCGAAGCTCCACAATGCGCAGATTGGGTGCGTCGCGATCGGTGATGGCGAGGATTTTCCCGAGGACGAGCAACGGCCCGAAACTATAGGCGGCGCCCGCGAAAACGGCTTCGGGTGGCCTGTCGTCCGGGAATGGTTTGAGAAAAAAGTCCGTCTGGGTTTTCTCCCCGAACCGGTACACGAGGAATCCCAGATGCGTTGCACCGGAGGCAAGGCACAAGCGGACGTTGGCGTCTTCTCCCGCGCAGAAAATCTCGCGGTCTTCGCTGAAGGGGGTGCCGAGCACGTGGTGGTAGGCGGCGCGGTAAAAAGGTCTCTCCGCGTCGCTGGCCTCATGCGCGTAGTAAAAGCTTTTTCCGTCCGGAGCGAATGCAAAGCCCCGCAAATAGCCTCGGGGCAAAACGTCGGGCAGCGTCCTTCGCGTTTCGACATCGAAGAGCGCGAAAGTTCCCGTGCGTTCTCCGCCCTGCTTGATTTCATAGAGAAGAAGCCGACCGTCGGCGGAGGCTCGCAGAGGCTTGACGGCCGTGTGAATTCCTTGGCCCTCGGCCGAGGGGTCGACCAGCAACTGATCTTCTCCATAGGGTCCTTCGCGCATGTAAAGACAAGGCTGCTCCTCGTTCGGAAGTCGCTTGCGGAAGAAATAACGATGGCCGGCTTTTTGGACCGAGTCGTAGGTTTCAATGGCCAGGAATTCGCGGATGCGCTTGCGAATGCCTTCCCGCCCGGAGATATTTTCGAGACAGGCGCGGGCGTAGCGCGCCTGGTCTTCGAGCCATTGGCGGGTGCGCGGCGAGTCTTGGTCTTCGAGCCAGCGGTAGGGATCGGTGACCGGCACGCCGTGCAGAACCTCGGTGACCGCCTCGACGGGAGAGAAAGGAACCGCTGCAGCTAGTCCAGGCATAGTTCACTTCTTTGCGCGGCGCGAATCGCTTCGCGGTACATGCGCCTGGTGAGGCTGCGAAAGTAGCCGGCCAGCGTGGGGTTGTCGATCGACTCCGGCGAGCGCCAGGCGTTGCCGGCGGTCGCGTAAACAAAAACGGCGAGAAAGGGAGAGACCGCGAGTGCCCGTCTGAGGTCGTTGGCCGGAGAGAACGATGTCCAGGGTCGAATGTACGCCTCGGTGAGACGCTGCGCTGCAGAGGGATCCGCCATGGCGCTGCGCTCGATGTGTTCGCGGAGATATTCAAACGTGATTAAGGGATTCGTGGCGCAGCCCTCGGCCCAATCAAGAAAGGTGCAGTGGTCTTCGGAGACAAGAATGTTTCCGGGATTGAAGTCCATGTGACCGAGCGTGTCCGGGAGGCCGAAGCTCGCAAAGAGCGCGCAGGCCTCCGCAAGTCCTTCGCGGAGAGAAGCAATCTCCGAGGCGGAAAGCGGTGCCGGGGACGGCTTCTCCTGCGCGGCCATGAATTCCGCCATGCGCGCAAGAAAGGCATCGGCGAGTTCGGCGACCTTCGGAATGCGAAGGTCCTTGCACTGCGCGGCGAGCAATTCGCTCGTTTTTCCAAGCGATGCGATCTGGAGCTCGGCAAGGTTTTCTGCGGCTCGCTCCCAGGCGGAACAATCCGCGATTCCATCGAGCGTCGAGCCGGGAACTTCCGCCGATAGCCAGCCGTTCCAAGCCGAATGGACGCCCAGGATCCGCGGAAGGTAACTCGGAAAGAGCCGGGCGAGAGAAACCGTAACGGGTAATTCATGTGCGTTGGGTTCCCCGGTAGCCTTGAACCAGAGCGCTCCGTCTCCTGTTTCGAGACGCATGAGGCAGAAGGTTGGGCTGGCATTGCATTGCCGGAAACCCCCGCTCAGCCGCAGGCCGAACGGCGCAATTTGCTCGTCGGTCCAGAGGAAGAGTTCTCGCAGCCAGCCGGGATTGGCGAAAGGCCCGGACTTCTTGCCGATCGAATAGGAATCGAGTTCCTCAAGCGATTCCCGGATCACGCTCGCCTCGCTCGGCTCGGCGCAGCCGGTCGCCGCGCGGGGCGGCATCCAGTAGGTCCCGGCGGGAGCTTTGTCGTTCTGCCGGACCGTCTCGAGGATCGCGCACTTTGTTTCTTCGTCTTGGCCGCGCGCGAGCGAGTTCGGAACGAACAAGCAGTACGCTGCAAGTCCCCACGCTCGACGGACTTCATTGGTGAGCTGTTCCGCGATCCTTTGTTGCCGGTGAATTGCAGCACGCGGCAGGGCCCATCCGGAGCCTTCCGGCAAAAGGAGAATCTCGGAAGCGTTTCGTCGGGTGACAATCAGCCGGTAACGGTCGCCTGTATCGCGGAGTGATTCCATAAGAGCCCCTTCTTCATTTGAATCTCAAGTCACACTGGCGGAACGAGCGGGCTGCAGGATGTGGTGTTTGTAGAGAGTCTCGATAAACTCGATCACATCGGCGCGCACGGTTTCTCTCTGCGCGCCAAAGTCGCGGCTGATTTCGTCCGCGATGCGCGACTCGTCATAGCCTCGCTGCATCAATTCCAGGATCTTGGCCCCGACCACATTCAGGCAGAACATCCGGCCATGGTGAACGTCCAGCAGGATTCCGCCATCGACTGTTTCGGTTCGCCGGATTGTCTCGGATATTCGGAACATGGGTTAAGGAATGCCGCAGCGGCTGGAATCGGATTGCCTCACATGCCGGCAACTGTGGCCCCTGGCGAGAAAGACTTCCAGAAACAGCGCGTTTTGTTCGTATCGACACAGCCCAACGGCTAACCCGCTGTGAATGCCGGAAATAGGGCGCGGCTCTGGTCCCACCTCACAGCGTGAGTGTTCGCATTGCCGACATCCCGAGGCGCTTTGTTCCTTCCATTCGAGTCATCTGCTCAAGCACCGAAGACTGTTCTCCCAAACGGTTGGGCCACAAATCGTCGGCTACAAACGCAAGGGTTCGCGCGTAAGTGAGGCTCACTACGGGTCTAATTAGGGAATCGTACGAGCCCAGGACGGGCGGAAGTATATTTCGCAAACGGTGATCGACAGAGCCTACGACGCTTTGAAACTCTCACCTGCTCAACGGGAAGAGTGGAACGGTTACCGTACCTTTCTGGAGTCCTCGCTTCTTTACGTTTCTGGGTTTACAATACGTCGGTAGTTGTTTATATCTCCCGACGTTTAGTAAAGATACTCCTATGCCCGATCGCCTCGTCGCCGAAATCGTGAGACTAGTGAGGAAGGCCGGAATACTCCGGCCAAGAGACCTCCATGCGCACAGCATTCCTCGACTCTATCTTGGCCTAGCTGTTGACCAAGGCGCGATCATGAAGGTCGGTCGCGGTCTTTATGTCGTACGTGGAGCGAAGCCAACCGAACATCACAGCCTGGCACAGGCCTCGAAGCGGGTGCCCAAGGGTGTAGTTTGCCTTCTGTCTGCGCTCCGTTTCCACGACCTAACCACTCAGTCGCCGTTCGAGGTATGGCTCGCCATCGGCGAAAAAGCACGCCTTCCCAAGCTCGACAATCCACCGCTCCGCATTGTTCGCTTCTCACACAAGACACTGGCCTACGGAGTTCAAGAACACTCTATCGACGGCGTTGCCGTTCGAGTCTACTCCCCCGCAAAAACGGTTGCAGATTGCTTCAGGTACCGGAATAAGATTGGACTCGACGTTGCGCTGGAAGCTCTTCGCGAATGCAAACGAAAGCGACGAGCGACCACCGACGACATCTGGAAAGCGGCCAAGGTATGCCGAGTCGCGAACGTCATGCGCCCATATCTGGAGTCTCTCCAGTGACCCGAGAGAAATTCCGAAATCTCGCTGCTTCCGTTCGCCAAAGACTCTTCAATCGGGCGCAGGAAAGGCACGAAGACTTTGGCCTGGTTCTGACCAAGTATGGCTTGGAACGATTTCTTTATCGTTTCTCCGAATCAAAATACCGAGACCAGTTTGTCTTCAAGCGTGGGTTATGCGGACGGGGAATGCAGTGCCCGTACCTTTGCCGCAGACGTTTTGTGTCGGCGCGCTTTCCTAAGGTAGGAAGTTCCCGCTTTACCAATATGGCTGAGTTCGACTTTCCGGTCCCCGAAATCCGCGATGATAATCAGGTTTCCCCCCATCGCGGAGACGATTGATCGAAGTTGGTCGACATGAATATTTCGATTCCGTTTTTCGAGTTTTGAAATTGCGGCTTGGGAAACTTTCATGCGTTCCGCAAGATCGGCCTGCGTAACTTTCAGGGCCTCTCGGAGTTCGGAGAGTTCCATCGCGGCAATCCCCTCGATTGCCGTTTTGCGCGATCGCGCGATGGACTTCGGGGCCATTGTCTGCTTGGCGAGTTCGCTAAATTTAATTCGCGCCATTCGAGAAGTCTCTCCTTCTCCCGTTCGACTGCGTAATGGTCGTAAATGTTGTCCGCGGTGACGGCCATTCTTGGAGTCCAGTTCTTACCGGACTTAATTCCGCGCGTTGCCGGCAATCCGGGAGCAATCCCGTCCACCTTCTGCGACATTTCATTTTCAGGAATACGTTCTTATGTACGTGGCCGGCCATTCGGTTCCCGCATCCAACTTGTAGGTATGCTTTTCCATTCATGCAGACCGATTCCTGCTCTTTCCGATTTCGTTGAAAACCTCTGGCTCTATAAGGGTTTCGCATCTCCCCGTCTAAAAGAGCGCATTTTCCCGAGCGGCACCTTCGAGCTCGTGATCAATCTCCGAGATGACGAGCTGCGAATCTATCAGGCTGCGCATCCCGGCGAGTGCCGGCGATTTTCCGGTGCCATTGTTTCCGGACCGTACAACGAATTTTTTATGACCGACACGGCGGACGAGGCATGTGTGATGGGCATCCACTTCAAACCAGGAGGCGCGTTTCCGTTTCTGGGCCTTCATGCCGACGAACTGGCCGGCACCCACATGGATCTCGAGACAATCTGGGGAAGCGGCGCGAATGAAATTCGCGAGCGGCTGGCCGCGACGGAATCGCCCAAGCGTCGGTTTCGACTGTTGGAGAAGGCATTGCTCTCTCGACTGCTTCGTCCTCTGGAGCATCATCCCGCTGTGTCTTTCGCACTGGAAGGTTTTCGCCTGGAGAATGCACGCGCCGTGGTTCGGAAGTTAGCTCGAAACGTCGGTCTTAGCGACCGGCGATTTATCGACGTCTTCAGGTCCGAAGTGGGCCTGAAACCGAAGATTTTTAACCGCGTCCAACGATTTCAACGGGTCCTCGCGCGGGCGCACCAGAGTCCCGCGCCCGATTGGGCACAGGTCGCGCAGGACCACGGGTATTTTGATCAGTCGCATTTGATCCGCGATTTCCTCGCCTTCTCCGGCTTCAGCCCCACTGGCTATCTCCGTCGCCTCAACGATCTTCGTAAGCAGGGCTTGCACGTCAAGTTCAACCACCTGCCAACGATCGAGTAGGTTCAATTTTTTCCAATACGGCGGATGGCCTCCCTGGCTAGTGTGGAAGCGAGGAGGAAAGCGAACATGGGTACGAGAATTCTGGTCTTACTGATGGCTTGCCTCAGCACAGCGCTGTTCGCCGGAAACCGGCCATCAAAGGAGCAAACGAATATGACCACGGTTAGAGTGCGATATATGGTCAACGAACTCGATCCAGCGGTCGAGTTTTACACAAAGTATCTCGGTTTTCAGGTCAAGCAGCAGAACAAGCCCAATTTTGCGATGCTTTCACGGGGTAACTTGGAGCTGGTGCTCAGCACTCCCTTTGGACTAGGAGGAGCGGCGAAGCCCATGCCGGATGGACGCAAACCCGCACCCGGCGGATGGAACCGCATCATCATTAATGTGGATGACCTCGTGGCGGAAGTCGCCCGGCTCCGCAAAGCTCAATTGCACTTCCGTAATGACATCGTCAAGGGACCTGGCGGGTCAGAGATCCTCTTGGATGACCCGTCGGGAAACCCGATAGAGTTGTTCCAGGCCGCACACTGAAGATCGTGAGTCCTGAGGCTTTATGATGAGAACGGCTCCGCCTGGCACCGGAGGAAACCTAAGATTTAGGCTAGAGGAGCCGTGGAGGTTAAGAATTCTGCGTAAACAGGGTTTGCGGCTTTGAGAGCGGAGGGCTTTCCGTCTCCTACGATTTGCCCTTTCTCCATCACCAGGATTCTTGCCATGCAGGAGATGGCATGCAATCGGTGAGACACCACAAGGAGAGTTGACTGTGGCAAGACTCGCGCAATCGTCCGAAGGATGCCTTCCTCGGAGATCGGATCGAGCGAGGAAGTCGTCTCGTCGAGAATCAGGATTCGAGGACGGGAGAGAAGCGCTCGGGCAATCGCAAGCCGTTGACGTTCCCCGTTCGAAAGATTCGAAGCCCCGGGCTCGATGTCGGCTTCGAGAGAACTCGGAAACCCGTCGAGATATTTTGTCAGTTCCACCATCCGCAAGACGCGCTCGAGCTCGGCGTTCGTCGATCCCGGTCGTCCGATCCGGAGGTTCTCGGCCACGGAGCGGTGAAAGAGAATCGGCTGCGCGGGGAGATAACGCACCGCCGCGCGCAGGCTCTCGAGTGCGATTCCGCGAATGTCCAGCCCGGCAATCCTGATTTCGCCAGCCTCCACGTCATAGAGGCGAGCGAGGAGTTTTACGAGCGTGCTCTTGCCCGCGCCATTCGGGCCCACAATGGCGATTTTTTCTCCATGGGCGATCTCCAGCTTGGAAATCCGGATGCCAACTCCCTGTGGCCGGTAGCGGAAGGAAACATCCCGAAACACCACGTCCAAAGCGCGAGCCGCGGGAAGCGCTTGGGCGCGATCTTCCTGCTTGACGCTAGGTGAGGCCGCAAAAGAACTCTGAATTTGGCGGATGCTCGCAAATGTACGCTGGGCCCGCGCGTACATCTCCATCGTCGAAGTCAGCGGCTCAAACAGTTGTACCAGGAGAGTGTAGAAGGCGACCAGAGTGCCGACCGTCAGCGCGCCGCGGAAAACCAGCAAACTGCCCCCGGTCAGGCTGAGAGCAATCGCGGTCACGATGGCCAGGTTGGATAAAGCGGAAAAGAAGACGCCTGTTTTCCAGAGAGCGTCCTGGACGGAAACGGCGTCGGTTAGGAGCTTGGACCCTTGGCGCTCCTGCGATTCTGCCTGCCCGAGAAGCTGGATTTGCAGCAAGGCAGACAGGTGCTCCTGTAGAAAACTGCTGAATTTGCTCTTCGCCACTTGAACCAGATCGGCCTGCTGTCCAATCTTCCTTCGGTACCGGTGACGCAGAACCAAAAATACGGGCACGACCGGGGCGACGACAAGAGTGAGAAGCGGAGTCAAGACCGTCATCGCCGAGAGCGTCACCCCTGCCGCGATCCCGGCGCGGAGGATCGAAGGCAGAAGGTCTGAACCGAAGTAGGAGATTTCGTCGATGGGGCCCTCGAACGGATACGACAATTCGCCAACGGACGTCTGGTCGAAATAGTCCGCGGAGAGAAGGTCGAGGTGCCGCAACAGAGAGTTGCGCAGCTCCCGTGCGGTGTGCTGCGTGGCGCGAAAAGTCAGGTAGTTTCCCAGGGCGTTGAGTACGGCTCTCCCTTCCTGGCTCGCGAAGATCAATGCAATGGCGATAACAAGAAGGCCGGCGCGATGAAACGGAAGGATCGCGTCGATCAGCCACCGGATCGAGAGCGGCGTGACCAAAGCGAGCAAGCTGGCCGAAGTAAGCAAGAGAAAACTTCCGGCATGCAGGCGCAGTTGCGGTTTGACCTTGGGAAAGAGCCAGCGAAGTTCTGGCGGGAGCGGATTCGGCATGCGCACGGGAATCGGCCGGCGACCGGGGCCGACGAGGAGTCAGGCTACACGGAGACCGATGGACGAGCTAGCAAATCAAGCCTCCGTTCGCAAACGAGACCGTCGCAAAGGGAATAAAGCGACTTGCACCCGGCCAAGAAGAATCTCTGGACTCGCCGGCGTTCGCCGAAGGGTCAATCTCCTCGGAAAGGTTCCGTGGCAATAATAGGCGCGCAGTTTCCACCGAGACGGGAAATGGAGATTAGCCCTGCGACTCTACTCCCGGTCCAAACAATCCGGGGTACACAACTGTCGTGAACTTTGCGAACGGGGCTCAAGGCTCGTTTAGCGATAGTAACGCGGCTCACGAGATCGGACACCAATTTTTCAGGTCGCTCGCTCACCAGGGAGCACTCGGCGCTGCACTCATCAGCTTCGTGGCGAGATTACGAAAACGGGCTGCTGGCAAAGGACCGGTAAACGGGCCTCTTCCTCATCCCGGCAGTGGTTTATTCTAAAACACGATATATTAGGCTATGCGCTTGTATTAAGGCAAAAAGCCTCGTATATTAGGTCTATGTTACCCATATTCTCGCTAGGAGAGCAGATCGCCAGGAAGCGCAAAGCGCTGGGCCTGACCCAACCTGCGCTAGCCAAGAAAGCCAGGATCGGACTCTCGACGCTCGATGCACTCGAGAACGGGCGTTTGGGCGAACTCGGCTATTCCAAGATTACCAACATCCTTTCCGCTCTAGGACTGGAGCTGAAGGTCGAGGAAGCAAGCGCGCGTCGG
>DASZCH010000019.1:0-6099 GCA_035943235.1 Candidatus Acidiferrales bacterium
GAGCAGAACAAGCTGTTCCGGATGATCCACCGGCAGCATGTTCAGCAGAACCGAATTGATCACCGTGAATATCGCCGTGTTCGCGCCGATGCCCAGCGCCAGCGTGAGAACCGCGATTGCAGTGAAGCCCGGTGAGTGCGCCAGCATCCGCACCGCGTATCGTATGTCCTGAAGTAACGTGTTCATCATTCACCCCGCTGCCAGATTAACTCTGCGATTTCTAGCCCGCGAGCCCACTCGTCACTCGTACCTCAGCGCCACCATCGGATCCACCCTCATCGCCCGCCGCGCGGGAATGTAGTATGCGCATAGCGATGCGCCCGTCAACAGCAGTGCCGAGATGGCGTAGGTGCTCCAGTCGAGCACACTGGAATTCCCCATAATCCGCCGAAACACGTACGCCGCGGGAAGCGCCAGCAAAATTCCGGCGGACAGGCCGACGGCGATTTGGCGCACGCCGGATGCCAGCACCGAACGCACAATCGATTCCCTTGTAGCGCCAAGAACCATCCGTATACCGAATTCACGCGTTCTTTGCGTCATCGAAAAAGCCACTACGCCGTAGACCCCAGAAAGAGCGAGCAGCAGCGCCACGACGGCCATGAACAAAATCATTTCCGTGAGGGGCCGGATTCGCTCCGCGCGATCTTCCATGATCGAACGCAACGTCTGCGGCATGACAGGTTGCGCCGGGTCCAAATCGCGAATCGTTTTGGTAATAAGCGCCGCGAGCGACCGCGCTTCGCCGTCAAATCGAACCAGCAGCGAACCGCTAAACGCCTGGGGGCTTTGCGGAAGGAAAAGCCGTGGGCCGTCGGGCACATCGAACTCGCTCGCTTTGGTGTTGCTTGCGACGCCGACGACGAGGTATTGCGCGTTATCCGCAAGCAGGACAATCTTCCCTAGAGGGTCCTGTTTGGGCCAAAACTCTTCCGCAAGTTTTTGTGAGACGATGGCCGCGGACGCTGTGCCACCGGCGACGGCGTCGGAATTCCCAAACGCACGCCCGCGGACAATGGGAATTCCTAGCGTCGCAAAATAATCGGTCGAGACTTGCAGAACGCCGGCCTGGCGACCTTGCCCTTTCGCTTGTCCGGGGACGCGAACCTCGTTCGGCGAAGTCTGCGCAAACGGAACGACGGTCGTGTAGCTGGCCGAACGGACTCCGGGCAGTTCGCGCAGGCGCTCGCGCACCGTGCGATAGAAAACAGCCGCGGTCGCTGGCGTATACGGCGGCGTCGAAACCTGCAACGGCACCAGAAACACCTGGCGTGTTTCGAATCCGGGATTTACGGAAGTGATGGAGCGCTGCATGCGCGCGAAAAGAACTCCGGCGGCCACCAGTACAAAACTCATGGCCATCTGCGCGACGATCAAAACATTGCGCGTGCGCGAACGGGTGGTCGTCGCCCCTTCCTGCCCTTTCAAACTGGTGAGCAAATCGACCTTGAGCGATTCGCGGCCGGGTGCGAGCCCGGCAATGCATCCGGCCAGCAGCGTCACTCCGGCCAGATAGGCAAACACAATCCAATCCGGTCCAAGCACGTGGAGGCCATTGCGCCGGAGGAGAAACTTCCAAAAAAATCCGGGGAGCCGGTACGTCAGATACAGGCTGACCACTCCTGCGACGGCGGCGACAATCAGGCCCTCGGTGCCGAGCATGCGCAACAGGCGGCCGCGTCGCGCGCCCAGCGCCAGCCGAATAGCCACTTCGCCTCTGCGCGTCGCTGCGCGCGAAAGCAGCAGCATCACTGTGTTGGTGCAGGCGACAAGAAGAATCAGGACCATCGGACCCATAATCAACGGGAAAATAACGAAAACAGTTTGACGCAAGGACGGATCCTGAAACAACGAGCCGTTGGTGAGTTGCACAGTTGTTCTGCGGCCGGGAGTAAAGCGGTCCTGCTGCGCTTCGATCAGTTGCGATTCGGCCTGCGCATCGCTCCGCGAGTAGCCCGGCTTCAGCCTTCCAACCGTGCTGATCCACGGATAGTCGGGATGCAGTTTGAAGCCATCGTAGCCGTTATAAAACTGCGGTTGCAGGGTGTACGGAACCCACAGGTCGCCGCTCATCCAAAGCGGTGCGCGCGCGCTGATGACGCCAACCACAGTGAAAGGACGCCGATTGATGCGTATGCTTTTGCCGATGATATGAGGATCTGATGAGTAATGGCTCTTCCACAAGCCTTCGCTGATCAGAATGACCGGTGCGGCGCCGGCAGGCGTACATTCTTCGGGAAGAAAAAGCCTGCCAAGACGCAGTTGCCAGCTGTAAACGTGGAAGAAATTGCACGTGACCAGGCCCAGGGAGGTTCCAGCGGAGTCGTCGTCCACTTTCACTTGGCCGGCACCGTTGAATCCCGCAACTTCGGCAAGCGATTTCGCTCGCGTGCGAATCGCGTCATAGTCCCTCACCGTCAGTCCCTGAAATTTGTCCTCCGTGTTGAACCATCCCGAGTAGCTGGGAATGAGTTGGACGAAGGTGGCAGGATTCTCTTCGACTGGCGCTCGCAGCCAAATGCCGTCGAGTAGCGTGAAGATAGAAGCGTTCAACCCAATTCCTGCCGCAAGCGCAAGTACAACTGCGAAGGAAAGTCTCGGCGAGCGCGCCATGCCGCGCAGCGCGTACTTAACGTCTTGGAGCAGCGTGTTCACTATTCGTACCTCAACGCCACCATCGGATCCACCCTCATCGCCCTCCGCGCCGGCACATAACACGCCGCCGCAGCGACCAATAAAAGCACAAACACCGCGCCTCCAAGAGTCACCGGATCCGCCGCCCCCACCCCAAAGAGCAAGCTCGCCAGCAATCGGGTGAGCGCCAGCGCGCCGCCCACGCCAATCGCGACGCCCAATCCCGCGAGCGTCAGACCCTGCTTAAAGATTCCGCGCAGAATGTCGCGCCGCTGCGCGCCGAGCGCGACGCGCACGCCGATTTCCTGCGTGCGCTGCGTGACCGAAAACGCCAGCACCGCGTAAATTCCCAGCGCCGCGAGCAGCAGCGCGAATCCCGCGAATCCGCCGAGCAGCGACGATTGCAGCTCGCGAGGCGCCAGATAATCTTCCAGCATCGTTTCGAGCGGCATCACGCTAGTCACCGGCTGGTCTTTGTCCACGGCCCACACCTGTTCGCGGACAGCATTCGCAACCGACATCGGGTCCCCTGCGGTTCGTACCGCTATATACCCGGGCGCGAAGTAGTCCCACTGCTGATACGGAAAATAAATCTCCGGCCGCGCTGGCTGATCGAGTCCCGCTTGCCGCACGTCGCCAACAATGCCGACAATCGTAATCCACGGTTGCGGAGTGGATTCCTGGCGCTGGAAACGCGTGCCCACGGGATTCTCACTGTGCCAGAATTTTTGCGCGGCCGCCTCGTTGATCAGCGCCACTTTTGGCGTGTTCGCACCATCGCTGGACTTGAACTCGCGTCCTTTGATCAGCCGCATGCCAATGGCCTGCACGTACTTGTCGCTGACCATCCGCAGATTCGGAATCATGGCCTGTCCGGGACGAAGCGGAGGCTGGCCTTCAATAACAATCCCTCCGGCGCCGCCCCAATTGGTGAGCGGGAGCCACGTCGTGCAGCCTGCGGCGACTATGCCAGGCAGATGATTCACGCGGTCGAGCACTTGCTCGAAAAACTCGTTGCGCCGCGAAATGTCATTGTATTTTGGCGAAGGCAATTCCGTCTCGAGCGCAAGCACGTGCTCCGGACGGAAGCCCGGGTTGAGGTCGCGCACATTGATGAAGCTGCGTAGCATCAGCGTGGCGCCGGAAAACAGAATCAGAGCTAGCGCGACTTCTGCGACCACCAGCAAATCTCGCATGCGCTTGGCGCCAGAGCCCACACCGCTCTGCACGCTTCCCTGCTTGATGGCGTTCGCCAAATCGAGGCGCGAAATACGCAGCGCCGGCGCGAGGCCGAAAAGCACTCCGCAAAAAACGGAGACTATCGCGAGGAAGATGAGCACTTCCGCGTTGATTCCCGCGCCATTGAGCGGCGCGAGGCCTTCGGGAACCAGATGCGCGAGCAACGGCGTGGCCCAAACCGCAAGCAGCAATCCCGCGCCGCCGGCAATAGCTGAGAGCAATACGCTCTCCGTCAGCAACTGGCGAATGATTCTGCGGCGCCCCGCTCCGAGAGCGATGCGCATGGCGAATTCTTTCTGGCGGCCCGCCGCGCGCGCAAGAAGCAGATTCGCAACATTCGCGCACGCAATCAGCAGCACAAATCCAACGGCGCCGAGCAGAACAATAGCTGCGAGGCGTGAATTGCCGGTCAGGCGGTCGCGCAACGGAACAGCAAAAGCGCCTTCTTTCGCGTTGCTATCCGGAAATTGTTTCTCTAAATTCCGCGCAATAACGCCAAGGTCAGCGTTTGCCGCTTTGAGCGATACGCCGGGCTTCAGCCGCGCAATGACGTGCAAATAATGGCTGCCGTGATTCGCCAGCTCTGCGTCGCTGAATCCAATCGGCGTCCACATCTGCACCGTGCGGTCGGGAAAAATGAATCCGCGCGGCATCACGCCGATGACTGTATAACTCGCGCCATTCAGCGAAATCTGCTTACCAACAATTTCCGGGTCGCCGCCGAAATTCGCCATCCACACGCCGTGGCTCAAAATCGCCGCATAATTCGCGCCGGGTTTATCCTCCGACGGCAAAATGTTGCGGCCCAGTTCGGGCTTCACGCCGAGCAGCGGGAACATGTTCGCGGTCATCTGGATCCCGCGGAACTGTTCGGGGTTTCCGTGGCCCGTCAGATCGAACGTCCGGCCGCGGTACGCAGCCGTGTCGGTAAAAACGTCGTTCTGCGATTTCCAGGCGGAGAAATTTCCCGGCGAAGGCGTGTTCTGCGGAAAGCCGTAGGAAGAGTCATCCTCCCAAACCATGACGAGGCGATTCGCGTCACGGAAAGGCAAGGGGCGCAAAAGAATGTTGTACGCGATGGTGAAAATCGCCGTGTTCGCGCCAATCCCCAGCGCCAGCACGCCCACCGCGAAGAAGAAAAATGCCGGCCCGCGCCGAAAAGTCCGCAGCGCGTAGCGGATGTCCTGAAGTAGAGTGTTCATGTAAAGTCCTCCGCGATAGTCAGCAGTTGAAAGTTCACGTGCAAATTGAGTGCCTACTCATATCTCAGCGCCACCATCGGATCCACGCGCGCCGCCCTCCGCGCCGGCACGTAACACGCCGCAATCGCTACAACCGCCAGCAACAACGCGACGCCCACATACGTCGCCGGATCCGTCGCCGTCACTCCGTACAGCATCGTTGACATCAATTGCGTCAGCCCCAGCGACGCTGCAATGCCAATCACGACGCCGATACAAATCAATCTGACTCCCTGCACGATGACCAGTTTCAGCACGTCCGTCTGTTGCGCGCCTAACGCCATCCGAATCCCGATCTCGTGTGTCCGCTGCGTAACCAGGTACGACATCACGCCGTACAGCCCCACCGCCGCCAACACCAACGCCAGCGCCGCAAACGCGCCAAGCAAAAACGTCTGTAGCGTCGTGTCCTGCATGCTTTCGGCGATCACATCATCCATCGTCCGCACGTGATACAGCGCCAGCGTGCTGTCAAGCTCGCGCACCACTCCGCGAATTTCGTTCATCACGCCCAACGGAGCCGCCTTCGTCTTCACCGAAAGCGTCGCGTAGAAACCGCTCGGGTCGAGCTGCAAAGGGAGCGGCATATAATTTTCCGGCGCCGCGCGCTGGCGAATGCTTCCCTGGCTCTCGTCTCCCGCAATGCCGATGACCAGCCGCTGCACCGAATCGCCTTCCCCGCCGTACGCTTTGCCTATCGGATCCTCATGCGGCCAAAAAGTCTTCGCCATCGCTTGATTGATAATCACCGGATACGCCAGACCCGCCGGCACCTTCACCTTCGCGGGATCCTTCGCCGAGCGATACAGCTCGACGAACTGCTGGCTCAGCGCCATGGCATGCTGCATGTCCTGCTCATTGAAATTACGGCCTTCGACCAGCGGCACTCCAAACGTCTTGAAATATTCCGGTGTGATGTAATTGTATTCAACGAGCTGATTGGCCAACTTGGGATTCGTGTTGCCCGGTACAGTCACGTACCCGT
>DASZCH010000020.1:0-8249 GCA_035943235.1 Candidatus Acidiferrales bacterium
GTATTTCGCTGCGGGACATTACGATGAGCCGAGCGAGGCTGACCGTTACCGGCTGCTTTCAGGTTATTTCCGCAGCCTGGTTGCGGCGGACTTGCCGGATGCGATTGGAAAAATGAAACAGTTCGCGTGCTGGTTCACCCACGGCGTGAGGAACGGCGGAGAATTGCGGCACGAAGTGCACTCCGCGCGCAGCCCATCCGAGGTGCTAGAGCGCGTGGACTCGTTTTTCGCGCGAACTGCGGCCGCTCACGGCGACTAGAGCCCGCTTTCTTCAAGAATTTTCTTCAGCGATCAGACGCTTGTAAGCTTCGCGTTTGGCGAGACCGAACTCCTTCGCCGCCTGCTTCAATGCTGCTTTTCGATCGATTCCTTGCATAGCCTCGATTTCCGTCACGCGCGCTGCCAACGAAACCGATTCCGTCTGGCGAACAGATTCCTGTGCGGACGTCAGCTCTGGCGGAGCGATGAGAACCGTGATTTCTCCGCGCGCGGGCTTTTCGGCGAGCGCCGTAATTAACTCCTCGATGCGCCCGTGGAGGAATTCCTCGTGGACTTTGGTAATCTCACGCGCCACCGCTGCGTGACGATTGCCCAGAATTTCCAGCGCGTCTTCGAGCGCGGCGCGCAATCGGTGCGGGGCCTCATAGAGGACCATGGTGCGGGGCTCCGTGGAGATCTTGCGCAAATGGCGCCGCCGTTCCGCGGGCCGCGCGGGCAGAAAACCGAGAAACGTAAACTCTTCCGATGGCATGCCGGAAGCGGCAAGCGCGGCAATGATCGCCGAAGGTCCCGGAATCGGAACCACGGGAAGTTTGTGACGCAGGCAAAGAGACACGAGGCGGTGGCCTGGGTCGGAAATGACGGGCGTCCCGGCATCACTGACCAATGCGATGCGCGCGCCCTCTTCGATGCGCAACACCAATTCCGGCGCTCGCGTCATTTCATTGTGTTCGTGGTAGCTTTCGAGAGTCTTGTGAATATCGAAGTGCGAGAGCAGCTTCAAGGTTTGGCGCGTGTCTTCGCAAGCGACGATATCGGACTCCTTGAGCACGCGGAGGGCGCGAAGGCTGATGTCTTCGAGATTGCCGATTGGTGTGGCGACCAGGTACAGGCAGCCGCGCCCGGAATTGTCAGCTTGCGCGGAGATCATGGCGGTGCAGGCGCACAAAATTGCGCTGGTGAAGTCTAGCACACTGCGCGCAGCCTTACGGAAGAACCTCCATGCGACAGTAGTGCGGAGCGTGATAAGATTTCGCGAACAGGAAACGAGGTTAACGTGCCACTGTACGAATATCAGTGCGTCAAGTGCGGCCACCGGTTCGAAAAAATCGAGAAGGTGACGGCTTCGGAGATTAAGAAGTGTCCCAAATGCGGCGCGAAAGCCGAGCGCATGGCCGCCGCGCCCGCTATTCAATTCAAGGGCTCCGGTTGGTACGTGACGGATTACGCGGGGAAAAATTCCGATGGAACATCGAAAGATTCCAAGGAAGCGAAGGAATCGAAAGAAGCGAAGGACTCAAAAGCTGCCAAGGAATCACCGGCGTCGAAAACGACGGAAAAAACGGCGGCGGCCTCAGACTCCTCGAAGGCTTCCTCGAAGAAGACGAAAGAGAAGTAGCGTGTGCCGGGACTAAAGCGTCAGCGTCTTCAAGTAAGCGCGAAATTCATCGCCGAATTCTGGATTTTTTAGCGCGAATTCCACGGTAGCCTTCAAGAATCCCAGCTTGTCTCCCGCGTCGTATGTTTTTCCTTCCGTGACCAGCGCCCACAATCCTTGTTCACGCACCAGTGCGCGCAGCCCGTCGGTAAGCTGGATTTCGCCGCCTCGGCCGGGCTTCGTTTTTTCGAGATGTTCAAAAATCTCTGGTGGCAGGACGTAGCGGCCTGTGACGCTCAGATTCGAAGGCGCGCGTTCCACGTCGGGCTTCTCCACCAAATCGAAAACTTGGCGTAGCCGGTCGCCCCACTTGTGTTCCGAAGAGGGTCGCGCGTCAACGATGCCGTAAAGATGAATCAGCTCGCGCGGCACCGGCTCGACGGCGATCGCGCCGATTCCCGTCGTCTCATAAACGTCGCAGAGCTCACGTGTCGCGGGCTTCGCGCCGTCGCAGATCACATCGCCGAGCAAAACGGCGAAAGGTTCGTCGCCTACAAGCTCTCGCGCGACCAGGACGGCATGTCCCAGGCCCAGCGGTTCGCGTTGGCGCGTGTAACTGAAATGAATTTTTGAGCCAATATCTCGCACCAAATCGGCGCGAAGCGTATCACCTTTCTCGCGTAAGAAACGCTCCAACTCCGGAGCCTGATCGAAATGATCCTCAATCGCGTTCTTACCACGACCCGTGACAATGATGATGTTCTCGATCCCGGATGCGGCGCACTCTTCCACGGCATATTGGATCAGCGGCTTGTCCACGATCGGTAGCATTTCCTTGGGCTGCGCCTTCGTGGCGGGCAGGAAACGCGTACCGAGGCCTGCCGCGGGGAAAACAGCGGTTCGAACACGTTTCGATTTGTCTGTCATCGCTCGCGCCTTAAAAATCAGAGCCACAAGTTACGTGGCGTTGCGGAAGTTGTCAATCGGCGGCGTGCGCCAGCGTTTCGAGCAGCGGCGACACCTTGATCTTCCGAATCTCACGGCATATTTGCGCAGGGGTCTTCCAACCGTTTTCCGTCAGGATACGAACGCCCGGTGCGTAGGGCGTCTTCTCGAAGTAGGGATTCAAAATGGATAGGCGCTTGGGCGCTGCAGCCCAAATTTCGGAATCAGGCCCGTTGCGGTCGGCCCGAATGGCGTCGATTTCGCGCGGGAGCAGCTTCGAGGTACCTGCGAGCACCCAAACGGGCCGGCCAATTTGCAATGCGTGAGCGACGAGTGCGCCGGTACCGGCTTTGTTGGTAAAGCCGGTTTCTTCGAGCGAGTCCGCGCCGACGACCAAAGCGTAAGAGTGAGCCGCGAATAAATGCAGTGCCGCGTCGGTCGTGAGGCACGCGCCTACGCCTTTGGCGCGGCGCAGAACTTGTTCGACGGTCTTTCTGCCTTCGAGCCCCGGCCGCCCTTCGGAACAAATCACCTGCCAAATCCGTGAACGAGCCGCGACAATGGCATGAAGAACCGTGGAGCTGTAGGAATATGTCGTGATGATATTGTGACCTTCGCCGCGCAACGCGGCAGAGAAACGCGCGGCGATACGCTCCGGTCCAGTGCGCAGGACAAAAGCAAATCGGGATAGACTGCGCGCGAGGCGGCGTGAAGGTTCGGAATCGTCTGCGGCCAGGGCAACTTCGTTGGCGACACGCAGCAGCGGTGCCATCGCCGGCTGAGCAAGCAGCAACGCGCGCACGATGGGTTGCAGATCGTTGCGACGGATATTCGAATGCCTGCGAATCCATTTTTGCAGCGCGGCGCAGGTGTCTTGAGTGAGTTCAGCAGCTCCGGATGAGCGGTCACGCGCCGTCGCGCTGAGCTCGCGACGCAGCCGTTGGTCCATGCGCTATACTAACATGACAGAATAAACCGGAAGGGAAGCGTGAAGTGACGTCACGAATTTTGGGAATTGAGTCTTCGTGCGATGAGACGGCGGCGGCCGTTGTCGCGGATGGCGTGACGATTCTGTCGAGCGTCGTCGCCTCGCAGGTGGACATTCACCGGAAATACGGCGGCGTGGTGCCGGAACTCGCTTCGCGTGAGCATCTACGGCAAATTGTGCCCGTGGTGCGCGAGGCGTTATCGCAGGCCGGTGTCGCGCTCAAAGATATTGACGCGGTTGGCGTCACGCAAGGCCCTGGGTTGGTGGGCGCACTGCTTGTAGGACTTACCTACGGGAAAGTGCTGGCGCTCGCGCTCGGCAAGCCGCTGATTGGCGTGAATCATCTCGAGGGGCATGTGCACGCGGTGCTGCTGGAGGTGCAGGCGGCGGGACGCACTCCGAAAATGCCGGCGATGTGCCTGATCGTGTCCGGCGGGCACACGCTGCTCTATCGCGTTGAACCAAGATCCAACATCACGGGAAACGGCGCGTTGCAGCTTTCTTATTCCCGCGTCGGGGGAACGCGCGATGACGCGGCCGGCGAGGCTTACGACAAAGTCGCGAAAATGCTGGCTCTCGGATATCCCGGTGGACCAGTCCTCGACAAACTGGCCTTGCACGGAAACCCATCTGCCGTGCGATTCAGCGTTCCCAAAATGGACGGCAATCAATACGATTTCAGCTTCAGTGGAATCAAGACGGCGGTTCTTTATTATTTGCGGAAGCGTCCGGAATTGCAGCCCGAGATTGACGCGCGCCAGCAGGCTCTCGCTCGTGGTGAGCGAAATGCGGACGCGTTGCGCCAACTTTCCAGCGCTACAACGCTCGACTTGGTGGCGAGTTTTCAGCACGCAGTCGTGGAAGGCTTGATTCGGCAAACGCTTGCCGCGGCAACGGAGTTCAATGCCACATCCGTGCTGGTTTCGGGCGGCGTTGCTGCTAATCGCGAATTGCGCGCACGATTCGAAGAGGAGTCGCGCAAACACGGCCTCGAAGTATTTTTCCCCAGTCGCGCGCTCTCGACGGACAATGCAGCGATGATTGCAGCGGCAGCATATCCGCGCCTTGTTGCGGGCGAACGAGCCGATGCTTCGCTTAACGCGATGCCGAATTTTCCGTTGGGTACGCGAGCCGGCGATTTATCGGCGGTGAGTCGGGAAGCAGATCCGGCCTCCGCGCATCGGCCGTAGCGTCCGCCCGCGCGCTAAAGAGTAGAATCAAACAGCCGGTCTCTCGTAGATATACGCTGTGCCGTCTTGCGCGACGGCGTAGAGCGCGTGCCCGTCGTGGCTCCAGCGCAGACTTCCGATTCCTTCCGCCCAGCATTCGTCCACAATCGCATTGCGCTGCAAATCCGCGATGAAGATACGGCCTTTTGCGGAACTCTTCAGCCAGGAATTGTAGAACGCGCAAAGCGGAAGCGACGGATGGCAATGGCACAATTCCGCGGCAAACGGGAGCGAGGACGTGGTCTCGCCGGCTGCATCGAGAGAATACACCTGGCCCGAGGCGCAGAAGATAAGATGGCGCGCGTCGCTCAACCAGGATAAATCCGTGACGTGGCCGGTGGTTTCGAATCGCCCAATCGTTTCAAGCGTCGGCGGCTTGACAAGAACGATCGAATCGTCGGACCACTCACCGTCGAATTCCAGCACTGTTGCAAGCGATTTGTCGTTCGCGCAAAACGCCGTCGCTCCAAAGCCCCAGAATCTTCCGCGATCACCGTCTTCATTATTTTCCTGTGACGCATCGGCGAAAGTGCCGCGGTCCAGTTGAGAGAGCGGCTCGAATTCGTCCACGGAATCGCCGGCCATCCAAAGCATCAGCGTCGCATTTTCGGAGCCGTCCGAGGCCGCCACGAAGTATTTCCCGCTGCTTGCCCATACAAGATGCGTGGGAAACACGCGGAACGGCGCGAAACGTCCGCCGAATTTCCCGGCGCGAGCGTCAAAATAATGCAGTTCGGGCTGCCATGTGCCGGAGGCCGCGATCAGTGAGTCTCCGGCGGGCGACCACGCGAACGACGCAGGGAAGTCAGGCCGCGCGACGAGCGGTTCATCGGGTATGCGGATAGGAGCCGGCACGCCTGTTAATTCAAGGTCGCAAATCTCGATTCTCTGGCTCAGCTCCCGCGTCGCGGCCGAATAAGCTGCCGCATGGCCGCGTGGCGAAACGGAAAGATGCTGCCGCGGCTCGCCGAACGCCTGTTTCACGCTCCATCGCGAAGTCTGCTGAAATTCGCGCAGCCCGCGCAGCACAAGGGAAGACGAGAGCACCGTAATCCCACTCGCTTGGCTGCGAACGATTTCGCGTGCTTCACGCCGTGCGCGCGGAGGCATCAGTGCACGCGCCCCGGCGCGAAAACTTCCAGACGCTCTTTGCATTCCGCGATCCGCTTGCGAACTTTGTCGGCCATTTCCGTCAGCAAGTCGCGCCCCTGCTCCTGCGCGTCCTCCATTTGAATCTTCAGGAGATAAAGGTCAGAGTTAAAAAACTTCTGAATTTCGTTTTCGATTTCGCCGAGCCGGTTTTTCATCAAACTCAGCTTGCGAATCACGCGTATCAGTTCCGCTCCCGCGCCTTCGCCCTCGACGGTTTCCGGGCTCGATTCGTAGGTGTCGAGGATTTTCGCAAGACGCGCTTCATCGCCGTGCTGATAAGCTTCGTTCGCTTCCGCCATCAACTCCTGTCGGCGCGCGCGGTCCGCTTCATTTGCGGTCAGGTCGGGATGAATTCGCTTGGCGACCTCGCGATAGGCTCGTTTCAATTCGGGAGTAGGCGAGAAATTTCTTGTTTCCTCCGATTCCTTCACTGAAGCAGCGTTGCGGGATTCATCGGCGCGAAGGCGTGCTTCACGAGCGGCGCGTTCGAGGCGTTCATTCTCCGGGTCCTCTGCCGCCATGCGTTCGGCAACCTCCGCGCGCAACTCATCCAGCTCGGCGTAAGGCAGGCCCACGAATTTCAGATAGCGCCGTTCAAGCGCGCCGAGCTCGCCGCGAACGCTGGCGAGACGCAGTTCGCATTCGGCAAGCTCCGCCTCCAGGCGCTCCTGCTCGCGACGTTTGCGAGCGAGTTCGCGCTCTTCGGGCTTCACGCCTCGGGTTTGCTTAGTCGTCGCCATGGATCCCAGCCTGTACCCGCGAACGAGATAATTCTCGCAGGCCGCCTAAGGCCAGATGGATGAACTCTCGAAAATAGTATGCCTAAGAACTTTCGCCGCGCACAGAATGTCGCGGGCGGGCGTTTCCAGAACAAATAGAGGACAGGGCCGTAGGACTTTAGTACTACGAAGGCAAATAGCATTGAGTCGCGCCCGGCATAGATGTCCGCGCATGCCGATCCGCGCATTCTCAGATGATTTTGCGCCGCGACGGCGAATTCTATACAATCGCGCGGCTATGCGCATTGCGATTGATACCGGCGGGACATTCACCGACTGCGTTTTCGAGCGCGGCGGCGAGTTGCGCATCCTGAAAGTCCTCTCGACGCCGGAAAATCCCGCCCGCGCTATCGCCGAAGCGATAGCAAGTATCGCCTCCATGGAGGGAATGTCGTCGGATAGCACACTTGAGCTGACGTGCGGCACCACCGTGGCGACGAACGCGCTGCTCGAAGGACGCGGCGGAAAAGTTGCGCTCGTCACGACGGCGGGCTTTGAGGACGTAGTCGAAATCGGCAGGCAAGCGCGGCCAAAGCTCTACGACTTTTTTGTCGAGCGCCCGAAGGCACTGGTGCCGCGCGAAAGGCGATTCGGTTTGCGCGAGCGCGTGAGTGCAGAGGGACGCGCGCTCCTGCGGCCATCAGCAGCCGAGTTCGCGCGGATCGTCCGTCTCGTCAAGAAAAGCGGCGCCGATGCCGTCGCCGTATGTCTGCTCTTTTCCTTTGCGAATCCTCGGCACGAAAAACAGATGACGAAGCGTCTGCGCGACGCCGGTTTTCACGTCTCAGCCTCGCAGGAGATTTTTCCGGAATTTCGCGAATACGAACGCACCGTCACGACAATTGCGAACGCCTATTTGCTTCCCGTGATGAGCAGCTATCTCGGCGAGGTCGACAGACTGGCGAGCCGCCACGCGAAGGCGAATCGAATCGACGCCGCCGCGCGCGTCCGTGTGATGCAATCCAATGGTGGAATCATTTCGGCAACGACAGCGGCGCGCGAACCAGTGCGCACAATCCTTTCCGGGCCAGCAGGGGGCGTTTTGGGCGCCCAGTACGTCGCAGAACTCGCGGGCTTTCCCCGAATCATCGCATTTGATATGGGTGGGACGTCCACGGACGTGGCGCTGCTCGACGGCGCATTGCGCACAACGAATGAATCGGAAGTCGCGGGGCTGCCCGTCGCCGTTCCAATGCTCGATATTCACACCGTTGGCGCCGGAGGCGGCTCTCTCGCCCGATTTGATCGCGGCGGAGCGTTGCGCGTGGGGCCGGAAAGCGCGGGCGCGAACCCTGGCCCAATTTGCTACGGGCGCGGAACGAAGCCTACCGTTACCGACGCGCATTTAGTTCTGGGCCGAATCGTGCCGGAAGGATTTCTGGGCGGCGATTTCCGCTTGGACCTTGAGCGTGCCGCGGAGTGGATGTCGCGCGCGCGCGGCGCGATGAAAACAACGGCTCAATTTGCGCAGGGAATTCTCGACGTGGTCGAAACGAACATGGAAAAGGCTATCCGCGTGATTTCCATCGAGCGAGGCCACGATCCGCGCGACTACACAC
>DASZCH010000021.1:0-9095 GCA_035943235.1 Candidatus Acidiferrales bacterium
GGGCTTTTTCGACCGCACGCCGGTGGGGCGGCTGGTGACGCGAGTGACGACGGACGTGGACGCGCTGAACGATTTGTTCGCGGCCGGCGTTGTGGCCATGGTGAACGACTGTTGTTTTTTGGTTGCCGCGGTCGCGTACATGTTGAAACTGAATTGGAGACTGGCGCTCGCGGCGCTGGCCGTGCTGCCGCTGATGCTGGGCGTGACGTGGCTCTTCCGCAACAGCGTGCGAGAAGCGAACCGCCGGATTCGCACGGCCATTGCGCGCATCAACGCGTTTCTGCAAGAGCACATCAGCGGAATGCCGGTGATTCAGCTTTTCAATCGCGAACGCAAGTCACGCCAACAGTTCACAGAATTGAATCGCGCGTACAACGTGGCGTTCAAAGATCAAATTTGGGCGTTTGCGCTTTTCTATCCGGCGATTGAGTGGCTGTCCTCGAGCGCGTACGCACTGATTTTCTGGTTTGGCGGCATACGGGTGCTGATTGGAGGATTGACGATCGGGCTGGTCACTGCGTTCTTCATGTATTCGCAGCGGTTTTTCATGCCCATTCAGGACTTGAGCGAGAAATTCAACATTTTGCAGTCGGCAATGGCCGCTTCCGAGCGAATTTTCAAACTGCTCGATGAACCGCTGAAGGTGCAATCCGCGGAGAACCCGGTGGCGCTGGATGCGCCGCGTGGGGAAATTGAATTTCGTAACGTGTGGTTCGCGTATCGCGGCGGCGAAAATCCGAGCGAAGAGGACTGGGTGTTGCGCGACGTTTCGTTCCGCGTCGCCCCCGGGCAAAGCATCGCCATTGTGGGACACACGGGGGCGGGCAAGACCACAGTGATTCAATTGCTTTTGCGCTTTTACGACATTCAGCGCGGCGAAATTCTGCTCGACGGAGTGAACATTCGCGAGCTCGATCTGCAAAATTTGCGGCGGCTGTTCGGAATCGTGCTGCAGGACCCGTTCCTTTTCAGCGGGACGATCGAATCGAATGTACGTCTGGGCACGGCGTCGATCACGCCCGAAGCGGTAGAGAATGCTTTGCGCGAAGTGGGCCTGGGCCCTTTTATCGATTCCCTGCCGCACGGAATCGCCACCGAAGTCACGGAACGCGGGGCGACGCTTTCGGTGGGACAGCGGCAGCTCATCAGTTTCGCGCGCGCTCTGGCGCACGACCCGCAATTCTTGATTTTGGACGAGGCGACCTCAAGCGTGGACACGCAGACGGAAATGCTGATTCGTGAGGCGCTTGACCGCTTGCTTGCGGGACGCACGGCGCTGGTGATTGCGCATCGGCTGAGCACCATCCAGCACGCTGACCGGATACTCGTATTCCACAAGAGCAGGCTGCGCGAGGAAGGCACGCACCAGGAACTGCTGGCGCGGCGCGGAATTTATTACCGCCTCTACCAGCTCCAATACAAAGACCAGGAACTTCGCTTGCCGGTTCCGGGCAGTATACCGGCGGACGCACCGCTGCCAGCGAATGACTAGTGCGCGATACTGCTGAGACGCCGCGCAAGCTGGTTTTCGGTCTACTCACGGAATTTCTGATTGCCGCACGTCTTGAGCCAGCCGCATGACAGCTCCACCGGAAATTCTTATCTCCGCGGGCGAAGCCTCCGGCGATATGTACGCCGCGCAATTGGCGCGCGCGTTGCAGAGGCGCACCGGGGCGCATCTATTCGGCATGGGCGGTCCGAAGATGCGCGAAGCGGGAGTGGAAATTGTCGCGGATGCTTCTGAAATCGCCGTGGTGGGAATCACGGAAGTACTGCACCGGTTGCCCGCCGTGTGGCGCGCGTGGCGCAAACTGGAGCGGGAAGCGGTTCGCCGCAAGCCGGCATTGGCGATCACCGTGGATTCGCCGGGATTCAATTTCGGCCTGGCGCGGCGGTTGAAAAAGCACGGAACTCGAATCGTTTATTTCATCAGCCCGCAGATTTGGGCGTGGAGGCCGCGCCGGATGCGCTGGATCCAGCGGCGGTTTGAGCGCGTGCTGGTGATTTTTCCTTTCGAGGAGGATATCTACCGCAAAGCTGGCGTGGCGGTGGATTTCGTCGGGCATCCCCTGGTGGATTCGGTCCACCCGCAAATGACTCGCGAGGAATTCGCCAGGCGATTCGGCCTGGATGCGAAGCGTCCCATTGTTGCCGCACTGCCGGGGAGCCGTCCCAGTGAAATCCGGCGTAGCATGCCGATTATTGCGGAGGCTTGCGCGCGACTGCAGAAGGACAGCCCGGTACAATTTGTACTGGTGGTGGCTCCAGGGCTGGATGAGCACATTTTCGACGCGTATGACCGCAGGGATTTGCAGATAACGTCCGTGGCAGGCGTGGTTTACGATGCGCTTGCCGCAGCGGACTCCGCTGTTGTTTCAAGCGGGACGGCAACGGTAGAAGCTGCCCTGCTGGGCACGCCGATGGTGGTTGTATACCGGCTCTCGGGGCTGACGGCGGCGATTGCACGACAGCTTGTGCTGACTCCTTTATTCGCCATGGTGAATCTAATTTCCGGCCGGCAAGTGGTGCCGGAGCTCATCCAGGACCGGTTTACGGCCGAGGCTTTGGAGCGCGAGATCCGCCGGCTGCTGGATTCACCCGAGGCTCGCGCGCAACAGAAGCGGGACCTGGCGGAAGTGAGGCTGAAACTGGGCCCTGGCGGCGCCATTGAACGGGCGGCCGAAGTGATTGCGTCAATGCTTTAATCTTTTGGATAACAGGCAACTAGCGGGCTCGTTTTGGTATTCTAATCAGCGGACGCTAAATGACAATAAAAAGAAGCATTACCCGGCATTCACCAGCCATCCAGTTTGCATTTCTGCTCATGCTGCTCGGCCTCGGCGCCAGTGCATCGAGTGCGCAAACGCAACTCCCCAAGTTCGATTTTCAGGCTGTGCATTACGACGTCCAGGCCGCACTGCACCCGGAACAGCAGAATCTGACAGCCGAGGCAAAAGTGGAGTTGGTGGCGAAAACAGCGTCGCGAACCATCCTGGTGGAATTGCATCCGGATTTGCACGTGGACGCGGTGAAGCTTGCGGTTGACGGCCGGAAACTTGATTTCCAGCGCGACTCGTTCAACCCGCTTGACCTGGAAGTGTCGCTTCCGTCGATGGCGAAGCCGGGCATGCACGTCACACTGATTTTCGACTACTCGGGTGCATTCGCGAATGACGATGACAGCCCGACGAAGGACGTTCGTTTCGCATGGATCGACAGGAATTCCGCCTACCTGCTGCTGCCGGCGCGCTGGTTTCCGCTGACGAGTTATCCATCCAACCGCTACACGGCCACGTTTCAAATCACCGTTCCGGATAATTTCGCGGTGACCGGAACCGGAGAATCGTCCACGCCGAATTCGCTGCCTGCCGAAAAACCCGGGGAATCCGGCAGGTCCGTCTATACGTTCAACTGCAAGGATGCCGGACCGGTGGGGACATTTGTCGCGGGAAACTTGCAACTGGCGCCGGTGCAGGCGCAAGGCATGTCAATTTCCGTGTTCGCACCGCCGACGGCAAGCACCACAACTTCCCGCTACGGCGATGAACTTGCCAACGTTCTCACCTATTACTCGAACGAATTCGGCGCGTTGCCGTCGCCCAATATCACGCTGGCGCAATTGCCGGACGGCACGGTCGACAGCTTCTCGGCTCCAGGGTTGCTGTTGCTCAGTGCGCGGGACTGGGGCACCACGGTGAATCAGAACGAACTCGCGTACTTGTCCGCCCAGCAGTGGTGGGGTAATCAGGTGCTGCCCGCGTCTCCGGGCGATGCATGGGTGACGGACGGGCTGGCGCAATACGTGAGCGCCATGTACATCGAGCACACACAGGGCGAGCAAGGCTTTCGGCGTGAATTGACGAATTACGCCGTGGGGTCCGTGATGTTCGAAAGCGCCTCGCCCATCGCGCAGGCGCAGGATTTGCAGCCGTATTCGCAGCAGTACGAGTCTGTGGTGGTGGATAAGGGCGCGATGGTGTTTCACATGTTGCGCACGTCCATGGGAGATGCGGCTTTTAATTCGTTGCTGCACGATTTCTACACGGCGCACGTGGGAAAGACCGCCAGCATCGAGGATTTCGAAAAACTTGCGGAGGCCAAACTGCCCGCGCCGAAGACCGGTAAACCGCATCTGAACCTGATTGCTTTCTTTTCTCAGTGGCTCAATTCGACGGGCATTCCGGAATTCAAGCTGAATTACATCGTCTACCGGACGCCCAAAGGCTTCAAAGTCGTCGGCAAAATCGCGCAGCCGCTCGAGACTTTCAACATGCCGGTGGAAATTCGCGTGAATACGGAGGGAAATCCGGTCACGAAAGCGGTGCAGGTGATTGGGACGAGTACTCCATTTGACGTCGAAACATTCGGACGCCCGAAGCCCGACGGCATCGCGATTGACCCGGACAACGACCTGCTGAAATCAAGCCCGCAGCTCCACGTACGGGGGCTGATTGCGCGCGGCGAAGGGCTGGCGGCGATGGGAGACTTTCAAGGAGCCATTCAGCAATATCAGCAAGCGCTTGCCCTGCAGACGAACAATTCCCTGGCGGATTTCCGGATTGGCGAGGCTTATTTTTATCAGAAAAACTATTCGGCGTCGGCGGATTCTTTTCGCAACGCGCTCGATGGCGATCTCGATTCCAGTTACAAGTGGGTCGAGGTCTGGAGCCACATTTACCTCGGCAAGATTTTTGACCTGACGGGGTCGCGCGAACGCGCCATCAACGAATATCAGAAAGCCGAGGAATTGAAGGACAACACGGGCGGCGCGCAGCAGGAAGCCGAGAAGTATATGAAGTCACCGTATACCGCAACGGGGAGCACGCAGGCAGCCACAACGAAGCCGGAAGAGAAACCTTCGAAACCTTAGCTTCTTAGCCTTAGCAAGCGCCGGTCGCTGCGTTACGGCCCGGCACTTCCTTTCTTTTTCGTCTCATTCCATACTTGCTCGAATATTTCGAGGGACCGCTTGTCGAAGAGAATAAATTGAATCTGCTTGAGAGAAGTGGCGCCTTGCAAATGCTTTTGCGCTTCGGCCAGCATGATTTCCGCGCACTCGCGCATCGGAAAACCGGCGATGCCCGTGCCGACGGCCGGAAAAGCGATGATCTTGAGATCATTCTGTGCGGCAATGCGAAGCGAATGGGCCGTTGAGCTACGCAGCGCTTGCGCCGTTGTCGCGCCACCGAGCTGCATGCTGGCTGCATGAATTACGTGGCGCGCTTTCAGCCGGCCGCCGGACGTGATGGCCGCGCCGCCCACCGGAACTGAGCCAATCGCGTCGCATTCGCGCTGAATTTGCTCGCCACCCTTGCGGCGAATCGCTCCCGCCACGCCGCCGCCGAGCTGCAAATCATTGTTCGCCGCGTTGACGATCGCGTCGGCATCTATCTCCGTTAAATCGCCCTGCAACAAAATGATTTTTTCTTCGTTGTCAGGCATAGCTGAGTCTCAACACAATCCTAAGCCTTCTGCTTTGCTGCCGCGTCCTTGTACTCGAATACGCCGCGGCCGGACTTGCGTCCCAGGCGTCCAGCGTTTACATATTGTTCGATCAACGGGCACGGGCGATATTTATCGCCGAGCGTGCGGTGCAAATGCTGAAGGATGCTCAGTCGCACGTCGAGTCCCACAAGATCAACCAACTCGAACGGGCCCATCGGATGATTCAATCCGAGCTTCAAGGCCTTATCGATATCCGCGGCGCTCGCAATTCCCTCCTGCAACATGTAAAACGCTTCGTTGCCGATCATGGCGTTGATACGGCTGGTGACGAAGCCCGGCGATTCGCGGACCACTACGACTTCTTTACCCATGCGACGCCCCGCTTCCGAGCACGCGGCGACGGTCGCTTCGGAAGTTTCCAGACCGCGGACCATTTCGAGTAGCTTCATTTTCTGAACCGGATTGAAGAAGTGCATGCCGATGCAATTCTCGGCGCGAAAAGTGATGGCGGCCATTTCCGTAATGGAAAGAGAAGATGTATTGCTGGCGAAAATCGCGCCGGGCTTGGCGAACTTGTCGAGGATGGTGAAAATCTCGAGCTTCACTTCCATCTCTTCGGGAACGGCCTCGATGATGAGATCCGCTTCGCGGCAGGCATCCTGCACCGAGCCGGACGTGACGATGCGCGCGAGCGACTGCTGCTTCTGCTCTTCTGTGGCCTTGCCGCGCGCGATTCCTTCGTCGAAGGCGTGACGGATATATTCGACGCCTTGCTCCTGCATGGAAGGCGACACATCTTCGAGAATCGTCCGGTAACCCGCGAGCGCGGAGCAGTACGCGATGCCGCGTCCCATGGTCCCCGCGCCGATGATTGCGACGGTCTTGATTTCCATTCGTTCTCCTTGGAATGAATTCGCGCGCGATTTGCTGCGCCGCGCAATGGGCTCAGGCGCGCGGCGGAAACAATCGCGCCGCGTTGTCGTACAGAATCTTGCGTTGTGCGGCGGCGGAAATCGGCAACGCGCGGAATTTTTCCATATTGCCGCGAATTCCGGGAACGCCGGGGCCGGGCCAGTCGGTGCCCCACAAAACTTTATCGGCAATCTCTTCGATGCGCGGGAAATGCTCCATCAGCCGATGCGGCGGGATGCCGGAAATATCAATATACATATTCGGATGACGGCGAACGAGAAAAAATGCTTCGTTCATCCACAGCGGGCGGCCACCGTGAGCCAGAATAATAACGAGTTTTGGAAAATCGATGGCGACATCGTCAGCGAGCATCGGCTGGGCGTAGACGTTGCGCGCGCCCGGGAAAATCGAAGTTCCCGTGTGGATCATGACGGGCATGCCATGCGCCTGCGCGCGATCGTACATGGCCGCGAGCGGTCCAAGTCCATCGCGATAGGCATTGGGCGCAAAGAGTTGATGCGAGGGATGCACTTTGAGCCCGCGAATGCCCAATTTTGCCAAGCGGTCGACTTCCGCACCCGCGTCGGGCACGTATTTTGGGTGCACGGAGCCGAAAGCGAGCAAGCGCTTTGGATCAGTGGCGCAATAGTTCGCGATCCAGTCGTTCACTTCCGGTGGAAAACCAATCACGTCCGGACTGACATAATTAATCAAGCCGGCGCGTTCAATTCCGGCTTCATCGAGAAATTGCAGGAACAGTTTTGGATCCGCGGAATATTTTTGGACTTCAGGATAGTCTTTGCGGCCCTTTTGAATCAACGCGAGGGCATGCGGCTTGAACATGTGCAGCGGTTGAATGTGAATGTGGATGTCAATTACAGCGCCAGAATCCGATGGCAAGCAATTCCTCCTTAGAGCTTAGGCAAGCAGCGTGCTTTACGCGTCTCCGCGACCGTTTCTCCACGTATCTTCGAGCGCGCGGCGCGTGAAGACGCGCACCATGTCACGACGATACACGGGCGTTGAGCCTGAAGTCGTCAGCGGCTTGCCGGTCTGAATGGCGGCGTGTGCGACGCGCTCCGCGAGTTCCAGCGACCACTTCCGGCCGACGAGCGATTCGCCTGCGTGCGTCACCAACATTGGAGCTGGATTCACAGCGGACAAAGCGATGCGCGCGTCTTTGCAAATGCCGGCGGAATCGACCTGCATCGTGACGGCAACGCCGGCGAGCGGATAATCGATCGAATCGCGAACGCGCAATTTGTGGTACACGCCGCGTCGTCCAGCCATGTGCGCGGGCACGTGGACGGCGATGAGCAGTTCGTTGCGCGCGAGAACGATGCGGTCCATACCGTCATTTTTATAGAAATCGTGCAGAGCGACGCGCCTTGTGCCCGCCGCACTTGCAATTTCCAGTTCGGCGTCGAGCGTCAACAATGCGGGCGCTGAATCGCCTGACCATGCGGCCCAGCAAAACTTCCCGCCGGGAGCGACGTGGCAAATGTCGCCATCTTTTTTCAAGCAGCCGCCCAGCGATTGACGCCAGAAATGCGACTGGTTGTACCAGCGGCAGCGCGTTTCGAGACACAAATTTCCGCCGATAGTGCCCATGTTGCGCTGCAACGGGCCCGCAACCGTACCAATCGCGCTCGCAAGAACCGGAAATTTGCCGCGGAGCCACGGCGTTTCAAGGATACCGGTCAGCGTGGCGGTCGCGCCGATGCGCAGGCCGTTGCGCGGCGAAAAATCGATGGCAGCCAATTCACGCAACGGCTTTACGTCAACCAGCACGTGCGGCGTGAAAAGCCGCATCTGCAAGTTGGGGATCACATCCGTGCCGCCCGCAATCACCATCGCATCGGAACCGTGCTGATTAAGCATGCTGACAGCGTCGGCGACAGTGGAGGGCCGAAGAACGTGGAATGCAGGAAGCGTCATCGATGGTTCCCTGCAACAACTGGATTCTTGGGCGCGTTCGCTCCATTACCAGCGGCCGATTTCTGTTTTTCGCGCAACGCATCCAGAATTTTATCCGGCGTGATGGGAATCGAATTGATGCGCACACCAACAGCATCGAAAATCGCGTTCGCAATCGCGGGAATCGTCGCGGCCAGCGAGCCTTCGCCGGCTTCCTTGGCGCCGAATGGACCCTCCGGGTCAATGCTTTCGACGATGATCGACTCGATTTCCGGATTTTCCTTCGTTGCGGGGATGCGATATTCGAGCAGCGACGGATTCATCAGCCGCCCATCTTTCCAAATCATGTCTTCCTGCAAAGCCTGACCGAAACCCATGTACACCGAGCCCTCGATCTGGCCTTCGACGGTCAGAGGATTCAGCGCCTTGCCGCAATCGTGCGCGGCGACAATTTTATCGACGCGAACTTGTCCCGTTTCCGTGTCAACGGTGACCTCAGCAACTTGCGCGCTGTAACTGTACGCGGGCGACGGGCCGACTCCGGCGCCTTTGAATTTTCCGCCGCGCGCCGTTTCGGGAGGCGCATACGTGCCGCGAGCTACCAGCGCTCCGTGGAACTCCAACGCAACAGCGACCGCTTCATCGAAGGAGAGACTTTTGCTCGAATCGCTTTTGTGTGAAATGCGTCCGTCTTTGGCTTCGAAATCTTCCGCGACGCAGTCGACTTTTTTTGCCACCGCTGCAATAATTTGATCGCGCATGTCCTTCGCCGCATTCAGGCAGGCATTGCCGGCCATGAACGTGACGCGGCTCGAATAGCT
>DASZCH010000022.1:0-57059 GCA_035943235.1 Candidatus Acidiferrales bacterium
TTTTTGTTTCTCCCCAGGTGGACGACCCCACACAAAGCGTTCTCGCCAAAGCCGCCATCCCAAATCCCAGGCGCCAGTTCCGCACCGATGAATTCGTGAACGCGCGCATCACTTGGCGAACAACGAAGGGCCTTGAAATTCCCGTCCTCGCAACGCAGCGCATCAACGGACAGTTTTTTACGTTTCTCGCCGCAAATGGTCCTAAGGGAACAGTGGCGCGCCAGCAGCAAATTCAGGTGGGTGACATTATCGGCAACGACTACATCGTTCTCAGCGGCATCAAGCCGGGAGACCACATCATCGTGGCTGGTTTTCAGTTTCTGGCTGATGGAGTGCCGGTGAAGGAAACCGTTGAGAATTCTCCGCCAGAGGCGGCCTCACGTTGAATGGCTCATTAACTGAGATTTGCTCGAAAGCTTCGCTAGAGCGCATCCGCCCTGCGTAGCAGAAGGCAGAGTTGAAACTTGTTCGTTGATTTTTTCATCAAACGCCCGATCTTCGCCACCGTTTGTGCGCTGATCATCATTCTCGGCGGTGCCGTGGCCATTCCCACGCTCCCGATTGCGCAATTCCCGAATCTCGCTCCGCCCCAGGTCACCGTCACAAGCGCCTACAACGGTGCTGACGCACAAACCGTCGAGTCGGCCGTGACGATTCCACTCGAGCGTTCCATCAACGGCGTGCAAGGCCTCAAGTACCTCACTTCCACCAGCAGTAACAATGGCTTAAGTACAATCACGGCCACTTTTGATGTCTCGCGCGACCCCGACCTCGCTTCTGTTGACGTGCAGAATCGCGTGCAAGCCGCTCTCGGCTTGCTCCCTGCGGAAGTCATAAACACCGGCGTGACGATTACTAAGGGCCTCAGCGGTTTCGTTTTCGCCGCTGCCTTCTATTCCGACAACAATAAGTACAGCGGCCTGTTCATCAGTAACTATGTGGATGTCTACGTCAGTGACGCTATCAAGCGCGTCCCTGGCGTTGCCAATGTCACTATTTTCGGTCAACGCGAATATTCCATGCGGCTTTGGCTTGATCCCTCTCGCTTGGCCGCGCGCGGTCTTACGGCCACCGACGTTGTCAGCGCGCTTAAGGAGCAAAACGTTCAAGTCGCAGCGGGGCAAATCGGCCAGCCACCCGCTCCCAGAGGTCAGGCTTTTCAAATCAGCGTTCGAGCGATGGGACAACTGATCGAGCCCTCCGAATTCGACAACATCATTTTGAAGACAGGCGTCAACGGCACATTGGTTCGCGTCAAAGATATTGGCCACTCCGAGCTGGGCGCTCAAGATTACAACAGCAACCTCTTTATCGACGGTCACGAGGCTATCGGCCTGGCCGTCCAGCAACTCCCAAATGCGAACGCCCTCGAAGTCGATCGCTTAGCGAGCGCCGAGCTTGAAAAACTGTCCCACACGTTCCCCGCTGGGTTGAAATACGGCATGGCCTTCGACACGACCACGGCGGTCGCCGAGGGCATCCGCGACGTGCTCACCACTTTAATCGAGGCCATTCTTCTCGTCATCGCTGTCATTTTTCTTTTCCTTCAGGATTGGCGCAGCACGTTCATTCCCGCTATAACCATTCCCGTTTCTCTGGTCGGAACGTTTATTTTCGTCAAACTCCTCGGCTTCTCCATAAACACGCTCACGCTTTTTGGCATCACCCTCGCCACCGGCTTGGTGGTTGACGATGCCATTGTCGTCATTGAAAACGTCCAGCGCCACATCAACGAAGGCCTTAGTGAGCCTCACAATGCCGCGTCTGTCGCGATGAGCGAGGTCGCCGGAGCCGTGGTTGCTACTTCTCTTGTTCTCGTCTCTGTGTTCGTTCCGGTCGCTCTCTTTCCGGGTACGACCGGCATTCTTTTCCGTCAATTCGCTCTGACCATTGCCTTCTCCGTGGCGATTTCAGCGTTTAATGCTCTGACACTCACGCCCGCCCTCTCAGCCATCTTCCTTGGCCATCAAAAGGAAGGCGGAATGGGAAAGCGTATCTTTGCGCCTTTCAACCGTATGGTTACCGGGGGCACAAACCTCTACCGTCACACCCTGCGCCATTTATTCGAGTGGAAATTTGTCACCGCGATCATTTTTCTGCTTCTCGCCGGCGTCACATATTGGGTATTTTCCACGGTTCCCCGCGGCTTCGTCCCCACGGAGGATCAGGGTTACATGATGATCCTGGTCCAGGCTCCTGCCGGAGCCTCGCTCGAATACACTTCCAACATTTGCCACCAAATTGAAGCTATCCTCGATCGTCAGCCCGAAACCGCCGCTGTTTTTTCCGTCGCTGGCTTCAGCTTTTCAGGGGCCGCGTCCAATTACGCCATGGTTTTCGTCAACCTGAAGCCTTTCGCAGAGCGGCAGGGGCCCACTCATTCGGCTTCGGCGATCATCAATCGCTTGCGAGGACCTTTCTTCGGTATTTCCGGCGCGGTCGTTGTGCCTTTCAATCCTCCCGCCGTACAGGGGCTCGGGCAATTCGGCGGTTTCCAATTGGAGGTCGAGGATCAGGGCAACTCAACGTTGCAGGAGTTACAGCAGTCGACTCAGAAATTAGTGCAGGCAGGCAATGCCGACCCGAAGCTTTCGGGCTTGTTCACCAGCTTCACCGCCAACGATCCGCAATTTGTCGTCAAAATCGATCGCTCCACGGCCAAGAGTCTGAACATTCCGCTCAACCAGATTACCGATGCCCTGCAAGTCTTTCTCGGCTCGGTTTACGTCAACAATTTTACTTTCAACAACCGTTCCTATCGCGTCTACGTTCAGGCCGCCCAACAGTTCCGCTCGCATCCTGACGATATCAATCAGTTTTATGTCCGCTCCGGCGCCGGCCAAATGGTCCCACTCGATAATTTGGTCCAGATCACCCAAACTGCCACGCCCCAAGTCATCAGCCATTTCAATCTCTTCCGCTCCGCTGAAATTGACGGCTCAGCCGCGGCGGGCCGCAGCTCGGGCGATGCCATTGACGAAATGCAGGCTCTGGCTGCGAAAAATCTTCCGCGCGGAATGTCTTATGAATGGTCTGGGTTATCACTCGAGGAAATTCAGTCTGGGAGTAAGTCCGCGGCGCTCTTCGGCCTCGGGTTGCTCGTCGTTTACCTTACGCTCGCCGCACAATACGAAAGCTTTTCCCTGCCCTTCATCGTGTTGATGGCCGTCCCAATGGCCATGCTCGGCGCTTTGCTTTTCCAGTCCCTGCGCGGCAATATTAACGACGTATATTGCCAGATAGGCCTGGTCATGCTTATCGGGCTCGCCAGCAAGAACGCCATCCTTATTGTCGAATTCGCCGAGCAGTTACGCGAAAAAGGCATGGATCTTTATGACGCAGCTATTGAAGCAGCCCGCATCCGGCTCCGCCCCATTCTGATGACATCGTTCGCATTCCTGCTCGGCGTTTTGCCTCTTGTGCTCGCCACAGGCGCTGGCGCGGCTGGACGCACTTCCGTGGGCACAACCGTTTTCGGCGGCATGTTCTTCGCCACTTCCTTGAACTTGATTTTTGTGCCGGTGCTATACGTCATCGTTAAGGGCTTTCGCCTGCGCCGCAACAAATCCGAAGCCAGGTAGCAGACGGAAGGTACGTTCGTTTCACGCCATCATTCTCTCAGCAAAACGCCCGACAAGATGTTTGGGGACCGGCCTTACCGACCGCCGGTTTCATCAGCAGCGGTTTGGGCCGAGGCGAAGCGTGATTCGCAAGCAGGAAGGAAAGAGAAGAATCGGTGCCGGCAAGGTCCACAACGATAGGCTGGAGCGTTCACGCTTCGGAAAAACCAACGCAATCTGCCTTCTACCACCCATTTCTTCGCGATGCGCTGTAATTCGAGGTTGCCACATCGCGGGCAGTGGGCATGGCGGAGAAAAGTCAGTGCGACGGCATTCCCGTAAAATCGGCCCTTGCACCGAATACACCGCCACGGCCGCAGTGCCACAACGCCGGCGAGCCAGTCGCCGAGTCCGCGCCGGTGCGAGCGCACACATTCTTCGCATCTACAGTATGGGCAAATCATCCCTGACGCCGCGACTTTTTCGTGCCGCAGAATACACAACTCGTCCCGCAACTTCAATCAGGCATCATCTCCAAATCACGAACCTTCGGCAATAAGGTGCTTCCCGCTAGACAATGCTCGCGCGAATGCGTACATTAGGCGGCTCTGTGGTTGACCTGATTTGGCGGGCCGCATAGAATGAACAGGTTCGAAATGCCGGGGGGAAGCCGCCCCGTTAGTTCATATTCGAATAAACGAACGCCGAAAGCGGAGGAAGAAATAGAATGGCCAGCGTCGAAGAACGCGTGAAACAGATAATCGTCGAACAGCTCGGTGTGGACGAAGGCGAAGTGACGCCGACGGCTTCGTTTGTGGACGATCTCGGGGCCGACTCGCTCGACATCGTCGAACTCGTGATGGCCTTTGAAGAGGCGTTCGGCATCGAAATTCCCGATGAGGACGCGGAAAAGATCGCTACTGTGAAAGACGCCATCGCGTATATCGACAAGCACGGCAAGGAAAAAAAATAACTCGCCGGACCTCAGAGTTCCACGAGGAGAAAACTCCGCATTGAATCGCCGGGTTGTCGTTACAGGAGTCGGACTCGTCTGCGCCTGCGGCATTGGGACGGAAGAAGTCTGGAAAAATCTGATTGCCGGGCACAGCGGCATCGGTCCCATCACGCAGTTTGACGCTACCGGTTTCGACTGCACCTTCGCCGGCGAAGTCAAAGGCTTCGACCCGTTCCAGTGGATTGAAAAAAAAGAAGTGAAAAAAATGGCCCGGTTCATTCATCTGGCCATTGGCGCTACGGATTTCGCATTGAAAATGGCGGCGCTAGAAATCACTCCGGAGATCGCCGGCGCCACGGGCGTATACATTTCTTCCGGCATCGGCGGATTCGACGTCATCGAGCGTGAGCACAGCAAATTGATTCAGGGCGGTCCAGGCAAGATTTCTCCGTTTTTCATTCCTTCCGCGATTATCAATCTGGCTTCCGGACAAATTTCGATTCGCTATGGCGCCAAGGGCCCGAATTCCGCGACCGCGACAGCGTGTTCGGCGTCCGCGCATGCCATCGGCGACGCGTTCAAAATTATTCAGCGCTGTGACGCGGACGTGATGATCGCGGGCGGCTCCGAGGCCGCCATAACGCCGATGGGCGTGGGCGGATTTGCGGCGATGAAGGCGCTGTCGACGCGCAATGACGAGCCGGCGCGGGCCAGCCGCCCGTTTGACGCGCAGCGCGATGGCTTCGTGATCGGCGAGGGCTCCGGCGTGCTGATTCTTGAATCGCTCGAATTTGCGCAGCGGCGTGGCGCGAATATTCTCGCGGAAATCGTGGGCTATGGAATGACGGCGGACGCTTTTCACATGACGCAGCCCGCAGAAAATGGCGACGGTGCCTATCGCGTCATGCTCGCGTCTCTGAGAGATGCAGAAATTGCTCCCACGGAAGTCGGTTACGTGAACGCGCACGGCACGTCCACGCAAATTGGCGACGCAATTGAAACGGTAGCAATCAAGCGCACATTTGGCGACCAGGCTAAACAAATTCCCGTGAGTTCGACGAAATCGATGACCGGCCACGTCCTCGGGGGAGCAGGCGGGCTGGAGGCGGGCATCAGCGTGTTGGCGCTGCGCGACCAGATTTTGCCGCCGACGATCAATTACGAAAATCCGGATCCCGCCTGCGATCTCGATTACGTGCCGAACCAGGCGCGCAAGGCGAATATTCGCTACGCGCTCTCGAATTCGTTCGGCTTCGGCGGCACGAATGCGTCGCTTGTTTTCAAGCTCTGGGAAGGTCGTTGAAAACGTTTCGGAGGCTTCGTTGAACATTCTTGTTTGCGTGAAACAAGTTCCCGCCAAGGATGCACCGCTGGCGATCGACGCGAGCGGGACTTGGATTCGCGAAACGGATATCAGCTTCGAGACGAATGAGCCGGACACGTTCGCCCTCGAAGAAGCGCTGCGTTTGAAAGAGAAGCACGGCGGAGAAGTTGTGGCAATTTCAATGGGCCCCGAACGAGTGAAGCAGACGATTAAAGAAGCTCTCGCCAAGGGCGCGGATCGCGGCATTCACGTGACGGATGATAAATTCTACGCGCTCGATCCATTGGCTTCGGCTCGTTCTTTGGCTGCTGCCATCAAAAAAGAGAAATTTGATTTGATTCTCACGGGTTTGCAGAGCGACGACCACGGCTTTGGGCAGACCGGCGTTCTGCTTGCGGAATTGCTCGGACTGCCGCACGCGACCATCATCATGTCAATCGAAGCGCAGGGCGACCATTTGCGCTTGAAGCGCGAGCTCGAGGCAGGATGGTTCCAGTGGGTCGAATTGCCGCTGCCTGCCGTTTTGACGATTCAGTCGGGCATCAACAAGCCGCGCTACGCGACGCTCAAAGGCATCATGGCCGCAAAGAAAAAAGAAATCGCGGCGGTAACGCGCCAGTCTCTTGGAGTGCCGGAAGAGTTGACGCAGCGCGTGGAGCGCATCTACGTTCCGCACAAAACGAAGAAAACAGAATTCATCACCGGGACTCCGAAGGAAATCGCCGCAAAACTGGTGGAAAAATTGAAGCATGAAGCGCGTGCGCTCTAATCGAGCGATGAAATGAAAATCCTGCTCATCACGGAACAGCGCGACGCAAAGTGGAATAAGGTCAGCTTTGAAACTCTGGCTGCGGCGCAGCAAATCGCTTCGGAGGCGAAGGGCTCGCTTACTGGCGTAGTCATTGGCCAGGGAGTCGGCGCGCTCGCCGCAGAACTCGCCGGCTACCAAATCGAGGAAGTCCTCCTGGTGGAAAATGCGCTGATCGAGAAATACACGCCCGACGGTTATGCGATTGCCCTCAAGCAAGTGATCGAGCAAGCCAAGCCTGATCTGGTTCTATTTCCGCATACGTATCAGGTGCGCGATTTCGCGCCGAAACTTGCCGCGTCGATGGGCAAGGGAATGATCGGCGATTGCGTTGGCCATCGTTATGAGAATGGCAAGCTGATTTTTGTCCGGCAAATGTTTCAGGGCCGCACGGCCGCTGATGTTGTGTTTCAAGAAAATGCTCCGTCGTTTGCTTCATTCCAGGCAGGCGCGTTTCGCGCTGATCTCGCTGCAAAGAAATCCGGCGGCAACGCGGCGGTGAAGCCTGTGAACGTTGAGTTGAAGCCCGAGCAGATTCGCACCAAGCCGCTCGAACTTTTCCGCGAAGCCAAGCAAGCAGTGGATTTGACGCAGGCGCCTATTCTGGTCTCCATCGGCCGCGGGATTAAGGCGCCGGAAAATATCCCGCTCGCGGAAAAGCTCGCCGGGGCCATCGGCGGGGAACTCTCCGCATCGCGTCCGATTTGCGACGAAGGCTGGTTGCCGATGGACCGTCAAATCGGAAGCTCGGGCCAAACTGTGTCGCCGAAACTCTATCTCGCGTTGGGAATCAGCGGCGCGATCCAGCATGTCGTCGGGATGAAAGGTTCGCGCACGATTGTCGCCATCAATAAGGATCAGAACGCGCCAATTTTTGAAATCGCCGACTACGGCGTGGTCGGTGACCTCTTTGAGATTGTTCCCGCCCTCACCGAAGAACTGGAAAAGTCGAAGTCAAGCTAGCCGCCGCAGTGTTCATTTTCGCGACGTCCCTCCCGCAAGCGGGCATCTGCCAAACGCAAATCCGTCATAATCAATGTAAGTAATTGAAATTAAGCGCCCTGCATCGCCCTACCGTGGCAGGCAATTTGCACGGTGTTCAGAGGCAGATTGCTCCTTGGACTGCTTACAACGCGCCGCTCCGCGAGTCCAATCTTCAGGAGGCGGTATGTCAACTCTAGTTCAGGATATGCGCTACGCCGTCCGCATGCTGGCGAAGTCGCCGGGGTTTGCAGCGATTGCGATTCTGACGCTGGCATTGGGGATTGGCGCGAACACGGCGATTTTCAGCTTGATTAATGCCGTGATGCCGAAAACGCTGCCCGTGGAAGACCCCCAACAGCTCGTCCTGTTCCAATGGGACGACAACAAATGGCCGCCGCAGTTCGGGCAAACCGGTTGGGACTCAAAGTTTTCCTTCTCCTATCCCGCGTTCCAGCAATTCCAGAGCCAGAAGGACGTGCTTTCGAGCGCTTTCGCCTGGGTGCCGCTTGGTTTCAACGATCAGAACACGACCGTCGGGATCAATGGCGAGCCAACTCTGGCCAACGGCGAGATGGTCACCGGAGAATATTTCTCCGGCCTTGGCGTGGCTCCGCTCCTCGGCCGGGGCATTACCCAAGCCGACGAAAATCCCGGCGCGCCTCGCGTGGCGGTCATCAGCTACGCCTATTGGACGCGACGGTTCGGTCGCGACGCGGCGATCGTCGGCAAAAATGTGACGCTGAATGGCATACCGTTCACCATCGTCGGAGTCACGCCGCCCTCCTTTTACGGCGTCCAAGTCGGAACAGAGCCTGATCTCTGGATTTCCTTCGACGACAAAGCGAACATGCGGCCTTGGGGCACGCAACCAAGCGGCGGAGCGAATTCCGTTTACACCGCGCCGCATTGGCTTTGCGTGAACATCATCGGCCGCTTAAAGAAAGGCGTGACCAAGCCGCAGGCGCAAAGCGCGCTCGATGCGCTGTTTCATCAAATCATCACCGCCGATTGGCACCCCCCGAAGCCGGACGACGTTCCCCATCTGACTCTTGCGTCCGCAAGCGTGGGACTACCCTACTTGCAGAAAAGCAGCGAACAACCGCTCTACATTTTGATGGCGGCGGTTGGATTGGTGCTGCTAATTGCGTGCGCGAACGTGGCCACGCTGCTGCTGGCCCGCGCCAGCGCGCGAAAAAAAGAAATCAGTGTGCGTCTGGCAATGGGTGCGTCCCGCTCTCGTTTGATCCGCCAGTTGCTTACCGAAAGCGTGTTGATGTCGCTGCTCGGTGGCGCGTTGGGAATTTTGTTCGCGAGTTGGGGAACTCGAGCGCTTGTCACATGGATGTCCGGCGGCGACACGCCGATGGTGCTCGATGCAAGTGCGGACTCGAAAGTATTGCTCTTCACTTTGATCGCCTCGATTCTCACCGGAATCATCTTCGGCCTCGCGCCCGCATTTCGCATCACGCGCGTCGAACTCGCATCGGTGATGAAAGACAGCGCGACAAGCATTTCCGGCGCGCGCGACAAGCACTCACTCGGCAAATCGCTGATTGTTGCGCAAGTGGCCGCGTCGCTTGTGCTGATGATTGGCGCAGGACTGTTCGTGCGCACGCTGGTGAATTTTGAGCATCGGAATTTCGGTTTCAATCAGCAGAATTTGCTGACGTTTGGAGTGGATCCGACGCGCGCCGGTTATCACGGCGACCGCTTGATTACGTTTTTTTCTCAATTGCTCGACCGCGTTCAGGTGCTTCCCGGAGTCAAGGACGCTACGCTGATGGAATATGCTCCATTTGACGGCTGGTCGAATAACAACAACGTCGCCATCGAAGGAGCAGCGAAGAAGAACACAAGTTCAACCGTTCGCTCGCAGGCGATCGGCCCGGACTTTTTCCGAACGATGAAAATCCCCATCATCCTCGGACGTGGCATCGCACGCACAGATACAACAGCCTCGCCGCTCGTCGCCGTGGTGGACGAGACCTTCGCCCGGAAATTCTTACCCGGCGAGAATCCCATCGGGCATCGGTTTAGCCGAAGCTCGACTTTCGATCCCAAGGATTCCATTGAAATCATCGGTGTGGCCAAGCCGGCTGAGTTGACGGACGTACATTCCGACTTGAAACCCAAGGCCTATTACGCCTACGCACAATTCCCAAAATTCATCGACATGATGTTTTTCGAGCTCCGCACGCAAGGTCCGCCGGCAACCGTCGTCTCCGAGCTGCGCGACACGGTTCGCCAGGCCGATCCGGCTTTGCCCTTGATCAATTTGAAAACGCAGGCGGAGGAAACGAGCGAAGCGCTTTCGCAGGAGCGATTGTTTGCGCGTCTAACAACTGTTTTCGGCTTGCTTGCGCTCTCACTGGCGATGATCGGGCTTTACGGCACCATGGCTTATTCCGTCATGCGCAAAACGCACGAAATCGGCATTCGCATGGCGTTGGGAGCGACGCCGCAAGACGTGCTCGCGATGGTGATCGCGCAGGGAATCAAGCTGACACTGATGGGCGTGGCGGTCGGAATCGTCGCGGCGCTAGGCGCTACGCGCCTTATGTCGAGCATGATCTATGGCGTGACGGGGACTGACCCGCTGACGTTTGTCAGCGTGGCGATTGTCCTCGTGGCTGTCGCGCTTGCGGCGTGTTACATTCCAGCGCGCCGCGCCATGCGCGTCGATCCCATGATCGCATTGCGCTACGAATAGTTTGTTGTTGCACAGGCTTCATGCCGCTCGCCGTTGCGGTTGTAGGGCCCGATCGGTTTCATCGGGCCGCTGCCGGACTGAGCACCCACAGGAAGGTGCAAAATGAGCACCCTGATTCAGGATCTCAAGTACGCCCTGCGCATGTTGGCGAAGTCGCCGAGCTTCACCGCCATCGCGATTCTCACCCTTGCCCTTGGAATCGGCGCCAACACAGCGATTTTTTCGTTCACCGACCAGGTGCTGCTGCGCACGCTGCCCGTACCTGATCCGCAGCAGCTCGTGGTGCTCCGCTCGCCGGGGCCGAATCCCGGCAGCACGTGGAGCGATGGCGATTTTATGGCTTCGTTTTCCTATCCACTGTACAAAGATTTGCGCGACCGCAGTTCCGTATTTTCCGGGCTGCTTGCATGCTTCCCGGTGGATTTGAATGTTTCGGGAGGCGGCGCCACAGAAACCGCGCATGGCGAACTGGTGAGCGGCAATTTCTTCCAAACGCTCGAAGTGAGTCCGGCGATTGGACGTGTGTTCATGGCCGGCGATGAAACCGCGCCCGGCGCAAATCCGGTCGCCGTTTTGAGTTACGGATACTGGTCGAGGCAATTCGGCGCGAATCCATCGATCTTGAACAAGCCGCTGACCGTGAATGGTGTTGTGCTGACCGTCGTAGGTGTCGCACGCGCAGGATTCGAGGGTGTACAGGTCGGCGCAATACCCGATATTTACATCCCGGTCACAATGAAAGAGCAGATTTTGCCGAATGATCAACTCAAGCTCGCGAAGCGCACGGATCATTGGCTCGCAATTCTGGGCCGCCTGAAACCGAAAGTGACACGGGAGAAAGCACAGGCGGCGCTGCAGCCGCTTTACAGCCCGCTTCTCGAAGAAGATGCAAAACTGCTGAAAATGAATCCCTCCGGCGCCCGTTTCAAGCAGTATCTTGCCAAGCCGCTGCAACTGACGGACGGTTCGCAAGGGCGGTTGATTTTGCAGCGCGACGCGAAACAGCCGCTGTTGATTCTGACGGGGATGGTCGGGCTGGTGCTCCTCATCGCCTGCGCGAATCTGGCAAGCCTGTTGGTGGCGCGCGGAGAAGCTCGCCAGCGCGAAATTGCCGTGAGACTCGCGCTGGGCGCGGGCCGCTCGAGGCTGGTGCGGCAACTGCTGACGGAAAGTTTGCTGATCGCCATTGCCGGCGGCGCGGCAGGGCTCGCCATCGCGTCGTGGTGCTTGAACACCATGGTCAGTTCGATTCCTGTGGGAACTGGCATGGCGGGAATTCAAAGTCGTCTTGATCCCCGTGTGCTCTGGTTTGCGGCAGCGGTGACGCTCGTGACCAGCCTGCTGTTTGGATTGGCGCCGGCGCTGCGAGCAACTCGCGTGAATTTGCAAACCACGCTGAAGGACCAGGGCTCAAGCGTCTCCGAGGGCCGCTCGAATGTGCGTCTGCGCAAAGTCCTGATCATCGCGCAAGTGGCGCTGACGGCCGTGCTGCTGGTAGGCGCGGGCCTTCTGGCGCGCACTCTGGCGAATCTGGAAAGCGTGAATTTGGGCGTGAGAACGGAAAACGTTCTGCAATTCACGGTCGAGCCGGGCTTGAACGGCGATTCGCCCGCGCAGACGGTTGCGTTTGCGGACCGCGCTCGCCAGGAAATTGCCGCCCTGCCCGGGGTGCGCTCGGTCAGCGCGTCGTATTTGTCTATTTTTTCGAACAGCGATTCGTCCTCGAACATCACACCCGAAGGCTACGCAATTCATCCCGACGAAGACACCAACGTGATGACGAACTCAGTGGGCCCGAATTATTTTTCGACCCTGGGCATTCCGCTCGTCGCCGGGCGCGAGTTTACGGAAGCGGACACGCCGAAGAGTCAAAAAGTGGTTATCATCAACGAAAAACTGGCGCAGAAATTCTTCGCGGGACGCAATCCCATCGGAATGCATATCGCGTTCGGCGGAGGGAACAATGTCCATCTCAACATGGAAATTATCGGCATAGTGAAAAACAGTAAGTGGGATGACGCGCGAGACAAAATTTCACCGTTTCTCTACACCCCATACGCGCAATTCCCGCAGTTGAGCTTTCTCACATTCTACGTGCGCACCGAGCGCGACCCGGCGGCAATGGCGGCAACTGTGCATGGTCGCATCGCGCAGCTCGATCCAAATTTGCCGGTAAAAGACATGAAGACGCTGCCGGCGCAAATTGATGAGTCGATGTTCAGCGACCGCCTCGTGGCGATTCTCTCGATTTCGCTGGCGCTTCTGGCCGCATTGCTTGCCGCGCTGGGACTTTACGGCGTGTTGTCGTATGTAGTGGCGCGGCGCACGCGGGAAATTGGAATCCGCATGGCGCTGGGAGGGCAGCGAGCCGACATTTTGCGCCTTGTTTTGACGCAAGGCGCGCAACTCACCGTGATTGGCGGAGTGCTGGGCATTGTAGCCGCGCTCGCGCTGGCGCGGCTGATGTCGAGCGGGCTTTTCGGTGTAAGCGCAGATGATCCGCTCACATTTGTTGCTGTCGCGGTTCTCCTCGTGATCGTTTCCGGCGCGGCCTGTTACATTCCCGCGCGACGAGCGGTACGCGTGAATCCGATTGTCGCGTTGCGGTACGAATAAACTTCCGCGAATTTCCTGGCGCGCCGGTTGGTTTCCGTCCATCTGCTACAATAATCGCGTATGCCCGTGGAACGCGAAACGCTGGAAGCCGACGTACTCATCGTTGGCGCTGGGCCCGCCGGACTTGCTTGCGCGCTGCATCTCTCGCGGCTGATCGCGCAGCACAACGCCGCCGGCCGCACGCCGCAACTTTCTTCCGACAACGTTTACGTCCTGGAAAAGGCTCGTGAACTGGGCGCGCATCAGCTTTCCGGCGCGATTATGGACCCGTCCGCTCTGCGCGAGCTTGTGCCGGATTTTGAGAAGTCCGCGCCGCTCGATACGCCCGTTACCGGAGACGCCGTTTATTTTTTTACGCAAAGCCGCGAATGGAGACTGCCCATCACTCCGCCACCGTTTAAGAATCATGGCAACTACGTCGTCTCGCTCAGCAAGTTGGTGAAATGGCTCGGCGGCCTCGTTGAAAAGGCTGGTGTGAACGTTTTCACTCAATTTGCAGGCGCGTCCCTCATCTACGAGGGCGATCGTGTCGCCGGCGTGATCACGGGAGACAAGGGCGTCGACAAAAACGGCAAGCCCAAGGACAATTTCACGCCCGGATATGAACTGCGCTCGAAAATCACCGTCCTCGCTGAAGGCCCGCGCGGTTCTCTGGCGAAGGAACTGGTCAATCATCTGCAGCTCGACGGCATCAATCCGCAATCCTACGGTATTGGCATCAAGGAATTGTGGGACGTCCAGCCCGGAAGGATCGAGACGGGCTTCGTGGCGCATACGGCGGGCTGGCCGCTCGATTCGCATAAATACGGCGGCGGCTGGATCTACGGAATGCGCGACAATCGCGTTTCCCTGGGCATGGTTATCGCGCTCGAATATCACAATTCGTTATTCGACCCGCACGAAGCGTTTCAGAAATTCAAGACGCACCCGTACATCCGGCGAATTTTGGACGGCGGGAAGTTGGTGCGCTACGGCGCGAAGACCGTTCCTTATGGCGGCTGGTATTCCATGCCGCGAACTTTTTTCGACGGGGGCCTGATCATCGGTGATTCCGCGAGCCTGCTGAATTCACAGCGCCTCAAGGGCATCCATATCGCCATCAAGAGCGGGATGCTGGCCGCCGAGACAATTTACGATGCGCTCGCCGCGGGCGACACTTCGTCGAAAACGCTGAGCGCATTTCAGAAGAAAATCGATGCGAGTTGGATCAAGCCCGAGCTTTGGGCCGTCCGCAATTTCCATCAGGGATTTCACAAAGGGTTGTGGCGCGGCGTCGTTAACGCGGGGTTGCAATTCATCACAGGCGGGCGCGGGCTCGTCGACCCGATGCGCGCTCGCGCCGGCTACGAAGATTTCAAGAACCTCGAGCGGCCGCTCGAGCTGGTCGATCAATCCACGCGGTTCAAGGGCGACGGCACGCTCACATTTGACCGCCTCACCGATGTCTATCATTCCGGCACGCGCCACGAAGAAGACCAGCCGTGCCATCTGGTGGTCGCGGACCTGAATATTTGCGCCGACCGTTGCGTGCGCGAGTACGGCAATCCGTGCCAGTATTATTGTCCTGCTGCCGTGTATGAAATGGTTCTCGAAAAAGGAAAGCCGCGATTGAAAATCAACGCCTCGAATTGCGTGCATTGCAAGACGTGCGACATTGCTGACCCGTATCAAATCGTGAATTGGATCCCGCCAGAGGGCGGTGGCGGTCCGAATTACGAAGGCATGTGACGCCGGCTACGGTCGCGCCGGACCCGCTAACTGCATCCTTCGCCCACGCAATCCGTCTTTTTGGGTGCTCCCCTAAAAAAGTCTCGAAGTTTCGTCCAAAAGCTTTTCTTCGTCGTGCGTTTGCGCGATTCTTGTTTGAGCGCCGCTGTCTGCTGTTTCTGTGCGGCGGTGCTGGCCGATTTCTTGCCTGGAGGCGGCTGCACAACCGCACCGTGAAATATCCACTGGGGTTCTACGCGCTCTTCTTTTGCGAGCATTAGCACGGCCACACTGAGCGGCTCAGAGGATTCAGTTGCGCTGCTCGCGTCGTAGCCAATCGGCGGCAAATCAATTTTTGTGACAGGCTCTTTGGCGGGCGGCAGCGAAGACATCGCTGCGCGCGACGTGGCGTCTTCTGTCGCCGGGTCTGTCTTTGCGATTGCACGTCGCGCGGGCGTGGAGACTTGGGAAGCCGCGGAATTAGCATCCGCCGGCCGTGAAACTTTGTGTACATTTTGTGGCAATGGTTCGGACAGGCTTGGCGATGATTTTTGCGCGGTTTGTCCCTTTGTAACACCTTCGTTTGGCGGTGCAGACGCCTGCGCGCTGGACTCCTCGAAATCGCATTGACAGTTTCCTGAGGTTGACCGCGCTGCTTCCAGCGACGTTCCCTGCAACAGGATTTCGCTTGGTTGCGGTACAACCAGCGTTTCGCCGCTCAATTGCTGTTGCACTTGGACGGCGCCACGCCAAGCGAGGACACACATCGCGCCCGTATTCATCAGACCAACCGTCGCGTCGCGCGGTTGGTCTCCGATGGCCATCGGCGTCGCAACAATCAGCGGGGTGTAAATCATGATAGGACGCGACGCGTCGAATTTCACATGCACGCGTCCAAAACTCAAGGCAACGGTGAGCGCCTCGCCCGACGCCAGGACACTGAATTTTGCAGGGCCACAAATTTCGAGCTCGCCCCCGCCCACGAATTCCACACGCGCCTTGCCCGCATGCACGATGATGACGCTGCCTCCGCCAAACGTGATGGCACGGGAAGAATTTCCCTGGACGATATGCGATGGTCCGAGCACTGAAATATCGTCTCCGGCTATTTCCCCCAGAATTGGCGTGGTCGCTTGTGCGCCCGCATGCGTGGCGAAGGTCCCGCATGCCAGCAACAATGCTGCACTAAACGCACAAAGCTTTTTGAGGAAAGAAAGATTCATCGAAATTCGCAAAAGTCGTCCGCGCAGGAATCGTCCCACGCTGACGATTGCTATACTATACGCCGATGAGCGAGCCAGCCGCACCGGAACTCGATCCACGCAATATGTCGGTCGAGGAGCCGGTCAATATTCATTACGATACGCGATTGCCAAAGCTCTCGCGCTGGCGGCGCATGCAGATCCCTGTCATCGCATGGGCCGTTTACTTCATCATCCGCGTGATTGGCCCCACGATGCGATTCGAAGTCCTGGGCTGGCAGCATGCCCAGCGCGCGTATGATCGCGGCGAGCATTTGATCGGCACATTCTGGCATCGCTCGATCTTTTCAGCCATCTGGTGGTGGCGCAATCGCGGCACCGTGGTAATGAATACCACGAACTTTGATGGCCAATGGACGCGCCGGGTTATCGAGCGCCTTGGATTCGGCACCGCGCAAGGCAGCTCTTCGCGTGGCGGACTAAAAGGTCTGGTCGTGATGGCGCGGCGTTTGGCAGAAGGGCACGACGTGGCGTTCACCATCGACGGTCCCCGCGGCCCACGCTATATCGCGAAACCGGGACCTGTGATGCTGGCGCGCAAGACCAGCCAGCCGATTTTCATGTTCCACATCGGACTCGAACGCGCGTTTACGCTGGAAAAATCCTGGGACCTGTTTCAGGTTCCGCGCCTTTTTTCCCGTGCTGTGATGGTGATCGCGCCGCTGGTTTATGTTGCGCCGGATGCCTCGCGCGAATTAATGGAACAAAAACATGCCGAGATGCAAGGGTCGCTCGAACGCGTGCGGGATATCGCCGAGTCTTGGTTCAGCCTGAGCGAAACAGAACGCGCCCGCATTCGTCAGGAATGGAACGCATGAACTCACGCCTCGGACCCGCGGTCAGAACGCTCCTGCAATCGCCGCAACTTATCGCTGCGCAGTGTCCCGGGCATCTATTCATTCCGACGCCGCAGTTTTTCGCGCGGTCACGATGCGGGAGGGAGGCCAGGTCCCAAAGCTGGGCCAGGACACTCGAACATTACTCATGCCCGATTTGCGCAGCTCGTCGGCATAGAGCCCTACGCTCTTCAGGTCAGAGAGCGCAACCTGTCCACCGGGCTTGAGCACACGCACGATTTGGCGAATCGCTTCGCGGCGTCCCTCATGGCTTCGAATATTGTGAATGGCAAAGTGGGCGACCGCAGCGTCGAAAATCGAGTCGGCGAAGGGCAATTTGCGCATGTCGCCGTTACGTACATCCACTCGGTCCGCTACACCTTCAATTTTGGCATTGCTCAGCGTGGCTTCTCTCGAATTATTCGACAGATCCACCTGGGACCACAAATCAATGCCGACCGCGTGTCCACGGGGCAGCAGCTTTGCGGCACCGATGAGAAGCAATCCACGGCCGCAACCGACGTCGAGCACTGTTTCATCGCCGCGCAGGTGTAGCTGGCGAAGCAAGCGGTCACGCACGTGAAATTTTCCAACATAGCTGCTCGCCAGGCACATCGTCGCGCCGACCAGGCAGCCGATGCCGACGTTGCGGAGCGCGAATCCAATCGAGAGCGGGCCCTCAAGTCCTCGTCGTTTCGCCCAGTGAACCAGAAAGAATCCGGCAACGGCCGCCGCTCCGCCGCCGAAAAGAAAACCGCGCACCATCCCTGGCGCATCAAGCCCGTAATCAGCAGTTTGTCTCGCCATGCTCGAAGTTATTTGCGCGGATGCGTGGAAAATGTTTCGTTTCAGGCGATTTGCTTCCATCGCGCGAACATTTCATCAGTCTCACGAATTGTTTCTTCGAGCGCCCCGGAACAATCGATCTCGTCATCGGCCAGCCGGCGCTTTTCCTCCATCGGCATTTGCGATGCGATGCGGCGCTCGGCCTGTTCGGCCGTGAGTCCGCGGCTGATCAATCGCTCGCGTTGCTGTTCTGGCCGGCACCATGCCACGGCCAGCCGGTCGAAAGTCTTGTGATATCCGGTTTCAATGTGCAGCGCCGCGACGACCACCGCGAAGCGCGTTTCGCCGATTCGCTTCAGCTCCTGCAGCCGGCGTGCTATTTCCTTCAGCACGTGCGGATGTATGATCGCGTTTAGGCGTTCGATTTTCTCGGGATATCCAAAAACGATTTCGCCCAGCTTCGCGCGATCGATTTTTCCGCTTGCATCGAGGATCCCAGCGCCGAATTCGCGGATGACTTCCGTGGATACGGGATTTTCCTTCTTGAGAAGTTCGTGCGCCAGTAAATCGGCTTCGATTATCGTGCAGCCGCGTTCCTGCAAGAGTCTCGCGACCGTGGACTTTCCACTCGCGATTCCTCCGGTAAGGCCTACGGTTAACATTTGCCGGATGTCAGCGGCGTGACGCAACTGTTTCCGGCGTCCGCAATCCGCGGCGCTGCCGCGCGGCCTTCACCGTGTTGCTCATGAGCATTGCAATCGTCAGCGGACCCACTCCGCCGGGCACGGGCGTCATCGCGCCGGCAACTTCAGTCACGTCCGGATGGACGTCCCCGACCACCGCGGTACCGGACTTCCGGAATTTCTCCAGCCGCTCGGGCAAATGGGCGAAGATTCTCTCAGCCAGTCGCGCGTCGGTGATGCGCGTGACGCCAACGTCGATTACGGTCGCGCCCGGACGGATATCATCCCGCGCAATCAGCGCCGGGTGTCCGGCGGCGGCAATCACGATATCGGCGGCGCTCGTGAAGTGCCGTAAATTGCGCGTTTTCGAGTGGCACACGGTAACCGTCGCATCCGCATGCATCAGCAGCAACGCCATGGGCTTCCCCACGATGTTGCTGCGGCCCACCACCACCGCGTCGGCGCCTTCCACCGCGATTCCGTTCCGCCGCAGGATTTCCATCACGCCCAGCGGAGTGCATGCCACCATGCTCGGGCGCTCCTCGATCAGTTTCCCGATGTTCATCGGATGAAATCCATCGACGTCTTTCGCCGGGTCGACCGCTTCCAGAATTTTTTTCGTGGCGATTTGCGGAGGCAACGGCAATTGCACCAGAATTCCGTCCACATCGTCCCGCGCATTTAATTCGTGCACAATCGCGAGTAATTCCGTGGTCGTCGTGCTTGCCGGCGGCGTCAGGTGCACATTTCCCAGCCCCAACTGCTCGCACGCGGCGATTTTACTGCGCACATAGATTTTCGACGCGGGATCGTCGCCCACGAGCACCGCGGCAAGCCCCGGCCGGATTCCCATTGCCGCCAATTCGGCGATCTCCTGCTTCAATTCTCGGTAAATCTGATCGCGAATCAGGTTCCCGCTTAATATGCGTGCCGGCAAAATTCGCTCCTTTGCGAATCAAATCATTGCGAAATGCCATCATAACATACGCGCTTGCGGCTCAACTCGGCAGGGACATGGACGCTTCTTTCCTCCGCAGTCCGCAATTTGATTTCGCGTCGGCAATTTCACGTCTGCCGTTACAATGGAAAGAGATGCGGGGTCATATGAATGTTTTTTGAAGGCAACGAACGCAAAGAGCGCGAACAGGAAATGGCGCGCGCGGGGCGCCTGCCGCCCGGCCAATCACTAACGCTCAAATGGCCCGTGCTGCACTATGGTTCCGTGCCGCGCTTCGATCCCGCAACTTGGGACTTCCGCATCGCGGGCCTCGTTGATAAGCCCGTCCGTCTGACGTGGGATGAATTCAATCGCTTGCCGATGAAAGAAGTCACCGCCGACATGCACTGCGTCACGCGCTGGAGCCGGTTTGACGTGCGCTGGGAAGGCGTGCCGTTTACGGAAGTGATGAAGCTCGTCACGGTGAAGCCCGAAGCGCGCTACGTGATGGTATACGCGGAGCAGGGCTACACGGCAAATGTGCCGCTCGAGGATTTGGTGCGACCTACTACTCTTTTCGCCCTGCGCCACAATGGCGAGCCGCTTCCGCCCGACCACGGATATCCCCTGCGGCTGGTAGTTCCGCAGCTTTACGCATGGAAGAGCGTGAAATGGGTTCGCGGCATCGAATTTTTGCCGCAAGACGCTCCGGGTTTCTGGGAACAGAACGGCTACCACATGTACGGCGATCCGTTTCGCGAGCAGCGCTTCGACACGGACTAGCAGGTATGACAATCACGTTCAAAGAAGTTCGCAAAATGGCGCTGGCGCTCGATGGCGTGGAAGAGAGCACGTCGTACGGAACAGCGGCGTTCAAGGTGCGCGGCAAGCTGATTGCGAGATTGAAAGAAGATGGCGAATCGCTGGTGGTGGGGACGACGTTCGAAGAACGCGAAGAGATGATGAGCGCCGAGCCGGAGACGTACTACATCACCGATCACTACCTGAAATATCCCTGGGTGCTGGTCCACCTCTCGAAAGTCCATCCGGATGCTCTGCGGGACTTGCTGAAGGGAGCAATGCGATTGGCGGCTAAGAGCAAGCGCGGCGGCACAAAAAAAAGATCATAGTAAGACCAGAACCAATCACTGATTAAAAACCGCACTCTTTGCAAAAACGGCAAAGAATGCGGCACCCACTGTTTTCAGTCGTGTCGTTAGGAGAAAACGAGTGTGATACGTTTGGTCCGGGCGCTCCATTTTGCAAGTCCAAAGCCTGCGCCACCCGCCGCCGCCGTCGCAAACGACGCAAACGGACTGCAGCAGTTAGGTGCGCCGTCCGGCGGTTACGTAATCAAATGATGCTCACTTGATTGGCTCCTCGGCAGCGATGAACAGAGGGTCTTCGCTCGCTCCGTTCTTTTGATCCAATGCCACGATTATGAGACCCCCAGTTTTCTTGTCCCATCGCGCCGGATAATCGCCAATCTGGGGCCAAACTTTTCCTCTTGGAGTTGTCATTTTATATTCAAGATTTGAGCCATCAACGTGAACGGTGAAAACATGATACAGATACGACCCTCCGCCCGAAATTCCGGTTTGGGGGGTGAAAATAGTGGCCGGGTTCAGTCCGCGGATTCCTTGGGCTCCCTGCCCCATTTCGACCTTTAAGATGTGAGCCTTTATTGGGAACTTTGTCTTTTCATCGATGTGGTACTTACAGGTCTTGTCGCCTGCATGGAGAACCAGCTTATCTTTGCTGACTTCTACCGGATAGTTATTGCCCACCTTGGCTTGCTTGCAGTAGCCCCGCACCGGGTACAGAGCGGTGCCTACTTGAATGTACGTTGCGTTGTAGCCCCTCGCAAACACGCGCGCCGATTGATTCTGTCCGAGCGCGGGTAGAGCAAACAGAAGTACAGCCAAGCACCCTAGGCCCTTTTTCACTTTTTTCTCGCTTTCTAAAGCAATTCTAGGCGGCTCCTTCCGTCAAAAGCAATGGAACTTATGCAATCGGTTATCGCCCGTTACGTAACATCCAGTGTCCGTCGTCCCGTCTGGCTTGGAGTGGCCTCAGAGATAATCAAGGCGACGGAAACTAGAATAATCGATCTGTGGTGAGGGTCCGGCGGTGCGGTGGATGCATGCTTCCGGCCGGCGGCTTATTTGTCGTCCGACATGCGTGGAGAAAAGGAGAAGATCATATGAAGTCGCAACGTGAATTATTCAAGGAATTAGATAACGCTCGAGAATGTCGGCGGAATCTTGAGTCTAGGCTGGATAAGGGCATCCGGCAGGGGGATCGGGAAATGGCAAGACAATACTTAGGAGACCTGGCGAATCTACACGCGACTATTGATAGCATTACACGCGAACTCAGTGAGTGCGCTCGAAATTCGTAACGTCCTCAATAAATGTCGTACTGCTCCCAGTGCAGCGTCGGGTCCGCCTGAATGATGACGCTCTTCTTCGTCACTTGTTCGAGCTCATCCATCAGCGACGATTCCCGTGTCTTCAGCGCCTTGGCAATTTCCGGATGGACGCGCAGCGTCAAGCTCGCTGCGTCCAGTTCCGGCGCCATTTTGCGCGCCTCCGATTGAATTTCGTAGCATAGAGTCGGAATCGACTTCACCATGCCCGAGCCCGTGCAATAGGGGCAAGGCTGGCAAAGCGTGCGCTCCAGCGCTTGCTTTGTCCGCTTGCGCGTGATGGCGACCAAGCCGAATTCGTTGAACCGCAGTACTTTTGAAGGAGCGCGATCCGTCTTCAATGCCTCTTCGAGCGCCGCCATCACTTTCTCGCGATTCCGCCGCTCTTCCATGTCGATGAAGTCGATAATTATGATTCCGCCCAGGTCGCGCAGGCGTATCTGCCGGACAATTTCCTTCACCGCTTCGACGTTCGTGCGCACGATGGTGTCTTCCAGGCGATTCGACCCGCGCCCCACGAATTTGCCCGTGTTCACGTCGATAGCCACCAGGGCCTCGGTGTGGTTGATGACGATGTACCCGCCGGACTTAAGCCAGACTTTCGGCCGCAGGCCCTTGTCGATTTCCTGCTGGATGCCGAATTCCTCGAAGATCGGCATGGTCTTTGTGAATAGCTTCACACGATTCGCGAGCTGCGGCTGGAAGCGGCTGACGAATTCCAGTACTTTCGTGTACTCCTCTTCGGAATCTACCCAGATCGCCGTGTAATCGGAACTCAAGTAGTCGCGCAAAATCCGCTCGACAAGGTTCAAGTCGCGGTGCAGCAGCGAGGGAGCCTTTCTTTGCTCCCCACGCTCTCTGATTTCGGTCCACGTCTTGGTCAAAAAGTGAACGTCGGCGCGAACCTCGTCCGGTGAAGCGGCCGCCGCCGCGGTACGCACGATGAACCCGCCGCCGGCCGCGCCTTTCGCTTCCGTCACCAGATGTCGGAGGCGTGAGCGCTCTTCCGCCGAAGCAATTTTTCGCGAAACGCCCGTGTGATCGAGCGTGGGCATGTAAACCAGAAAGCGTCCCGGCAGCGCCACGTGGCTTGTGATGCGCGCGCCTTTCTTTCCCAGAGGCTCCTTCGCGATTTGCACGATGATTTCCTGTCCAGCTTTCAGCAAATCAGAGATGAGTTGCGTGCGCTTCGGCTGACCTCGGTAATGTCCGCCATGTCCGCGGAACGGTTTGCGTCCACGGCCGCGGTCGCGATCCCTGCCGCCGCGCCGCGCTGGCCGCTGCATTCGCGCGCGGAAGTCTCCGCTAACGCGAGCTTGCATTGGCTGTGCCTGCGCGTCATTTCCTTCCGCGTCAGCGGTTGCTTCGTGAAGCGTCTCTTCCCGTTCCCCTAATTCAATGGCTTCTGCCGCGGCTTCCGCGTCCGCCTCGCTGACTCCGGTGCCGGCCACGTGCTCCCCAGACTCGTCGTCACTGGTTTCGCTTCCGCCATTCCCTTCCGTTTCATCGGCGTCGTCGTGCTCTTCTCCATCACCCTGTTCCGCGCCTTCTTCCACCAAGCCGTTCTGATTTTCTCCGTGATATTCCACACCAGTCGATTCGGCCGCTTGAGATTCTTCCGCCACACGCTCTGCTTCTTCCTGTTGCGCTTCCGCGACTTGCTCGGCAAGCGCGGTCGCTTCCTCTTCCGTCAGTTCCGCGGAGTGATGTGCTCCTGACAACTCACCTAAACCTAAAGTGGATGACGTTTCGGGTGGCGTCACTGCGGCAGGACCGCTACTCTCTTCCGTGGTTTCCCGATTGAATATTTCCCGATTGAATATTTCTTGCTCATGCGTTTCCGTTGGTGCCGCCGAAAACACTGTGCCCGGCGCTTCGTGGTTCGCTGCCTCCTGCGATTTCGCTTTGGAGAGAGATTCTCCCGGCAGTGGCTCAAGGCTGGTCGCCCATCCTGTTTGCGACGAATCGCCCGCTTCTTCGCGATCGTGTCCGCGCTCATATCGAGCGTTTCGCTGACGACCACGATCCCCGCCAAACCGGCGTCCGCGATCCCGTTCACCGCCGCGCGAAAATCGGGGCGTGTATGCCGGACGAGTTTGTTCGCCGCGTGTTTCCGGAGCAGTTTCCTCGGTGGATTGGCCTTCGGGAGCGTGCGTCTCTGCGGAACCCGATCCTTCCGGAAGCGCGCCCGTTTCTCTCTCCCCGCTCGTTTCCGGCGCGCTCGGCGCCTCGGCGAATGAGTTCCCCGGCTCGAATTGCGGTTCCACCCGTGGCTCAACACCAGACTCGCTTGCGGGCGTCGCCTTTAATGCGGACAACGACTCGCCGGGCAAAAGCACTGACTCAAACGGTTCAGTAGGCCCTTGTTGCTCGGGTGGCTCGTACGGTCGGTGCGAAGCGTATTTCGATGCGGGCAGTTCGCGGCCATGGCGTCCCGGACCGCTGCGTCCTCGATCGCGCCCTCCGCCTCCATGTCCGCCGGGGCGTCCCCGACCACCATGCCCGCGGTCTCTTCCACCGCCGCCGCGTCCATATCCGCCGCGATTTTCCCGCGGCCTGTTTTCATATCCAGGTCGTCCGCGGAAGTCTTCGCGACGTGGTGCTGGCGCGTTCCCCTCCACCGCACGGGGCTCAGAAGCAGCGTTTCCGATGTTGATTGTTTCCCCGGGTAACAGGGCCACATCGGCTGGCTCAACGGCCCCTTGCTCAGCGCCCGCTGGCGTGAACACCTGTCCGCCTTGATCCTCCATTTTTTGGACTTTTTCTTCGACCGTGTGGACGATATGGTCGAATTCCTCGAGCTCTTGCAGGAAGTCAGTTACGTAGAGGAAAGCGTCGCTATCGAGGCCAATGTCCACAAACGACGATTGCATGCCGGGAAGCACGCGTGTGACACGGCCTTTATAGATGCTGCCAACTAACGCAAATTCTTTTTCCCGTTCGACATAAATTTCACACAGTTGCCCGTCTTCGAGTATCGCGACCCGCGTCTCGTGCGGGTTCGCGGACACCACCATCTCCTTCGCCATGAGAACTCCTCAGGGAGCATCGGCGCTCGGTCGTACGGTGCGTGCTTGCACGCGAGTGTCCCGGCTCTGCCGGGGCGGTCCGGAGGGACCCTTGCCTTTCATCAATACGTTCCCTCATCCGATGCGTTCCTTACTCCCCCATATAATGTCCGGCGCGCAGCGCGCTGCCGGAGTACCAATTTCCTCTGCGCTCAGTTGACGAACCGCTTGGTTCGCACATTCATCACCAGGCCCAGAGCCAAAAATCCGAATATCGTTACCGATCCTCCATAGCTCATGAATGGCAGAGGTATGCCGGTCACCGGCATGTACCCTATCACCATCCCGGCATTTACGACTACGTGAAATGCAAGAATTGCCGCTACGCCCATTACCAGGTACATTCCTGCCCGGTCTTTAGCCTTCTGCGCGTTGTCTACTAATCGTAACAACAGCGCCAAATACAGCAGCATGCAGATCAACACCCCGAAGAACCCCTGCTCCTCTGCAAGCGCCGCCAAAATGAAGTCTGAATACCGCACCGGTACGAAGCCCAACTGATTCTGGCTGCCCTTGCCGAATCCTTTGCCCCAAAACCCTCCCGAGCCTACCGCAATTTCCGATTGCAGTATTTGGTAGCCGGCGCCGCGAGGGCTTTGCTCGGGATTCATGAAGGTCGCCAGGCGTTGCTTCTGATATGGCTTAAGGAAGTGTCCGTTCCATCCCACCACAGCCACCAAAGCGCCCAGTGCCAGCAAGGCCACTGCGTGCTTCCAATTGATCCCGGCCAGAAATGCCCCAACAATCGCTACTGGGACCAGCACCATCGCGGTCCCCAAATCTGGCTGAAGCAGTATCAATCCGGCAGGAACACCAACCAGCAACCCAATCTTGGCTAAATCCGCAAGAGTCAACCGCTCGGTCCGCACTTCGCTGAAGTAGCGTGCCAGCACAATGATTATAATCAACTTCACTAACTCTGACACCTGTAAAACAACGCCTCCCACCACGATCCAGCGCCGCGCCCCGAATCGTGTGTGCCCCACGGCAAGCACCAGCAAAAGAGCCGACAGACCTACCAAGTAAAGCAGCGGAGACTGATCCAGCATCGCGTTATAGTCGATGCGCGACAGCACCAACATGCCGGCTAGGCCGATCCCAATCCATGTCAATTGCTTCCATTGCATCCCGTGGAGCGCCGAGCCGTGCGTCGACGAGTAAATCTCCAGCAGTCCCACCAGACATATCGTCATGACGATGGCCAGCAGCCACCAGTCGAACTCAAAAGTATGAGTGCGTTCGCTCATTGTCCTTGCGGAACCGCTTTGGCAATTTGCGTTGAGACGGCCCGGATTTTCGGCGCCGATTTTGCCGCCACCAGTTCCTGAATCGGCTCGCCTTGCTTCTTCTGGAAGTATGCCTCCGCGAACCTTCCGGCGATGGGAGCGGCCGCTCCGCCGCCTTCGAGCGCCGTTTGCTGCACCAGCACGGCAACTACAATTTCCGGGTTGCGCTTGGGCGCGAAACCAACAAACCACGCGTTGTCCTGAAATCTCCGCTTGCTTCCCTGGACGCGCTGCAATCCCTGCGCGCTAATCACTTGCGCGGTACCGGTCTTGCCCGAGAATTCGATGTTTTGCAAATGTGCCTTTGTCAACTCAGCCAGTGCCGCCTTGCCCGTACCTCCCTCATTCACCACGCCGTACATGCCATCAGTTACTTCTTCAATAGTGTGTTCAGCGAGTGGGAAGTGAACCACTTTCACGGGGCTGAAATCCTTCAACAAGTGCGGCTGATAAAAAACACCGCCCGACGCGATGCCTCCGATCGTTCGCGCCAGTTGTAGAGGTGTCACCTCGTTTGCGCCCTGGCCGATCGCGACGGAAATCGTCTCACCCGCGTACCATTTGTGGTGAAACACTCTCTCGACCCATTCTGGCGACGGTACCAGCCCCGGTTCTTCGCCGGGCAAATCGATTCCCGTTCTCGCCCCCAGTCCAAGCGAGCTTGCGTAATAGGCAATCTTGTCGATACCCAGTCGCTGTCCCACGTTGTAAAAGAAGACGTCGCAGGAATCGACGATTGCGCGATGCAGGCTGATTTCTCCGTGTCCCTTGGGCCGCCAGCAGTGGAATATCCGTCCGTAGAAGTCCGCGTACCCGGGACAGAAAACATGGAAATCTTCCGGTGGCGTATGCGATTCGAGCATCGCGGTCGACATGATGATCTTAAAAACTGAGCCGGGCGCCAGTTGGGCCTGAAGCGCGCGATTGAACAGCGGTTTGTCGGGATCTTGGTTCAGCCCTCTCCACTCTTTGTTCGGGATGCGCACCGCGAAATCGTTCGGATTGAAAGACGGATGGCTCACCATGGCGAGAACTTCGCCGTTTCGCGGATCGAGCGCCACCAGCGCGCCAATTTTGTCCGCCAATTCCTGCTCGGCCACTGCTTGCAAGTCATAATCAATAGTTAATTGGATGGGTTTACCCGGAATCGGTTCCGTGTCGTCAAGCGTCCGCACCGGCTTTCCCACACTGTTGACGATCACGCGGCGCATTCCGTCCGTTCCCGTCAGCGTATCGTTGTACTCGCGCTCCAGGCCCGCCTTGCCGACGATGTCTCCCGGCTTGTAGCGATCCCCGGCTTGTTGATCCAATTGTTGTGGCGATACTTCTCCCACATACCCGATCACGTGCGCCAGGAAATCGTTCGGTGGATATTTCCGCCGCTGCACCATCATCAATTCCAGTTCGGGCAGATCCACGCGATGCGATTCCACAAACGCAAGGTCCGCTTCGCTTGCCTCCGGCTTCACGATAACCGGCTGGAATTTTGGTTCGATTCTTGCTTCCTCAAGTTGCTGTTTCAGGTCCTCTGGCGTGATGTTGAGTCCTGCCGTGATTTGCGGCAAGTCTTTCTGGATTTGTGCTGGATCATCACGAAGCAGCAGAATGCTGAACGAGGGGTAGTTGTCGACGATCGCGCGCCCGTTGCGGTCCAGCATTTTCCCGCGCGGCGCAATGATCGGTATCGAGCGCACTCGGTTCTTTTCCGCTAAATCCGAATAATGTCCGGACTGCACGATTTGCAATTTCCAGAATCCCAGCAGCAGCAGAATGATTCCGAGGACAACGCCGTAGGAAACGAGGATTAAACGCCCCTGAGGTAGTTTCTGGTCGCCGCCGATCCAATTCGCCACGCAAACTCCCGCGCGGCGGGTCCTGGTAAACCCGCTCGTACCTCTTCTTGGTTTCCGCGGCGCTCCACAAAGCTGCGCGCTTTCTTCGTCAATTCCACGCGGAGAAAAAGGTAATCCTCACCGTAACACTCGCACTGTCGTCGCGCAAGCGGCCTTGCCCATGTAGATAGCCTCGCGCATCGCAACTTGCACTGTCCTTCCGGACAGGAGTCTCGCTTGTCTCCCTCGGCAGTAAATGGAGCGATCGCGCCGGCTCACGGCCGGAATTATTGCGGTTGGTCTGTTTCCTTCGGTTTGTCAATTTGTTCCGAGGAACCGGTCCAGAAAAGTTTGAAGTTGCGGTAGCGGCGATAGTGGTGCAGGTAGTGCCCCTGGTATTGAATATACACATCAACTTTTTCCGGCAGCCACAATGTCACCTTGTGAGTTCGGAACTGAACGGGCTGGTAATCGATCACGAAGTGTTCCCGTTGCAATCCGACCGGCGCCACTGGCTTTGTTAGATCGGTTTCAAGATGCACGACCTCGCCGCCATTTTCAGAAACCCACGCGCGCCCCTTTAAGGGCAACGCAAATTCCTGCGACGGGGTTTCAAAGCTGGCGAGAAGGCTGGTGGGAGCGTCAGCTCGCTGCTCGAATCGCAGTATCCAGGCGGGCTCATCATTCCATTCGCCGAGGCCTTCACACTTCCAGGTGAAATCGTCCTGATAAACTGGATGAAACGCGAGCGCTAGGGCTGGCGCACCGGAATCAGCAAGCCGTCCGTGCGTGTCCTGCGCATCCGACCCCTGATTCCGCACTTCGTGGACCTGAATAACGCGTCGGCCCGGTGCATCGAGGAATACCAAGTATTCATATGTGCGCGTATCCGGCGTTTCCAATTGCTTGTTCCGTTTGATCTCTACCGACTGATAATCTTCCGTCGCCGTGAACTTCTGCAAATCGCTCACCAACTGCACGGCGTGTTCCCCGGCCGCGTGAAGCACCTTCGGCAGAGAACATGCCGCGTCCGAGATTACAAAGGGCTTCTCTGCATCGACGTCTGGCGGCGCCCAGTCCTCTCTCGGCGGAAGTTCAACACGGGGCGAAGCAGGAAGCACCAGCCCCGGCAACGCCGTCTCAACAGGACGTGGTGCGACATTGACGTCAGCCGGCTGTGCGGCAACCTGTGCCGGCTTTTCCAGAGCCGCGACCCAACCGCGAACTTTCGCTGCGTTCGGATCCGTCGGGTATCGGTTTAGGAAAGATTGGAACGCACTCAATGCCTTTTCGTGCTCCCCCAGTCCGGCCAGCGCTTCTCCCAGAAGCAATTCGACTTGATTTGCCTTATCCTTGCCGTACGCGAGGGCTTTTTCCGAGGACTTCCGCGCGTTTTCGAAATCTTTTTGATACAAATACGAACCCGCCAGCATCCATTGTGCTTTCCAAGAAGAAGGGTCCAATTGCACTACCTGGGTTAGCATTTCAATCGCTCCTGGGTAGTCTGCCTGTTCAAATCGCAGTGTTCCCAGCGCAAGGAGTGCAGGAGCTTGCTTGGAATCGATTGACACCGATTTTTCGAGATAGGGTTTTGCGGCGGTCCAATCCTTTGTGAGCAAATAGCTCATGCCCATCGCATAGTTCACATAAGGATTAGAGGGAGATATGCTTAATGCTTTCTGAAGATGTTCTTGTCCCGAAACAATCTTATTGGACTGCAGATCTTTGAGTCCCTTCTCGACTTCCTTTTGCGCGCGCGGCGCAAGAACGAATTGGCCTGTGGGCGGACGGAACACCAGTCGGTCATCCGTCTTTTTCATGAAAACTATAACACTCGCGGAAGCGCCTGCGAATGCAGGCACAGTGACGGTATCATGTGCGGTGTCATAACCGTCTGCTTTTACCTCGACCTCATACGCGTCGCCCGCGCCGACCCCCGAGAATACCCAGCCATCCCCGGTATTCTGTGGAAAATTTGGAACTGGCGCGTCATACGTCATCGACGTCAGCTTGATTTGCGGCGCAAAGGACAAAGCTTCGCCCTGCTGACTCCGTACGTACACAGTCACGCTGCCCAGAAGTTGTCCCAGACTGGCGGGCCCTGCACCCTGCGCCGCCGCGGGCACGGTCAAACCGAGCGCAAGAACTGCGATGGCGAGTAACCTTACGGGCTCCGGCCTCATGTTGAAATTGTCCGACACCTCGACCACCACATTGGTTGTCTTTTAATCGATGGTCTAAGCCTTTCGCACGATAATAAATGCCGCCCGGAATGCCGTCAAGTTTCTCAAGGGCCAGGTGGAGCGAAGTCGAAACGCCCTTCTGCGGAGGCTATCGGACCGCCGGCGCATCACTTAGACTCCCTCGCGACGATGACAGGGCAGTAATGCGGGCCAGTTATTGCGGTTGGTCTGCTTCCTTCGGCTTGCCAATCTTTTCCGAGGAACCGGTCCAGAACAGTTTGAAGTTACTGAAGCGGTGGGAATGGTGCAGATAGATCCCTCGATATTGAAAATAAACGTCCACACTTTCCGGCAGCCACAGAGTTACTTTGTGCGTTCGGAAATTCACGGGTTGGTAGTCGATTACGAAATGTTCTCGCTGCAGCCTGATTGAGGTCACTGGTTTCGCCAGATCCGTCTCCAAATGCACCACCTGTCCCGTGCTTTCGGAAACCCATGCCAATCCCTTCAGAAACAGCGAATACCCGCCTTCTCGCGATTGGAAACTTGCAATCCGCGGAAGCCGGTCAGTCCGCTGCTCGAATCGCACCACCCATGTAGGTTCATCCTTCCACTCGCCTAGCCCCTGGCAACTCCAGTTGAAGTCGTCCTGATAATAAGGATGAAATACCAGGAACAGCGCCGGCGCGCCATTATCAACCAACCGCCCTCCCATCTGGTCAGGGTTCAGTCCCTCATTGCGCACTTCGTCCACATGAACGCTGTTGGGAAGCGGCTGATCAATGGAAACCAAATAGCTGAATTTATGAGCTTCCGGCCTTTCGAGATTCTCGTTTCTCTTGATCTCTACCGATTGATATTCCTCGGTCGCCGCAAACTGCTGCAAATTGGTGACGAGTTGCTTCGCATTGTCTCCCGCAGCTTGCAAAATCTTGGGCAGCGAGCAGGCCACACCTGAAAGCACAAACGGTTTCTCGGCATCAATGTCCGCTGGCGCCCAATTCCCCTTGGGAGGAAGCTCAAAGGAAGGCGCTGGTGAAACAACGTCAAGCGATGCGGCTGGCACGGCGGCGATGTTGCCGGCAGATGTAGTTCCCGGCTGTTTTCTGATCTTCTCCACAAAATCGCGAACCGACGCAGCGCTGGGATCTTCTGGATACTCCTTCAGGAAAGCTTCCAACACAGTCACCGCTTTTTCGGTCTGCCCGAGTCCCGCGAGTGCTTCGCCCAACACCAATCCCACCCGTGCTGCTTTATCCTTGCCCGTTGCCAGGGCTTGCTCCGCATGTTCGCGCGAATGCGCGTAGTCTTTTTCTTTCAAGTAGGAACCTGCCAGCATCAAGTGAGCCTTCCACTGTGACGAATCCAACTGGACGGCCGGGGCGAGAGCCGCAATCGCTCCTTTATAATTTCCTTGTTCGAATTGCAGCGTACCCAGCGCCAGCAGCGCGCGCACTTGCTTTGGATCACTCGAAACCGATTTTTCCAAATACGGTTTTGCCTCGGGCAATTGCCGAGTCATGAGGTACCGCACACCCATTATGTAATTTATATAGGGATTTTCCGGCGCCATTTGCAGCGCCTTCAGCAAATGCTTTTGCGCGGAGCCGACGTTGTCCCCGCGCAAATCGTGGAGCCCTTTCTGAACTTCTCTTTCCGCTTTGGGCGTCAGCACGAATTGCCCGGAAGGCGGGTGATACGCCAGGTCGCCGTTCGGGTTCCTCAGAAACACGATAATGCTTTTCGAGGCGCTGGCCGAATCCGGAATTGTGAAAACTTGCCGCGAGATCTCATATCCCGGCGCGGTCACCTGAATCTGGTACATGTCGCCGACACCAAATCCACCAAACTCCCAGGAATCCTCTTTTTGCACGGGCGGCCCCGGAGGAGGCGCCATAGGCTTTATCGCGATAAATTTAATCACCGGTGTGCCAGAAATGGGCTCGCCCTGCTCGCTTCTCAGGTAAACGACGAGTGTCCCCTTCCGCTGTTGGTCAAATGGAGTGGGGGAGAATGCGCGATCCGGAGTCGCCGAGTCTCTCACCGTCTGCGCCGTCGCCGCAACAGCGCAGCACGGGAAGACCAACATTCCGGCGAGAAACTTCACAAGGTCCGAGTTCATTTTCCTTCACAAAGAATCGCGCCGGGAAATAATGGAAAGCGGAAAGCCGCGACACGAAGTTGTAGCCAACAATAGGTCTACGTCGCGCGCCTGTCAAGTTTATCAAAGCCGAAATTATAGAATACTAAAAGGTAAAGCCTGCGCCGACATTCACATCACGCCTGTGCGTTCGGCCGCGATAATGGCGGAGAAATTCGCGCGATTAGCGCGGCGGCGGCGTCTCTTTAGGCTTCGCGATATCTTGCGAAGAACCAACCCAAAAAAGCTTGAAGTTGCTGAAGTCGTGGGAATGGTGCAGATAATGCCCCCGGAATTGAAAATAAACGTCCACATGCTCCGGCAGCCACAGCGTCACTTTGTGGGTCCGAAATTTTACGGGCTCGTAATCGATTACGAAATGTTGTCTTTGCAATTTTGCTGCTGCCACGGGCTTCGCTAGATCGGTCTCCATGTGCATCACTTCGCCGCCATTTTCCGAAATCCAGGCGAGCCCTTTCAGCGACAACCCGTATGTGCCCGACGATGCCTGAAAGTTCGCAAGGTGCCCCGGGCGATCGGGTCTTTGGCGGAATCGCACGATCCACGCCGGTTTGTCTTTCCACTCGCCCAGTCCCTCGCAGCTCCACGTGAAATCACTTTGGAAAAGCGGGTGAAATGCCAGTACAAGCGCCGGAGCGCCGAGGTCAACCAGACGTCCAGGCACATCCTTTGTGCCTATTCCCTGATCGCGGATTTCATCGACTTGAATCAGCTCGGGGTTTGGGTTACTGATAGTCACCAGATAATCGAATTTGTGCACTTCCGGTTTCTCGAGGTTCTCGTTTCGCTTGATTTCAACCGATTGGTATTCCTCCGTGGCCGTGAACTGCTGCAGATTGTGTACCAGTTGCTTCGCGTTCTTGGCCGCGGCACTCAGAACTCTGGGCAGCGAGCAGGCCACGCCGGAAATCACAAAGGGCTTCTCAGCGTCAATATCAACGGGCGCCCAGTCCTCCTTCGGCGGCAGATCTACAATCGGCGAAGTTACCACGGTTAACGATTCTGCCGGCGGAGTCACATGTTCCGCGACGGTGACTGCGGCAGGGGAATTGGCCTTCGCAAGAAGCTGCTGAAGATGCTCAATCCATCCGCGAACCATTGGCGCGTTGCGGTCATTGGGATGTTGTTTCACGAAAATCTCAAGCGCGCCCTTTGCCTTTTCATTTTCGCCCAACCCATACAACGCTTCGCCCAGCAACATCTGTACCTGGCTCGCGGGCTCCTTCCCGAACCGTAACGCCTTTTCAGCATGGTCTTGGGCGGGCGCAAAATCGTGCTCTTCCAAATAACACTCCGCCAGCAGCCAGTGGGACTTCCACGAAGTGGGATCCAGTTGAATGGCCCGGTTCAGCGCATCGATTGCCGCGGTGTAATTGTGCTGTTTCACTCTCAGTGCGCCCAGAGCGTGAACGGCGGCAACCTGTTTCGAATCGATTGAAACGGCCTTTTCAAGATACGGTGACGCGGCGGATAGCTGGTTATCGAGCAGAAAGCCCATTCCCATCAGATAATTCGCGTACGGATCTCCGGGAGCCATTTGCACCGCGTTCGAGAAGTGTTTTCGTGCCGAAGCCTTATTGCCGGACTGCAAATCCTTCAGTCCTTTCTCGACTTCTTTTTGGGCTCGCGGCGCCAGGACGAATTGTCCACCCGGAGGCCGGAACAAAGGTTTCCCATTCGCTGGCTTGAGAAAAACGGTGACGCTTACCGAGAATCCACTCTCAGGAGCCACCAGCACGTCCTCGTGCCCGGGTTCATAACCGTCGGCCGTCACTTCCACGTCATATTCGTCACCGCCTTGCACGCCCGTGAAAACCCAGCCGTCACCGGTAGTTTGCCCTCCCGTAGCCACCGGAATGCCAAAGTTCATTGAATTTAACGTCACATGCGATCCGGCCGAAATCGGGTTCCCCTGCATGGTTCTGACGTATACCGTAACGGTTGCCGATCCGTTTTGCGACTCCGGGACGCCTTGAGCGATTGCCGTTCCCGCGAGGACCAGGAAAAACGATACTCCAGCGACGTATTTCAGGAGGTTCCGCTGCATTTTCCCTCCAGGAGGTGCACCCATAGAGCCATCGCTTGTTAGGGGGAGCGATGGTATGCCACGCTGGCTAGACCATACGGTAGGGCGGAATTGCTGTCAAGCCTCCGGCTCCGATTCAAGTTGAGTGATTCGCTCCGCTCTTCTATAATTGTCTTTCCGGCAACGAGGCGCAAAAACAGTGCTAAAGAATCTGAGTCAGAGCAAAACGGCCGTTCGAATTTTTCTGGGCGGCGTCCTGGTCCTTATCAGTGGCGCAATGGTTTTGACCATGGCGCCCATTTCGCCTCTCGGCAACTCCAGCTCGGGGAGTCCCGACGCGGTAGCAACCGTCGGCGGAGAGAACATAACCGCGATTGACGTTCGCCAGCAGTACGATCAGCAAACGCGTGGACAGACCGTCCCTCCTGTGCTTCAGGGCCTGTACATGCGTCAGATTCTGGATCAGCTGGTTTTCAAACATCTCCTCGACATGGAAGCCGATCGCCTCGGCATGCAGGTTACCCCCGAAGAAACCTCGCAGCGCATCCGGCAGCTGATCCCCACCGCTTTCGTGGGCGGTAATTGGATTGGCGCTGAGCGTTACGCTCAGGAAGTGCAATTGCGGACGGGCATGTCTGTGCCGCAGTTTGAAGATGTCGTGCGCACCAGCGTGCTCATGGAAAAATTCAAGAATCTCGTCACCGACGGCATCAGCGTCACTCCACAGGAAATCGAGCAACGCTATCGCTGGCAAAACGAAAAGGTTCAGCTCGATTATGTGGCGATCAAGCCTTCCGACCTGGAATCGAAGATCAATCCTTCGGATGCCGAGCTTTCCGCGTATTTTTCGAAGAATCAGTCGAAATACCAGGTGCCTGAGCGCCGCTCCGCCCGCTACGCTCTCCTCGATCTCGATCAGCTTAAGAAAGACACACAAATCAGCGACGCAGATATCCAATCGTACTACCACCAGCATTTGAGCGATTACAAAGTCGAAAATCGCGTCCACGCCGAGCAGATTGTGTTCAACACCCTGGGCAAGACCGATGCGGAAGTAGCGCTGGTCAAGCAGCAGGCGCAGAAAATTGATGACCAAGCCAAGCACGGCGCAAATTTTGAGGATTTGGCGAAAAAGTATTCCGAGGACACGAACACCAAGTCCAAGGGCGGCGATATCGGCTGGATTGTCGCCGGTCAGACGGCCCCCTCGTTCGAGAAGGCCGCATTCAGCTTGGCGAAAGGCGCCGTTTCCGACGTAGTCCAGACGCCGTACAGCTTCGACATCATCAAGGTGGTGGACAGGGAAGACGCGCACACGAAAAGCCTCGCGGAAGTTCGCGACTCAATCGTCACCACCCTGACCCAAGAGAAGGTCAACGATGAGCAAAATGGTTTGGCGGACAAAATGGCCGCGGCCGTCCGTCAGTCGAATCGCCAGTCCATTGATGCCGTTGCGAAGGAATTTAGTCTGCAAACGGGCGAGACGCCCTTGGTTACTGTCACTGAACCCGTCGGTGATTTGGGGAATTCGGCGCAACTCCAAGAAGCGCTTTTTTCGCTTCGTCAGGGTGAACTGAGCCAGCCCATTTCCATCGACCGGGGCTATATCATCATTTCCGTCGACAAAATCGTCGCCGGACACCAGGGCACACTAGCCGAAGTCCGCGGGCGGGTTCTTGCCGATTTCCGCAAGGAAAAGGCTGAGGACCTGGCGGAACAGAGAGCCCAGGACCTGGCTAAGCGCGTGAAGGCGGGCGATTCGCTGGACAAAGCCGCCAAATCATTGGGCCTAACGGTCAAATCCACTGACCCGGTCGCTCGTGCCAGCCAAATCACCGATCTCGGTCCTGCAAAGGAACTCGAGGCGGCTTTCAACCTGAACGTTGGCCAATCGAGCAGCCCGGCTCTCATTGGCGGGAACTGGCTCGTTTATCAAGTGAAATCGAAACAGGGAATCAATCCTGCGGATTTTGCCAAGGCTGCGGAGGGTTTGAAGCAGCAAATCTTGCAGGAAAAGCAGTCCGTGGCCTTTGAAGCGTTCCACGACGCCCTCCAAAAGCGCTACGAACAAGAAGGCAAACTCGCCTTTAACCAGGCCAATTTAAAGGTCCTCATGAGCCAATCGTCCAGCTAAGTTGCTGTAAATACATGGCTTATTTTAAGTCGGGTACCGTGCTTTTTCTGGTTGCGTCCCGCACCCCCTTGGTCTAGCATATTTCCTCTAGCAGCGCCTGCCCGTCGCCAGCGGGACGTCACTGAACCACCAGAACATCCTTCCCGCGCGAAGTGTCTCGAACATTGATTGCAACCAAAGGCAGGCTTTCGAGAGTCGCCCCGGGTGATAAGGTAACGTCGGCCAATGTCAGGCCAGTCCCAGCTTCCCCAGAAGAGAGATTCCAATGAATCAGAAACTGACGGTCCAGCGCAACGAGTATCGCTGCTGTATTGAAATCAATCAGAATGGTAAGTATTCAGTCCGCGTCCAGGCTAAGTTCGGCGCTAACGACTGGCTACTCCCAGTGTTTTTCCTCGTTTCATCCTTTGACACCGCCATGAAGAAGCTTGAGGAGGCCCTTCAACTGTTGCAACGGCACGAGGAGCATCTTTGGTTCTGGGGAATCGAACGTAGCGACGATCCGAAGCTTACAGGCGAGATGCTCAGTCAGTTCGGCCTTCATTACGATCAGCGCAAGGACTTTCCCCGGCGCGCTGCCGAACTCACGGTTCCGGCCGGTCGCCCGGTTTCCGCATTTCGTCTGGCGCAAGCCCGCCGCACCCTGGCCGACTCCATCAGCACGGGTAGGACTGCCCTCGCCAGCGACTGAGCATCTATTGGCAGTTTTTCCTGCTAGGCGCCGTGCTGCGTCGGCGGTGCCGCCTCAGGCTGTCTATTTTCCGCGAATAATCACTTCGCCATGCGCTATCACGTGGTCATTAATTAACAGTCGATATTTGAACGACCCAGGGCCAAGCCCGGCGCGTGGCGTGCCGCTCATCAGACGCACTCCGGCAGGTGCCTGGAAGACATTCGAGGAAAATGGACACCGCTGCGGATCGAATTCGACGCGGAGATTACCGCTTTCCGCCACCCAAACCACCTGGTCCGCGGCCTCAATCAGCACAACTTCCGGCAACACTCCCACAAGTACCAGTTTTTCGGCCATAGTCGAGTCGCGCTGAGGATTTTCGCCACGCGCGAACCTCGAACCATAGCATAACCCCGCGCGCTTTACATCTCCGCGGACCTGCGGGTAGTGGGTCAGTTTGAATTTTCTTAAGTGACAAGAAGAGTCAAAATTCGAACTGACCCATTACCGACCCGCCATAAAGAGCGGAGACTCAAACCCGTGATTAGTTGGCCACAATTTCCCCAACCACTTCGCGCAGTCGAACCAGCGTAAATGGCTTAGGCAATATGCGCACGCCTTCGAGTTCGATCTGCTCTTTATCCGCATCGGCGAGGTTCCCGGTCATCAGCAGGAATTTTCGCGCCAGTTCGGGATGCCTCCGGCGCAACGTCCGCAGTACCGACAATCCATCCTGTCCCGGCATTTTCAAATCGCACAGCACTGCATCGAACCTTTCGTTGTTGGATGTCGAGTTCAAGATCGCGTCCAGCCGCGTCGGATCCTGAAGCACCACAACGGTCGCGCCCGTTTTCCCGAGGACCACCGAGACCAGGTTCAGAATTTCCATTTCGTCATCAATCACCAGGAATCGCCGCGCCGGACTCGCCGCTCCGGGTTCCTCGCCCGTGGCCGCCGACTCCAGCGGTTCCACCGCACGCAAATCAGTACCAACGTGCTCCCCGCGCAAATCTTCCGTGGCGCCCAGTGGCAGCAACACGCGAATGGTGGTTCCCCGCCCGACTTCACTTTCCACGCCCACTTCTCCATCATGCTGTTCGACGATGCTGTGGCAAATGCTCAATCCCAATCCGGTTCCCTGCCATTTGGGCCTGCCCGCAAAAAATGGATCGAAGATGTGCTCACGAATGTCCGCGGGTATGCCGCACCCATTATCTTCCACTGTGATTCGCGCGCGGCCGTCCCACACATCGCATTTCAGCCGGATTTCGCCCTTATCGCGGCATTCGCGGATCGAATTCTCCGCATTCAGCACGAGCTGCAACATGGCTTGCAACAGCAATTCCCCATCGCCCTTCACCCAAATCGGCTTCTTCGCCTCCGTGTATTGCACGTCGACATTGTTCGCCGCCAGTTGGTAAGTCCGGAGGCTCAGCATGCGGGCAGGAACCGTGCGCAAGTCCATTCGATGGAGCTGTTCTGGGCGCCGCCGTGACATTCGGCTGAGATTTCCCACCAGGCTTTTCAACCTCAAGGCTTCTTTGCGCACCGTTTGCAGTTGGGTTCGAACCGAAGCATCCAACGCGGGACGCCCCAGCACCACTTCGGTAAATCCTAGGATCGATGTCAGCGGATTATTGATCTCATGCGCAACCCCAGAAACCAATTGCCCGAGCGACGCCAGCTTCGCCGCCCGCAACAGGTCTTTGTGCGCTTCTTCCAGTTGCGCAGCCCTTTGTTTCACTTTTTCTTCCAGAGAATTTCGAATGTCCCGAAGTTCCGAGGCCATGGACAGGAACCCTGCCGTCAGTGTTCCTAACTCGACGGTGTCCGGTACGTCCCCCCTCACGTCCAAGTTTCCCCGCTTCACCTCCAGCACCATCCCGTGAAGCTTTTCGAGCGGCATCCAGATTCCCTTGCCAAGCGCGCGCTGGAACCACAGCATCACAAGAATCGGAAACGCTCCCAGCATAAGCAGGGAAACACGCAGCCAGTTCGTGTACTCCGCCAGCCTGTGCGTCTCCACGTTCAAATTGCTGAACTGTCTCTGCTCTATCTCGTGAAAGATATTTCGCACGCGAACTTCGCGCTTCGTTATTTCGTCCAGCGAGACCCGGTCATTCTCTTCGATTTGCGGACCTGCGGCCAAACGGTCCGCCACGTCGAAGAAATCTTCCTCGCGCGTTGCGAGCACTACCAGCTCTTCACGGTCTGCTCCCCTGGGCGCGGACTCAGCGGAACGTTTCGTCAATGCGCGGAGCTCAGCCTCGGAAGAACGGTACCCAGTTAGCAAATCCGCATTCCCGGAACCGTAGTACCTCCAGAAATTCAGCACGCTGTTGTCGAACGCCTCGTGGAGCTGCGTGTGCAACACAACCCGCTGGTTCAAAATCTGGACTCCCGTCGAGAATTGGGAGCGAATCGCTGCGCTGATGCCCAACGCGCCAGCCATCACGAGCAACGCCAGCGATACAGCCGCGCCTTCCATTAATATGAAGCGGCTCCGCATCGAGCGCGGTTTCGGGGACAAAAGGAGGGCGGATGACCTTGTTCTCGAAGAAGACACGCCGTTAACGGCGCAACCCGAAGGCCAAATGGCGCGCTATAGCAGCCGTGAGATCAGGAAGTTGCAAGCCCGCAAATTCTGCCCTTGACTGAAAGACAGTACGAACGGGGCATTCGTTTCACAATGGAGCACTGCCCGAAAAATCGCTTATCCGAGGAGCCGGACGCCACCCCTGCCCCACCTGCCGGTGGGACGCGCCCCCTAATTCATCGAGTGAACCGCGTCAATGATGTGCCTGGCAGAAATGCCGAACGCATCCAGCAGCTCGTCGGGTTTTCCGGAATGCGGCATTCCACTCACAGCCAATTTCACATACTTCGCCGGAGCGGCTCCCGCCTGCGTCAGCGCGGAAAGCACAGCTTCCCCGAGACCTCCCTCGGGATAATGATCCTCGACCGTGACCAGATTTCCGCCTGCGGACTCCAGTTGTTCAGTCAATTGCTTTCCATCAACGGGCTTTACGCAGTACAAATCCACGACGCGCGCGGAAATTCCTTGCGACTTCAGTTGTTCATGCGCTTTCAACCCTTCGTGCACGGTGATTCCCGCGCCGACAATCAGTGCCCGGTCATTTGCGCTCTGGCGTAACACACGGAAGCCCGGCACGGGAAAAGTGTCCGTGGCGGAATAAAGGAGCGGTGTCTTCGGCCTCGAAGTGCGAATGTAAGTGATCCCCGGCATCCGCGCGGCCGCTTCCGTCAGACGTTCCGCGGAATATGCGTCCGAGGGATACAGCACCGTCGAACTGTGAATCGCGCGAAAAGACGCAATGTCTTCGAGCGCCATCTGCGAAGGCCCATCTTCCCCAATGGAAACGCCACAATGCGAACCGCACACCTTAATCGGGCTGCGGCTGATGGCCGCCATGCGTACTTGGTCGAACGCGCGCGAAAGGAAGCACGCGAAGGTCGAAAGAAATGGAACTTTGCCGCGCGCGGCCAAGCCAACGCCTACGCTGATCATGTTTTGTTCCGCGATATACGCCTGATAGAAGCGCTCCGGATACGCATCGCCGAAAATCTCCGCGAACGTCGAATTCTTCACATCTCCATCCAGCGCGACAATATGCGGATTCACCGCCCCGATTCGCTTCAGCGCGTTGCCGTATGCTTCGCGCGTCGCCACGGAGGCGTCTGATTTGTAGCTCGGCGCAGAGGGTTCCGCGAACTCAGGCGGCTCCGGCAATTTCGTTCGCGCGTACGAGCGTCCCGGATCCGCAGCAACTTCAATCGGCCCGCCCATTTCCGCCACGGCCTTCGCGAGTTGCTCCTTCGACAGCGCCTTGCCGTGCCAACCGTCCTTGTCCGCCAAAAAACTGACGCCGTGTCCCTTAATGGTCCGAGCGATAATCGCCTTGGGGCGGCCCGTCGTGGATTTCGCATGATCGAGCGCCGCCAGCACTGCCACCACATCGTGGCCATCAATCACCTGCGTGTCCCAGCCTTCAGACTCGAATTTCCTGCGATAAATTTCCATATCGTGCTTGTACATCGTGCGCTCGCTCTGGCCGAGCGCATTGATGTCGCAGAGCGCGATAAGATTATCGATCTTGTAGTGCCCCGCGAATTCCGCGGCCTCCCAGTTACTGCCCTCGGCAAGCTCGCCGTCGCCAAGCAGCACATACACACTCGTTCCCAGCTTGTCCATCTTGGCGCCAATCGCCAGCCCGGCTCCTACCGAGAGTCCTTGTCCCAGAGATCCGGTCGCTGCATCGACTCCCGGGATTCGCGGCGTCGGATGCCCTTCGAGCTCGCTTGAAAATTGCCGCAGCGTCATCACGCGCGAAACCGGAAACACGCCAGCCTCGGCAAGAGCCGCGTAAAGCAACGGCGCCGCGTGCCCTTTCGACAGAACAAATCTGTCACTCTCGCGCCCATTCGGATTTTTCGGATCGAACTTCATGGCGTAAAAAAACACGCCGGCCGTAAGTTCAGAGGCGGACAAACAAGAAGTCGGATGGCCGGAGCCGGCCGCGGTTGTCGACATCATCGACAAAATTCCCAGACGGCGCGCCTTTTCACGGATCATTTCAATCGTGGATGATGACGGTGCTATTTTCGATGTTGCGCTCATGATTTCTCCTTACAAACTCAAATCCAATTTTACTCTCCTTTCGGCCCGCGCGCGAAAGAGCCTTAAGAAGGATAGTGGGGCAGTTTGAATTTTCTTAATCGTGACAAAACGAGTCAAAATTCAAACTGACCCATTGCCTTAAGAAGGGCCTTTCGGTTTCACGGCCGTCGACAGGGACTCTTCCGCTTTCATTCCGCCAAACCTGACGCCATGGGCTTCCGGTCCGAGCGCAATCACAATCACGCCGCCGACAAGCACAATCGTCGCGAAAATTCCCATCGCGTGCCCATAGCTCATCCGTTTCCCCATGACGGCCTCGAGATACGCGCTCGACGCCGCAAAAAGCACGCCAAGCTGATAAGCGAAGCCGGGGAAAAATCCGCGCAGCGTATCCGGCGAAAGCTCGTTGATGTGCGCGGGAATCACGCCCCAGGCGCCCTGCACCATGAATTGCATCAGGAACGCCCCCAGCAGAATCAGCGGTAAATTCGGCGCCGCGATCCACAGCGGAATCAGCGCGACAGCGAAAAGCGCCGCGCCTATCATCGCGCGACGCCGTCCGCGGCGGTCCGAGTACAATCCCACGAGCATTCCACCCGCAATCGCGCCCACCATCGAAAGCACCGTGATTAGCGCCGTCGTTCCATGGCTGTAACCTCGCTGCGATTGCAGAAACGTAGGATAGAGATCCTGTGTGCCGTGCGAAATGAAATTCATCATCGCCATCAGCAGCACAAGGTACGCGAAACGCTTCCAATTGCGAAAAATCAAGTCGAAATATGTAGCCCAATCGACATGCGCCGACGTTGCTTTCCACGCCTCGCTCTCTTTCACTTTCGAGCGAATGAATAGCGTCAGCAGTGCCGGCAAGCCGCCGATGAAAAACATCGCGCGCCAGCCGAAATGCGGAAACACCAGCCAGTAGGCAACCGCGGCCAGCAAATAGCCGAACGCGTAACCCTCTTGCAGCACCCCGGAAAGAATCCCTCGCCACTTTGCCGGCACCGATTCCATCGTCAGCGACGCGCCCACGCCCCATTCCCCGCCCATGCCGATTCCGTAAAGCAAACGCAGCACGAGGAACACGGAATAGCTCGGCGCGAATCCGGAGAGAACTTCAATCGCGGAGTAGAACAAAACATCCAGCATCAGCGGCAACCGCCGCCCGTAGCGATCCGCCAACAGCCCGAAAATGAATGCGCCGATCGGACGCGTCGCCAGGCTCGCCGTAATCGCCAGCGCCATCTCCGGGATGCTCTTGTGAAAATCCTTCCCGATCGGCGCCAGGACAAACGTCAGAATGAAAAAATCGAAGGCGTCAAGCGTCCATCCAAGGAAACAGGCGATGACGGCGTTGCGTTGACTCGAGCGCTCGGCGGCGAAATTCGTTTCCGGCATCGTTGGCCCGCGCATGTTAGGCCAACGAAAGCCGGAACGCAATCGCGTCGCTACCGCCGCAAGCGGTCCAGCCCCGCGAAAAGAAAAACGGCAACTGCGGAATTGATAAGTGAGGCGATCAACAATTGAACTGAGAAAAAGGGTTCAGAGCCCGCCAGCAACAAATGAATCGTAATCGCCAGCAGGATCTGATGGATGTGAAAAAACAGAAACATCAATACGAAACGGCTGATCGGATGCTCCGTGTCTAACCGTGCGCCCACCGACGACGCGATGTACCCAATGAAGCCTTTCGCGATGCCGTAGAGACCAATCGGCGTGTGGCTGATGCCGTCCTGCAAAAGCCCCACAACAGTCCCAAGAAACAGTCCGGTCACGGAATTTCTGCGGCTCAACCCGAAATAGACCACCACCAGCAGCGGCAGTTCGAGTAACTGGAAATGCACACTGAATTTATTCAAAAACGCCTGGATCACAAGTGCCAGAAAGCACACCAGCACGATCGTGCCGCCGTAAAACTTATGGACTTCGATGTGCTGCGTTTGAGAATCCATTCGCGAGGTCATCCAGGGACCTTGCATCAGCGTGGTGTCCCGGGCGGATTCGTTGCAGCAGGTTTCGCGATTCCCGTGGGCTTTTTTGCAGGTAGCTCTGGCGTCTTTCCTAACACTTTTACGTTCCCTTGCGTGCCGGCTGCGCTCGAGGCGTTGCCCGTTTTATTGCTCGAGGAATTGGCTCCGCTCGCCGCGGAGTGCGCAGCCTCGCTGGTTCCCTTCGGATTCAGAGCCTGTTCCGACAGCAGCACCAGCACTTCTTCCAGCCGGTTCAGGTGCGCGGCCGGCTCAACCTGAATTGCCTGAAACGGAAGTCCGGCCCTCGTCGAAACCACGGTGCCAACGCGCAAATCCTTCGGAAAGATCTTGTCTTCGCCCGAAGTCAGAATCTCCTCGCCGGTGGGCACTTTTTCCGCGCCCGTCACGTAGTCCATCCACAGCAATGGGTCGCCCGTCCCCTTGATCACCCCGTGCGTTCGCGTATTCCCCAGCAGCGCGCCCACGCCACTCTCCCGATCCGTGATCAGCAGCACTTGCGCCGTGCGTGAAAATGCTTCGAAGATTTTCCCCACGACTCCATCGGGCGTCACGACTGCCATGTTGCGCCGCACTCCATCGTGCTCACCGCGATTGATGAAAATCGTCTCGCTATTTGAATCAGCGCTCGCGCCAATCACTTCGGCGGCCAGCATAGGCACGTTCGAATTCGCTTGCCGGAAATCCAGCAGTTTGGCGAGCCGCCCGGCCTCCGCGGCTTGGCCCTCGAGTTCCTGATTCTTGAGCCGGAGTTGGCCAACTTCGTCGGCGAGCTCCCGGTTTTCCTTTCGCGCATGCCGCAGATCCAGATAGCCGAACCACGCGCCGTGAATTTTTGAAATCACGAACGTACACGCACGCTGCGGCGGCGTTAACACTTCTGCCGACCACACACGGATGAGCCGCACATCGCGGCCTCGCCTGATTTGGAACGCAAGCACCAACACTTGCGCCAAAATCACGACGACCAGCAGAACCAGGGGCCGTTGACGGGAAGGGACATCCATAGGTTCCTAAGGGTCTGACTTCTCGAATCCTCGAAGTTCTGGAATTCAACGTCGAACTGCTGCGATACCGTTCATTCTCGCCACACGGCTACAGTCGCGTCGGTGCGCGGCCGTGCAGCTATCCTCAGTCGATGGAAACTAGCCGCAGCAGCCGGAAATCGCTCAGCATCTTGCCCGTCCCGAGCACCACTGACGCTAGCGGATCATCGGCAATCGAAACGGGAAGACCCGTTTCCTCGCGGATGCGCTTGTCGAGATTCTTGATCAGCGCGCCGCCGCCCGTCAGCACAATCCCGCGATCACTTATGTCCGCGGAAAGCTCCGGAGGCGTGCGCTCCAGCGCCACTCGAATTGCGTTCAAAATTGTGGCGATGCACTCGGAAAGCGCTTCGCGGATTTCGCTGTCGTCAATCGTCACCGTGCGCGGCACGCCTTCGATCAAATTGCGGCCTTTCACTTCCAGCGTCAGCGGCTTTTCCAGCGGATAGGCTGAGCCGATTTCGATCTTGATCTGCTCCGCCGTGCGCTCGCCCACCAGCAAATTGTATTTCCGCTTCAGGTAGTGCATCACCGCTTCGTCCATCTCGTTTCCCGCGACGCGCACCGACCGCGAATAGACGATCCCGCTCATCGAAATCACCGCAATATCCGTGGTGCCTCCGCCAATGTCGACCACCATGTTGCCTGACGGCTCCTCGATCGGCAGGCCCGCCCCAATCGCCGCGGCCATTGCCTGCTCCACCAGATAAACCTCGCTCGCCCGCGCTCGATACGCCGAATCCTGCACCGCGCGCTTCTCCACCGGGGTGATTTCACTCGGTACGCCGATCACGATACGCGGATGCACCAGAACGCGCCGGTTGTGCGCCTTCTGGATGAAATACGTCAGCATCTTTTCCGTGACCTTGAAATCCGCAATCACGCCGTCTTTCATCGGCTTGATTGCCACCACGTTGCCCGGTGTCCGGCCGAGCATCTCCTTCGCTTCTTTTCCCACGGCAACCACTTCGCCGCTGTTTTTGTTGATCGCGACGATAGAGGGCTCGTTCACCACGATGCCCTTGCCTTTGGCAAATACCAAGGTATTCGCCGTTCCCAAGTCTATGGCGAGATCGGACGAAAAAAGACTAAAGACCGACCTCATCGAATATCCGTTTTTCATGAACCCCCTCTGGCCCTGCGTCCCCCGCCCACGAATCTCTGCGTCTCCGATGTTTGCTTTAACTCAAAAGAATTATGGAACTACTATGGGCACGCGTTTAACTGCGGTTCCGCCTCTGCGGTCCTGTCCGGTAATCACAATCTCATGCGCGCCGCTCGTCATCGGCTGCGTGAAATGGCGGAATTTCCCGTCCGCGCCGATGTCCGCCACCGCCTCGCCGTCGATCAGCAGCGCCGACCCTGGCTCGGTGTGCCCAATCACCTCTACAACTTTCCCATCAAACTCAATGTGATCCACCTCCAGCAGCATACTCTGCTCTTTGGCCTGGTCGACCAGTGAGAATTTCGACGGAGCCGCCGCTTCGCTCGAGGCTCCCTTCGCATCGATCGCCTTCACCGTCCAAAAATAATCGCCGGACGCTAAACCTGTGACTTCCACCGCCGTATCCGTCGTTTTCCGATCCGCAAGCACGCGATTGAACATCGACGTATCACTGATTTCGAGTTCATAGGCGCGCGCCGTGCTCACGCGCTGCCATTCGAACCGGATCGGCGTGTGCTTGGGATCCGCCACGATGATGGGCTGCAGATTCACCGGCTGCACAAGTCCCGGAGGCGCGAGTACATCGGTTTTTGTGATTGGCCCTCCGGTGGCAAACGTCGCGCGCTGATACTGCGTAACCTGCACTTGCTGGCCATCACGTTTCACGTCCGCGGCGCCGGCCGCGACTGTGATTTCATTCTGTTTCGTATTCGGATTTGTCTTCACGTCCGCATGGCTGTTCTCGTGCAGCGACGCCACCGCATCTTGAAACGATACTTCTGCCTTCGATCCCGGCACTTGCCACGTGCCGGTCGTCAAATCCACGTTGCCCGCGCTGATGTGCATGCCGACGCTGGACGCGCTATTCTGCGGCACAAAGATTTCCTCGACCGTGACGAGCGTGTCCGGCTGCACCGTGTAATTGGTGCCATCCGCGAATGCAATGCGGGCAACTCCATCCGAACCCGTCTGGATCAAGTCGCCCTTGTTCAAAGGCATCTGATAATCTGCGGTGCCCCATTGCACCGAATTCACTTTCTTCACCTGCACCTTGCCATCCAGATTGACGAACCGCGCCCCGCGAACATCCGTCGATGCCACGCTGGCGTCCTTCGGCTCCAGCGCGTGCGAAAGATGCCGCGCCATGCTAGCAAACGTATCCGGGAATACCAGGTAACCCGCCGCGGTGAACAGAATCAGAAACGCGAAGACGTAGAGCAAAATCGTCCGGTAAGTCACCGTGTGCCAGTACACTTCGACCCGGTTGACCTTCGGCTTTTGCGCGTCCGTGAATTTTTCCGTTGTCATGCTGGATTTCAGCTAATTTCCGAATCTAGCATAGGGGTTAGGGCCTTTCAACATGACCTGCCATAAGTTGCTAAGTCGCTAACACTTGCCCGGAAGGACAGTTTTTGCCCCTCGTGTACTGCCGAACACACTATTCCTCTTAACCGTCAAAGATTGCCCGTGATACGATTACCAGCCATGCCCAACGGTTTTGATGCGGCAAGTTCCGATGCCTCCCGCCAACTTTTGCGCCACACTGTTGCGACCGTTGCCTATCGCGCCGGCAAAGCCGTTCGGGGCGCTCTTGAAGATTTCGCGGACTTTCACGCGTCCGAAACATCCCGCACTCCCGCGCAAATCCTCGCGCACATGGGAGATCTTTTCGACTGGGCGCTTTCTATCGCGAAAGGGCAACAGGAGTGGCACGATTCGCCTCCGCTACCGTGGCCCGACGGCGTAAAACGATTTTTCGCATCTCTCGAACGATTTGACGCCTATCTTGCGACGGCGCAACCCCTAGATGCATCCGCCGAAAAACTTTTCCAGGGTCCGGTGGCCGACGCTCTCACGCATGTGGGTCAGCTTGCCATGCTGCGCCGCATTGCCGGTTCGCCGATTCGTGGCGAAAATTATTTTCGCGCTCGGATTGCCGCCGGACAAGCTGGCGCCGAACAGCCCGCTCCCGTCCGCGAATTCGACTGATCCTGGAGCGCGCCAAGCCGGAACAAAATAGACGATGCTGCCGAGACTTCTCATCCTTCTGCTTTTCGTCGTGCCACTCGCCGCCGCGCAGAAACCCGATCCCGCACTCCTCGCCAGAATTCGCGGCATCCGCGCCATTGATGACCATTCCCATCCTCCCGCTTTGCCGGTGAACGGTGTCCCGGACGATGAATATGACGCGCTTCCCTGCGCTCCTCTCGAGCCCACCGACTCGACGATCACCGGCCGCCCTGAAAATCCGCAATTCATCGCGGCCTGGAAATCCCTCTACGGCTACAAATATGACGACATGTCGCCCGCGCACGTACGCGAGCTTCTCGCCGCGAAGGCGCGCATCAAGAAAGAGCAGGGAGATAATTATCCGGCATGGGTACTCGACCATCTTGGCATCGAGACGGAACTTGCGAATCGCGAAGCCATGGGCCCTGGCCTCGAGCCGCCGCGCTTCCGTTGGGTGCCGTTCGACGACGCGCTGCTCTCGCCCCTCGACGACAGCAAACTCGCCGCCGAAACTCCCGACCGCAAATTCTTTTATGGCCGCGAAAATCAGCTCTTGCAGCGCTATTTGAAAGCTCTCAACAAAAATCGGCTCCCGGCCACGCTCGATGATTATCTTTCCCAAATCGTCACGCCGACTCTGGAAGACCAAAAACAGAACGGTGCGGTCGCAGTGAAGTTTGAAGCTGCATATCTACGCTCGCTGGATTTCAAGCGTTCCGACGCAGCCGCCGCGCACGAGATTTACACGCATTACATCGCGGGCGGCGCGCCCGCGAAGACCGCCTACTACAAACTGCAGGATTATATTTTTCACTACATCGCCGCCGAGGCCGGACGCCTCGGCATGCCCGTTCACATTCACACCGGCTTCGGTTGCGGCGGATATTTCGCGATGCGTGACGCGGATCCCCTGCTCTTGGAAGATGTGCTGAATGACCCGACGCTGCGCGGCACGAAATTCGTTTTACTCCACGGCGGCGCGGGTCCGTTCTCGAAATCCGTTGCGGCTTTGCTCATGAAGCCGAACGTCTACACGGATTTCTCGGAGCAGACCTGGCTTCTCCCCACGCGCGAGTTGAGCAAAACGATTCGCTATTGGCTCGAATGGTATCCCGAAAAAGTCATGTTCGGTACAGACCTCTCGCCCGGCACGCGGGAAATCGATTGGGAGGAAATCGGCTGGCAAACATCCAACTCGGGCCGCGAAGCATTGGCCATCGCTCTCACCGGAATGATGGATGACGGCGAAATCACGCGCGCCCGCGCCGTGGAGATTGCGCGCATGGTTCTGCGTGGCAATGCGTTGAAGCTTTACGGCTGGCCCGATCGTTGAGCGGGAAATGAATCATCCGCGGACGCGAGAATGGACGCGCTCAACTCTCGACATGAAGTGAAGCCGCTCAGAGCCATCGACAAATCAAAATCAGCAAGCAGATTGAGCACCGCGTCGCGCACGCCCGCTTCGCCCGCCGCCGCGAGTCCCCAAATGTAGAGTCGCGCGATCAGCACGGCCCGCGCTCCCAATGCCAGCGCTTTCATAATGTCCGCGCCGCGGCGAATGCCGCTGTCAAACAGCACCGGAACTTTTCCTTTCACTGCGTGCACCACGCCCGGCAGCGCATCCAGCGCGGCAATCGCGCCATCCACTTGACGCCCTCCGTGATTCGAAACGATCACGCCATCGGCGCCGCAATCAACCGCGCGCGCTGCGTCATCGCGGTGCAGGATCCCCTTCAAAAGTATCGGCAGCTTGGTGTGCTCGCGCAAAAACGTCACATCTCCCCACGTCAGCGCATTATTTGTGAAGATGCTCGCCCACAGGCGAACCGCTTCCGCCGGATCTTTTTCCGGAGGCTGCTTCAGCGCCGCGCGGAATACAGGATCGGTAAAATAATTCCCCAATCCTTCACCGAAAAAAAACGGAAGATAGCTGCGTTCGAGATCCCGTTCGCGCCAGCCCAGCATCGATGTGTCGAGCGTCACCACCAGCGCCGTGTAGCCCGCAAGTTCCGCACGCTGCAACAGGCTCGCCGTCAGCTCCGGATTTTTGCCCCAGTAGAGCTGAAACCATCGCAACCCCCCATCCATCGCCTGCGCGACATCTTCCATCGGCCGCGAAGAGACGGTGCTGATCACAAACGGCAAGCCGAGTTCAGCGGCTGCGCGTCCTGATGCGATTTCCGCCTCGCCGTGAATGATGCCTTGCACGCCCACGGGACCAAGCAGCACCGGCGCCGGCAATTTCGCACCCAGCAATTCCACGCTCAAGTCCCGCGCGGAGACATCGCGCAGCATTCTCGGCACGATTCGCCAGCGATAGAACGCGTCCAGATTAGCGCGCATCGTGTGCTCGCCGCCCGCGCTCCCCGCCACATAGTCATACGCGCGCGGATCCAGCGCCTCTTTCGCCTTTTGCTCCAGCAGAGACAGAGAGACCGGTATCGACAGTTTCTTCCCGGTCATGCCGTGCTGATAAATCTCCAGTTCGCGTTCCAGGCCGAAATTTCTGGGCGAATTAATTTTCTCGGGCTTCATTGTGCGCGAGGAATTATACACTTGGATACCCAAACTCCTCCGAAACTCATCCAATCGATGTATGGGCGACTTCTGGTTAGGAGCTCAAAATGAATCGTCAATTCAAATTCATGCTCATCGTTTGGTTTGCTGCATGTACTCTGTGCATCGTCAGGCCGCTTCCGGCTCAAAGTCCCACGCCTGCGTCACCTGATATTGTTCACGTAACCGTCACCGCAATGGGCCGCTCCGGCGAAGCGCCGCCCGCTCTCGAGCGCGCGGACGTCTCCGTTCACCAGGATAAGCAGCCGCGCCCGGTCGTCAATCTCATTCCCGCAAATGGCGAAAATTCCAAGCTCGATCTCGTGATTCTGATCGACCAGAGCTCCAACACCAGGCTCGGCTCGCAATTCAAAGACGTCGCCGACTTCATTCGGACCCTTCCCCAAAACGCGGCCGTCGGAATTGCTTACGCGATGAATGGCAGCGCCAGGATGCAACAGCCGTTGACGACGGACCATGAAGCTGCGGCACGCGCTTTGCACCTGACAACCGGCGCTGCGTCGGGCCAATCAAGTGTTTTTGAAGCCTTCCGCGACCTCGTCAAGAATTGGCCTGACGACGCCTCGCGCCGCGAAGTCCTCTTGGTCAGCGATGGGATCGATCCTACATACGGTTTCAGCGAGACATCGCCGGGCCGCAATCCGTCGCTCGAAAAAGCGATTCAAGTCGCGCAGCGCGAAAATATCATCGTGTTCAGCATTTTTGAGGGGACTTCCGGCCGCGTCGCTCGCAACCGGTTTCTCAACAACAACGGTCAGGGATCTCTCAGCGAATTGACCTCAGACAGCGGCGGTTACGCCTTCTTCCAGGGCACGCAAAATCCCGTTTCCTTCCGCCCTTTCCTGCAGCAACTCACAGAAATGCTCGGCCGGCAATACATCTTGACCTTCCGGGCGGAGCTTCCGGGAAAGTCCGGTTATCGCGATTTGAAAGTGAGCACGGAAGTGCCCCACGTCAAATTGTTGGCGCCCAATCACATTTATCTGCCATCCGCAAAATAGAACCTCGAAATGCGGTTAAGAACAGAGGGGAACCACAGGCTTCGGGTCACGAGGATAAAATGGAGGTTCTAACCGCCCGCGCCGGCAACCCACGCATCCAGCACGCGCTGCTGCTCCGGCGCAACATTTTCGAATAGTATGCCCATGCCGAATTCGACATGCACGTGCAGCACGCGTCCCGCCGATTCAAATACCTTTCCGTCTTTACTAAGGCGTACTCGAATCTCGGTGTCTTCGGCGAAGGGATTCAGCGCTCCCGTGTAGCACCCTGTCGAACTCAGTTGCGTGGTCTGCGCGGCCATGCGCTCACCTGTCTTGATTTCCACCAACTCCGCCAGCGCGACAAAGGGAAAGCGGTGCGCCATGCGCCGATTCGACGCCCGATCGTCTTGTTGCGGATTATCAGGTGACCCTTTTGATGGCCGCTCAACCATTTTTCACGCTCTCTTCCTGCCGCCGCTTTCTACACAATAAACGCGCAGCCCGTTTTCGGCAATAGGACTAACGAAACTACGTGCGTCCGGCCCGCAAACCCTCGCACAGGCCATTTTGGGTATTGACCGTATGGGGGCAAATTCGAGAGACTATTGCCTCAGGTCTTTGGGCGTCACAGCGATTATACGCCTGCCGGACGGACCGGACGGCTCGGCTCAGACGCTGCCAGGTCCATCGTAAACACCGCCAGCCATGGCCAGCACGCGCTATAATCATTATGTAGCCCAGGTTAAACGAGGATAAAAATGAACTCGCCGATTGGTGAACTCCTTCCCCCCACAAGATTGATGCTGACCCCGGGACCCTCTTGCATCGACCCGCGCGTGTACCGCGCTATGTCAACGCCAATCATCGGTCACCTTGACCCTTGGTTCCTGGAAATGATGGGCGACGTCCAGGTGCTTCTGCGCCAGGTATTTCAAACGAAAAATCGTCTGACCTTCCCAATCTCCGCCTCCGGTTCCGGCGGAATTGAAGCCGCGGTGCTGAATCCCCTCGAAGCAGGCGACGAAGCCATCATCTGCGTGAACGGAGTGTTCAGCGAGCGCATGGCCATCATTGCCGAACGCACGCCCGCGAAAATCATTCGCGTGGAAGCTCCTTACGGAAAGCCTTGCGACCCCGATGATGTGCGCCGCGCGGGCAAGGGAAAGAAAATCAAAATTCTTGGCGTCACACATGGCGAAAGCTCCACGTCCGTCGTGACGAATCTCGATAACATGCGCAAAGTCGCCGACGAACTGGGCGCTCTCCTTGTTGTCGACACCGTTTCCACCCTCGCCGGCATGCCCCTCGATGTGGATCAGACGAATATCGATATTTGCTTTAGCGGCTCTCAGAAAGCCCTCAGCGCCCCTCCGGGCATGTCTCCTATTACGGTGAATGCGCGAACCGAAGACGTGCTGCGCGCGCGCAAGACTCCCGTGCAAAGCTGGTATTTCGATTTGACCACGACGATGAAATACTGGGGCAAGGAACGCACCTACCATCACACAGCCCCGATTTCTCTCGTGTTCGCGCTGCGTGAGGCGCTGCGCCTCGTTCTCGAGGAAGGTTTGCAGCCGCGCTGGGAACGTCACAAAGAAAATCGTGACGCGCTCGTGGCAGGCCTCGAGGCCATGGGGCTCGAAATGTTCGTCGAGAATCCGAAGGACCGCCAGGTCACAGTCACCGGCATCAAAGTGCCTCAGGGAATCGAAGACGCTAAAGTACGCGGGCAATTGCTGGATGAGTTCAATATCGAAATCGGCGGCGGATTTGGGCCAATCAAAGGCAAGCTGTGGCGCGTGGGATTGATGGGTTATGGCTGCCAGAAAAATAATGTGCTGCTCTTCCTCGCCGCGCTCGAAAAGTGCCTGCTTGACCAGGGCTTCCGGCTGCCGGCAGGCGCAGGTGTAGGCGCGGCAATCCGCAGCTATTCGGAAACGCACGCCGCCATGGCCGGCCACAAGTAGCTCCTGCGTGGGCTATTTCTGTAGCTCACGTCCCGGCAGCGCCGTTTTCGCGCTGGCTGACGTGAGGTTTTGCTGACCCTGGCACAAGAGCAAACGGAACTCACGTCAAACAAGAGAGCATGATGACCACCCAAACTGTTACCCGCATCCCCAATCAAGGCGCGATGAGCGATTTCGTTCGCCCCTTTGAAGTGGCGTCGAAGATGACCGACGTTGTTTACCGCTGCCGCTTCTCGCATTGCTGGAACGGCATAGCCACACGCCACGCGGACACCATCGACTGCAAATTCTATGTCGACGGCAAAGGAGTGATCCTCGGCTTGGCGCACACCGCATTCATCGAATTTCAGAATCGCGCAAAACGGTATTTGACTGATCGCGAGGCGAGTTTCATCGCCGCGGAATATTTACGCGAGCGCCTCGAACAGGAAGACGAGCATGATCTGTACGACGTGTCCCACGAAGACGTTCTCCGCATCATCGAAAAAATCGGCATCTGTTGAACAGTAAATCCTCCCGGATCGTTCCGCGTTTTTTCCGGCAAGCATTTTGAAGGCATTTGTCCGTCCTGGTTTCTGGATTCATTTGGTCATTTCATTTCGGGGCTTTGCTTTCCTCCCGTGTTGCCTAGCTGTTTCTCAAAAATTCCAATGTACATTTGGCGCATGGATTCCTGCGGAATTGCCTGCGCGGCCTGCAATCCTTCCTCGTTCGCGCGGCGAGCTTCCGCCACTTTTCCTTCTTTCGTGAGACCGTCTGCCTTGATGTTGAGCAACCATGCGCGCATGTCCGGACCTGGAGAACGAGCGAGGCCGCGCTCACAGGCGGCCACAGCTTCTCGGTAATTGTTTATCGCGCTTTCCATCTGAGCGACTCGTAACGACGCGTTGTAGTTGTGCGGCATGGTCTGCTCGGAAGCGAGCAAAGCCGGTAGTATGCGGTTTGGATCACCGAACGTTTGCACGTCTTCAACGCGAGCGATATCGATTGCCGAGCGCTCATCGTCGTCGCGTGGTTCGATCGCGTCGAGCTCGGCCAGCCAGCGATTGCCCCATTTCGCGGCGCTGACGCGGTCGTTATGATTGACGGAAATAAGCATCAGCGTGCGATAGAGTTCGTCGCGATGGTCACGAACAGTTGTCGGCAATCTTAGCGCTTCCTCCGCCAGCGCTTCGAGTTTCTTGCTTGCCAAGTCCGCCCATGGCGCCGGATCAACGGAGGCGACACACCACATACCGGCAACGACGGTACGCGCGAACATCGAATCGCGATTCATGTGCGACGCTTCAGCCACCGCTGTCTCCGCGCACCGCTGATACTCTTTGCTATCCTGAAGAGCTCCGGCGAGCGAAGCCTCAGCGAGTGCGTACCGTGGCCAATTGGCCGGTGCCGCGTTCAGCGCAGCCCGGTAGGCTTTCGCTGCTTCCGCGGGTTGCCGCGACAGCACACTATCTCCGCGAGTGAGCGCCGCATCGGCAAGAGTTTGCCTTTTCGCAAGTGCCGCGCTCGCTCCTCTGTCGAGAAATTGATCGAGTTCCGAGAGCGACATCGCGCCGGTTTGCGTCGCGGCGACGCGCTCATCTTGCGGATCGATTACGAAGAAAGTGGGAGTCGAGTGCGCCCCGTATTTGGTAAGGAAGGCGCCGTTCTCCGCAGCGTCATAATTGATTTCAAGCCAGACAAACTGTCCGGCGTACCTGGCGAGGTCGGCGTGAGCCAGCAGACCTCGCATCAGGCGGCAGGTGGATCACCAGGGAGCCCAAACCTCCACGAATATGGGCACGTTGCGCTGCTTCGCTTGCCTGAGAGCTGCGCTGTAATTGTCCCGCATGAACGGCAGGCCGGCGGCCCGTGCTGGCGCCGGAACAGCGCAGAGCACCAGAAAAACGAAAATTGAGAGCTTTCGCATAAATCCTCGCACGGCTATGCTAAGCTGCGATTGGTCTGATTTCCAGTGCCGATTACGTTACACGAAATAGACCATCACCGAGCAACCATGCGTTCACCGAAAGGAATGTTGCTGCCTCGAATACGCGCGGCGCGAGTCCGCCGCGGCAACCTGTATCAAACCCTTCGTGCGGCGGTGCTCGAAGGTGCCTTTCGGCCCGGTCAGCGATTCCCGTCGAGCCGCCAGGCGGCTGCGGATTATGGAATTTCCCGCGGACTTGTCGAGGAAGTGTTCACGCAACTCACGGACGAGGGCTTTCTGGAGCGCGGCGTCGGACGGGGCACGTTCATCGCGAGCCGGGTTGCTCAGCTGACTCCGGCAAAGGGGAAAAAAAAACGGAAGCGTTCCCCTTCGCCGTCAAGACGCGGCCTCGCCATTTCCGCAAACGCTGCCTGCCGGGAGCCGGAGATCCCAGTGGCATTCAACGCGGGAACGGCAGACATCAAGGAATTCCCCTGGGAGAGATGGAGGCTGCTCGAAGCGCGAGCGGCGCGGGAACTGGGACACGAGGGGCTTAGGTTTACCGATCCACGCGGATTGTGGAGCTTGCGCACAGCCGTCGCGCGATACGTGGCACAGTTTCGCGGAATGCACTGCGAGCCGGGGCAGGTAATCGTGTTCAACAGCGCGCAACAGGCGCTGAACGCAATTTCGATTCTGCTCTTGGACCGTGGAGACGCCGCATGGATGGAGGATCCAGGGTACCTGGGCGCACGAGCGGCTTTTGGAATCGCCGGCGCGAGAATTGTCCCAGTGCCTGTTGATGACCAAGGCATGCGCGTGGATATGGGAATGCGGTGTTCTCCACGGGCCCGGCTGGTGTACATCACGCCTTCACATCAGTATCCGACGGGCGCCGCTTTGAGCCTCGAGCGGCGTATCGCGCTGCTGGACTGGTCAAGGCGCAATGACTCTTGGATCGTCGAGGACGATTACGACGGGGAATTCGGATACGACGGCCAGCTCCTGACGCCACTCTATTCGATTGATACGGATTCGAGAGTGCTTTATATCGGCACACTAAACAAGGCGATGTTCGCTTCCCTGCGTCTTGCATACGCGATTGTTCCGGAGCGTCTGGTCGAGTTGCTGGCCAATATTCGGACACAGCTTGACGGCTTTACCCCAGCGGTTACGCAAATGGCCATGAGTCTCTTCATGGAAGAAGGCTTCTTCTCTGTGCATTTGCGGCGGATGCGCGCGCTATACAAGGCAAAGCGCACCGCATTAATTGAAGCACTGTCACCCTTGGTTGCGTGCAGGTGGCAGTGTCCCACCCGGCCTGCTGGAATGCACTTAGTGGTGCGGCACCAGGACGGTGGGCTCGTTCGGGCGTTGGCCGAAGCGAGTTCGCTAGACCTGGCGCTGCTAAGTTCGTACCGCATCACGCGAGCTTCCGGCGATGGGCTTTTCCTGCGATACGGCGCGCTGGAAATTTCCAGTTTGCAGGCGGGCGCGGCATCGCTGGTGGCAACAGCAGCGCGGATAAGGAGGTAACAGGAAAAACTCATTTGGCGCTCTGCTTTGTGCATGGTTTTATGGCGTCCCCTTTTTGTCTATACCGGGGAAAATGGTGCGGTTCTTTAAAAGGCCTTATTGATGGGCTCGCATGCCAGTCTGGATGCAATTTTGTTCAAAATCGCAAAGAATCGGGACCCGCCGGTAATCTTCGGGCCGGCGCTCGCACCATAGTTACTCATACCGCAGCGCAATCATGGGATCGACGCGAAGGGCGCGCCGCGCGGGGATGTAACATGCGAGCATCGCGACAATCACC